>NZ_JANQCH010000129.1 GCF_024723325.1 Agrococcus sp. HG114
CCGAGGAACGCCGCGAACGACTCCAGCTCGTCGCGCACCGCGCGCCGCAGCCGCGCGTCCGGGGCGGCGTCCCAGTGGATGCGCGCGACGCGGAGCGCGCCCGCGTCGCGGTCGCTGCACGCGTCGACCTTGCCGACGAGCCGCTCGCCGTCGAGGACCGGCAGCGCGTGCACGCCCCAGCGACGCCTCGCGGCCGGCGTGTACTGCTCGAGCGCGTACTCGAAGCCCCACAGCTCGCGCATGCGCCGCCGGTCGGCGATGAGCCGGTCGAGGGGCGACAGCAGCGCGACGCGGCCCGCGAACCCCTCCGCCGTCGCGCCCGGGTCGAGCCGCCAGAGGCCGCCCGCGCCGTCGATCCGCACCGGCTCGCCCTCGTCGCCGAGGTGCGTCGCGCGCGCGACGCCGAGCGAGCGCAGCCATCGGCGCCGCCACGTCGCCTGCGCATCCGCGAGGGCGCTCGGCTCCACGGGCGGCAGCACGCGCTCCGCGAGGTCCCACACCCGCTGCTGCCCGAGCCGCTCGGACACGGCGACCTCGCACCGGACCTGCAGCAGCTCGAGCATCATGGCGACGTCGCGACCGGTGTTCCAGCCGCTCGAGCGGAACGGGACGTCGGCGGTGTCGGCGATCTCGTCCTGGGGGAGGGGGCCGTCGAGCCTGAGCTGCTCGAGCACGCGCTCCCGGAAGCCGCGGTTCGCGTCGAGCCACGCGCGCGACCCCGCGCCGACCGCCTCCGGGTCGCGGCCGATCGCGGTGAGCCACGGCAGGTCCCGCATCGCGCGCAGGCCGATCGCCCACGCCTCCATCGGGTGGCGGTGCGGGCCGAGGTGCTCGACGAGCGACTGCTCGACCTCGACCGCCCGACGCACGTCGTCCGGCGCGAGCCCGGGGATGCGCGTGCGGGCGATGTGCTCGGCGGACGGGCACACGATGTCGGTCGGGTTGAGCGGCAGCAGCGTGAGCTGTGCGACGACGTCGGCGAGCGCGTCCGAGCCGTCGACGAACGCCCGGTCGGCGTCGAGGAGCTGCGCGCGCACCGCGATGCGGCGCGCCTCATCGCGGCCGATGGTGCGGATCGTCCCCACGCACCGAACGCTAGCGGTCGCCGCCGACACGGCGCCTGCGCGAGCGGGCGTCGCGGCGATGGCAGGATTGCGGCATGCCAGAGCAGCGCTTGCGCCCCGAGACCGTCGTCGTGAGCGCGGGCCGGCCCCCGCACGTCCCCTCGGGACCGCTCAACGAGCCCGTGACGTTCGCGAGCGCGTTCGTCGCGGGCGGCGACCTCGAGTACGCGCGCTACGGCAACCCGTCGTGGACGGCGCTCGAGGACGCGCTCGGCGCGCTCGAGGGCGGCGAGTGCGTCTCGTTCGCGAGCGGCATGGCGGCCGTGAGCGCGGTGGTCGCGCTCGTCGAGCCGGGGAGCGCCATCGTCGTGCCGCAGCACGCCTACCAGCACACGCTCGCCCTGCTCGACGGCGAGGCGGCGGCGGGGCGGCTCGAGGTGCGCCGGGTCGACATCGCCGACGCCGACGCGGTCGAGGCCGCGATGCCCGGCGCGGCGATGGTGTGGATCGAGTCGCCGACGAACCCCGCCCTCGAGGTCGCCGACATCGAGCGGCTCGCCGCATCGGCACGCGCGGCCGGCGCGCTGAGCGTCGTCGACAGCACCTTCGCGACACCGCTGCTCCAGCGCCCGCTCGGCCAGGGCGCCGACGTCGTCGTCCACTCGGTCACGAAGCTCATCGCGGGCCACAGCGACGTCGTGCTCGGCGCCGTCGTGACGGACGCCCCGGAGCTCGCGGAGCGCATCCGCCACCACCGCGGCATGCACGGGGCCATCCCCGGCCCCATGGAGGCGTTCCTCGCGGTGCGCGGGCTGCGCACGCTCGCGGTGCGGCTCGAGCGCGCGTCGGCGAACGCGCGCGAGCTCGCCGTGCGGCTCCGGGCGGCGCCCGGCGTGGTGGAGGTGCGCGACCCCGGCTTCGGCACCGTGCTCGCGCTCGTGCTCGAGGACGCCGCGGCCGCCGACCGGGTGGTCGAGCGCGTGCGGCTCTGGATCCCGGCGACGAGCCTCGGCGGCGTCGAGTCGACGCTCGAGCGGCGCCGTCGCTGGGCGACCGAGGCGCCGACGATCCCGGAGGGGCTCATCCGGCTCTCGGTCGGGATCGAGCACATCGACGACCTCGCCGCCGACCTGCTCGGCGCGCTCGCCGGGGCCCGCGTCGTCTAGCCTCGGAGCATGAGCCGCACCGCTTGGGCAGTCGTCTGCGCGATCCTCGCCGTCATCGTCGCGTGGATCCTCGTCGACGTCGTCTTCAGCCTGCTGTGGTTCATCGGGAAGCTCGCGATCGTCGCGGTCGTCGCCGTCGTCGTGTTCCTCGTGCTCCGCTCGCTCGTCGGGCGCGCGTCGGAGCGCTGACCGCCGCGCTGCGCGCGGCGACGGCCGCGCGGGCCGCTCGAGTGCGGGGGAGCGTCGCCGCCGCTCGCTGACGTCCCTGCGCCGGATCAGCCGAACCGCAGGCGCGACGGGGCGACCACGCGCGCCCCTGCCTCGACCCACGGGATCGGGCCGGTCGTCATGGCGGGGGGGGGCCGCCCGCTCGCGGACGGCGCCCGGCCCGCGCCGGGGGCGCCCGAGCGGGCCAGGGGTGCGACCCCCCCGTCGACCGCGACGAACTCGCCGAGCGTCTCCTCGACGAAGCCGAGGAACGTCGTGCCCTCGCGGCCGGAGCGGCTCGCGACCCAGAGTCCGGCGCCCGGGGACGCCCACGCGATGGGGGCGGGAGCAGGCATCGAGCGGGTCGCGCTCGGGTGCTCCGGGTCGAGCGCGCCGGGTGCGGGACGGGCCAGCGTGTCGGTCATGTCCTGCTCCTTCGTCGCGATCATTAGTTCGACGATCGAAATGTATCACGCTCGAACGGTAGAGTGGTGCCCGGATCGTTGGCGAAGCCGGGGAGGGGCGGATGACGCAGGTCGAGCAGGGCGGGCGCAGGAGCTCCGGGTACTGGTACCCCGAGCACCGCAGGCCCACGAGCGTCGACGTGCTCAACCTGCTCCGGCGGTACCGCGCCGCGGAGGCGGCGATGCGCGCCCGCACCCGGTCGTCGATGGGCATGGGCGAGACGGACCTGCTCGCGCTGCGCCTGCTGCTGCAGGCGGAGCGGCGCGGCGAGGTGCTGCGGCAGCGCGACCTCGCGTCCGCGCTCGGGCTCGCGTCCCCGTCGGTGACGGCGCTCGTCGACCGGCTCGTCAGGAGCGGGCACGTGCGCCGCGAGCCGCACCCGGACGACCGGCGGGCCACGATCGTCGTGCCGACGACCGACACCGACAGCGAGGTGCGGGCGACGCTGGGCGCGATGCACCGCAGGATGATCGACGTCATCGACGGGATGGACGACGAGCAGACCTCGGCGGTCGCTGGCTTCCTCGAGCGCATGGTGGCTGCGGTCGAGCACGTCGACGAGCACGACGACGCGGCCGGCGCGCAGCACGGGGCATAGGCTCCGACGGTGACCTCCCGCAGCCTTCCCGGCGGCGCGCAGCTGCGCCCGGCCCGACCCGGCGACGAGCCGGGCATCCTCGCGCTCATCCAGGCGCTCGCGGTCTACGAGCGCGAACCGGATGCGGTGGAGAACACCGAGGGGATGCTCACGGCGATGCTCTTCGGCGACGACCCGAAGGTGTTCGCGCACGTCGTCGAGCGCGACGGCGCGATCGTGGGCATCGCGATCTGGTTCCTCACGTACTCGACGTGGACCGGGACGCACGGGATCTGGCTCGAGGACCTGTACGTCGACGACGCGGAGCGCGGCCGCGGCTACGGCGCTGCGCTCATCGCGGCGCTCGCAGCCGAGTGCGTCGAGCGCGGCTACCGGCGCCTTGAGTGGACGGTGCTCGACTGGAACGAGCCGGCGATCGGCTTCTACCGCGCGATCGGCGCGGAGCCCCTCGACGAGTGGACGACGCAGCGCGTCACCGGCGATCGGCTCGGAGCGCTCGCGCAGCGCTGAGGCGGCCGGTCGGCCACCCCGTCCGGCGTCGACCTCGACCGCCGATAGTGCACATTATGTCCGAAAACGCGAGCGCACCGCGGTGGTCGGGCTCCCCTGCGGCGTCCCACGACCATCGGGCTCTACGCTGTGGCGGTGACCACGCGCGCCTCCGACCTCAAGCCGTTCGAGGCCGCCTGGTGGCGCCGCAAGTTCGTCGTCGAGGAGCGCTACGTCGAGCGCCGCGAGCGCCGGGCGCTCTACGCGTTCGCGATCGCGCTCGCGCTCGTCGGCGCCGCGATCTTCGGCACGATGCTCATCTCGGTGCTCACCGGCTCCGGGGTCGCGCTGCTCGACGAGCCGGTCATGCGCTGGTTCGTCGCGGCGCGGGACGACGCCGAGACGGTGACGATGACCGTGCTCGCCTTCGTGTTCGGACCGGTCGCCATGCCGGTCATCGTCGCGGTCGTCACCGCCGCGTGGCTGCTGTTCGCGACCCATGCCTGGCGCCCGCTCGTGCTCGCGTGCGGCATGGCGCTCGGTGTGGCGCTCGCGCTCGCGATCGCGCCGCTCGTGCAGCACCCCAGGCCTCCCCTCGATCTCATGGTGCTCGGCGCGGACCACACGTTCTCGTTCCCCTCGGGGCACGTGCTCGGCGCATCCGACTTCCTGCTCATCACCGCGTACCTCGTCGGCTCCCGCGACCGCCAGCTCGGCGTCCGCGTCGGGCTGCTCGCCATCGCGGCGTTCGGCATCGTCGCCCAGGTGTTCAGCCGGCTCTACCTCGGCTACCACTGGCTCACCGACGTGCTCGCCTCGGTCGGGCTCGCGCTCATGATCCTCGCGCTCGTCGTCGCGGTCGACACCCACCGCACCGTGCGCGTGTCCGGAGAGCCGATCACCGGCCCGCTCTCGACGCTCCAGCGCGACGGGACGTGATCGGACGCAGCACGCCCAGCCCGAGCAGCACGAGGCCGAGCTCCGCGACCCCGGCGGCGAAGTAGACGGCTCGGTTCGAGGCTCCCCACGACGAGCGCCGCCCCGCCCGCGAAGGCCGTGAGCGCGACGAAGCCCTCGATGAGCGCGAGCGGCACGCGCACGGCCGGGCGGTGGAAGCCCGACTGCCCCGCATCGCTGCGCACGGCCCCGCTCATCTCCCCCGCGCCCCGCGCGCCGGTCGACTCCATCCTGCTCCGATCCGCGCTCGCGGCAAGGCGCGATCGCGCGACCGCATCGACTTCGACCGGGTCGCCGCGCCCGAGCGCTGGCACCGATGGCCGAGCAGGTCTACGCTCAGCGCCACACCTGCCGTCGCACCCGCCCCGGAGGCCATCGTGCATCGCTCCCCCACCGCTGCCGTCGCCGCCCTCGCGCTGCTCGCGGCGGCGAACCTCGTCGGCTGCACGGGCGGATCGGCACCGCCTGCGGCGGACGGATCCGCAGCCCCCGCGGCGAGCACCGCTCCCCTGCCGACCGCGCCGGGCTCGTCGCCCGACTCCGCCGGATCGACCGAGCTCACCGGCATGGTGGGCACCGCGGACGATCCCGACGCCTACGCCATCGCGCTGCTCGACGCCTCCGGCAGCCCGGTGACGACCCTGCCGGCGGGCGACTACTCGCTCACCTTCTCCGACCGCTCCGACATCCACAACATCCGCATCTCCGGACCCGGCGGGGTCGACGAGGCCACCGAGGTCCGCGGCAGCGACGAGTCGACCGTCGAGGTGTCGCTCGAGCCCGGCACATACACGATCGTGTGCGATCCGCACTCGGGCACCATGCGCGTCGAGCTCGAGGTGACGGGCTGAACGGCGCGCAGGCCCCCGGGGCGGCGCTCCGCGCGCGGCTGCTGACCGCGCTCACGGGCGAGCCCGACGGTGCGCCGGCGTGGGTGCGCGACCTCGCCGAGGGCGACGACGCCGGGCTGTTCCCCGAGCACGGCGCCGCCTGGACGGTGCACGCGAGCATGGCGACGCTCATCGCCGGCATCCGGGCGCTCCTGCTGCAGGCCCTGCACCCCGGCCCGATGGCGGGCGTCCACGACTGGTCCGCCTACCGCAGCGACCCGCTCGGCCGCCTCGCCGGCACGGTCCGCTGGGTGATCTGCGTGACCTACGGCTCGACCGCCCAGGCGCGCCGGGAGACCGCGCGCGTCGCGCGGCTGCACGCGCGCGTGCAGGGCTCCTACGTCGACGGGAGCGGCGCCCCGAGCCCGTACCGCGCGGACGACCCGGGGCTCGCGGCATGGGTCCACCTCGCGTTCACGGACGCCTTCCTCACGAACCAGCGGATCTGGGGCCGGGGACGTCGCCGGGACCGGATCCCGGGCGGCGCGGACGCGTACGTGCGCGAGTGGGCGATCGCCGGCAGGCTCATGGGCGTCGCGGCGCCGCCCGAGACCGAGGCGCAGCTGCGCGAGCAGCTCGACGGCTACCTCGAGCGGGGCGAGCTGCGCGGCGACGCGCGGGTGCGCGAGGTCGTCGCGTTCCTCCGCCGGCCGCCCATGCGGGGCGCGGCGGCGCTCGGCTACCGGGTGCTGTTCGCGGCGGCGGTCGCGAGCCTCCCGCGGCGATACCGCGACCTGCTCGGCGTGCGGCGC
>NZ_JANQCH010000012.1 GCF_024723325.1 Agrococcus sp. HG114
CCTGCACCCCGCGGGCGCGAGCGCACCGGTCGGCGCCGGCCCCGGCACGCCCGCACCGCGCGGGTGCGAGTGCAGCGGTCGGCGACGGCCCCGCGCGCTCACCTGGCTCGGAGGCGCCGATGCGAGGATCGGGCGCGTGAGCGAGCTGCACGAGTACGGGGTCTGGGCACCGAAGGCGACGCGGATGCGCGTGGTCGCCGAGGGCGAGAGCGTCGAGATGGCGCGCGGCGAGGGCGGCTGGTGGCACGCGCTCGCGCCGGCCGGCGACTACGGCTTCCAGATCGACGACGACGTCGCGATCCGCCCGGACCCGCGCAGCCGCCGGCAGCCCCGCGGCGTCCACGAGCCCTCCCGCGTGTGGGACGCATCCGCCCACCGCTGGAGCGACGGCGACTGGCGCGGCCGACCGATCGCGGGCGGCGTCATCTACGAGCTGCACGTCGGCACGTTCACGCCCGAGGGCACGCTCGACGCCGCCGCCGCGAAGCTCGAGCACCTGCGCGGCATCGGCGTGACGCACGTCGAGCTGCTGCCGATGAACGGCTTCAACGGCACCCACAACTGGGGGTACGACGGCGTCGCGTGGTTCGCAGTGCATGAGGGCTACGGCGGCCCCGACGCCTACCAGCGCTTCGTCGACGCCGCGCACGGCGCGGGCCTCGCGGTCGTGCAGGACGTCGTGCACAACCACCTCGGCCCCTCCGGCAACTACCTGCCGCTCTTCGGCCCCTACCTCTCGAGCGAGGGTCGCTCGACGTGGGGCGAGCACATCAACCTCGCCGAGCCGGCGGTGCGCCGGCACATCCTCGACAACGTGCGCTTCTGGTTCGAGGAGATGCACGTCGACGCGCTGCGGCTCGACGCGGTGCACGCGCTGCACGACGAGTCCGAGGTGCACCTCCTCGAGGAGATGGCGATCGAGACGGCGGCGCTCGCAGCGCACCTCGGCCGCCCGCTCGAGCTCATCGCCGAGAGCGACCTCAACGACCCGAGGCTCATCACGCCCCGCGAGGGCGGCGGCTACGGCCTCGACGCCCAGTGGTCCGACGACTTCCACCACGGCGTGCACGTCGCGCTCACCGGCGAGACCGAGGGCTACTACGCCGACTTCGCGCCGCTGTCGGCGCTCGCGAAGGCGCTCGAGCGCGGCTTCTTCCACGACGGCACCTACTCGTCGTTCCGCGGGCGCGACCACGGGCATCCGATCGACCTCGAGCGCTCGCTCTCGTGGCGCCTCGTCGTCGCGGCGCAGAACCACGACCAGATCGGCAACCGCGCGCGCGGCGACCGCATCACCGAGGCCCTCGACGAGTCGCAGCTGCTGTGCGCGGCGCTGCTGCTCTACGCCGGGCCCTTCACGCCGATGCTCTTCATGGGCGAGGAGTGGGCGGCGTCGACCCCGTTCCAGTTCTTCACGTCGCACCCCGAGCCCGAGCTCGGCAAGGCGACCGCCGAGGGGCGGCTCGAGGAGTTCGAGCGGATGGGCTGGGACCCGGCGGTCGTGCCGGACCCGCAGGATCCTGCGACCTTCGAGCGCTCGAGGCTCGACTGGTCGGAGCCGGAGGGCGGCCGCCACGCGCGCGTGCTCGAGGGCTACCGGCAGCTCGCGGCGCTCCGGCGCGAGCTCGAGGCGCTCACCGAACCGCACTACGCGCGCAACCGCGTCGAGGTCGATGAGGAGCGGCGCGTGCTGCGCCTCGTGCGGCGCGCGGGCACGGCGGATGCGGTGGAGATCGTCATCAACGTCGGTCGCGAGCCGCAGGCGGTTCCGGTCATGAAGCGGCGGCTGCGCTTCCAGACGCACCCCGACGTCGCGGTCGGCGACGAGCTGACCCTCCCGCCCGGCTCGGGCGCGCTGCTCGACTGAGGCCGCGCGCTACTCGAGCGGGCTGCGGGAGCGGTGCTCGGCGTTGCCGAGGCCGCCGCGCTCGCCGAGGCGCGACGCCATCTCGGCGATCGCCTCGGTCGACGAGCGCCGCGGCGACCAGCCGAGCGCGCGGATGCGGTCGGTGGCCATCACGGGCGTCACGCGCGCCATGTCGACCCACCCCGGGTCCGTCGGCTGCAGCCGCAGCCGGTACGAGGCGGCGACGAGCGCCCGGACCACGGGCACCGGCACCGGCACCCACAGCCGCGCGCCCACGAGGCGCCCGATCTGGTGCGGTCCGACCACCGGGGGAGCGGCGACGTTGAACGCGCCGGCGGCGCGCTCCCGCACGACGCGCCAGTACGCATCCGCGACGTCGTCGGCGTGCACCGCCTGCGCGACGATGCCCGCGGGCCACGGCAGCGCCGGCAGCCGGAGCGGCCGCAGCGCCCGCAGCGCCGGGCGGAGCGCGAGCGCGCCGAGGAAGTAGTCGCGGATCTCGGGGCCGGCCTCCGCCTGGAAGATGAGCCCGGGCCGGAGCCGCGCGACCACCTGCTCGAGGTGCGCCCGCTCGTGCTCGTCGAGGATGCGCTCGACCTCGCTCTTCTGGCGGCCGTAGTGCGAGGCCGGCGCGCCGTGACGGGGGAACGACTCGTCGACGGGAGCCCGGCCGGGGGAGCGGCCGTCGGGCCGTCCGTAGGCGCCGATGCTCGACGCGTGCACGAGGTGCGGCACGCCGGCCGCGGCCGACGCCTCGAAGACGCGGCGGGATCCCTCGACGTTCACCGCGCGCAGCATCGCCTCGTCGCGATTGGGGCGGATGATCCAGGCGAGGTGCACGACCGCGTCGGCGCCGAGCATCGCCTGGACGAGCTTCGGCCGGTCGCCGGGCGCGGAGACGTCCGCCCGGTGCCACTCGACGCCGTCGTAGGGCTCGCCCCCGCGCTCGGGCCAGTGCCGGGCGACGCCGACGATCGAGTCGACCTCGGGCGCCGCGTGCAGGCGGCGCAGCAGGGCCGTGCCGACGTTGCCGGTCGCGCCGACGACGACGATGCGCATGGGAGCCTCCTCACCGTGGCGGCCCACGGTACTCGCACCGACCCGGCGCCGTGCTCGGTACGGTGAACCCGTGACGCGCACCGTGGAGCAGCTCGACTTCCCCGTGACCGGCTACCTCGAGACCCGGCGCGGCGACATCGCGCGGGTCGGGCTCTCGAACGTCCCGACGGCCGACGTGCGCACGTACGTGCGCTTCGCGCAGCGCGTGGGCGAGTTCCCCGCCGGCGTCTACAGCACGAGCGTGAGGCGAGCCCCGACGACCTGGAGCTCGACGAGGGCGGCTGGTCGGTGGTCGTGCAGCTCGAGGAGGAGCCGCCCGGCGCCGCCGTGCGGGAGGACGTCACGTACGACGAGTCATGGGAGTGGGACGACTTCGACCTGAGCATCGTCGAGGACCGCGAGGACCTCGAGATCGATGGGTCGCCGCCGCAGCGCGAGGGCGAGCGCGAGATCGAGCTCGACCCGTTCGGGCCGTGGGCGCTCGACGAGCAGGCCCGCGCCTTCCGCGTCGAGCTCGGCGTCGACGACGAGACCGGACTCGTGTGGCTCCACGCCGCATCCGTCTACGGCAGCTCGCTGCATCGGGGCATCTACGACGCGGCGGTGCTCGACACCGCTGCGGGCGAGGCGGCGCAGGAGCTGCAGCTGTACCTCTACGCCGGCTACCCCGACGAGCCGTACGAGCGGTGGCTCGTCGGCTCCCGTGCGGCCATCGAGCAGGCGGCCCCCGCGCCGCTGCCCGACTTCGACCCGGGCGAGTGGATGCGGTGGGTCACCCCGATCGACGGCGGGCCGCCGCTCGCGTGCGGCGGGTTCCTCTACCCCGACAAGCGCGCGATCGCGCTCGAGCCGCTCGGCTCCCGGCTGCCGGCCTGGGCCCAGGGGCGAGCCCTCACCATCCCGATGCCGCGACCGGGCGAGGACTTCGGCGCGCAGCGGGAGGTCACGGTGTACGGCAAGCCCTTCGCCGAGCTGCGCTCCTCGACCGCGAAGGTCCAGAAGCGGCCGCCGACGCCGATCGGCCGCTTCGTGCTCGAGGCGGAGGGCTTCATGCCGGCCGGCTGGAGCGCGCTCGGCTGAGCGGCCCGCCGCTGCGCTAGCTCGTGACGGTCGCTGCCGCGCCCGCCGGCACCGCGAAGCGCCGGCGGTAGGCCGACGGCGACACCCGCAGCTGCCGCGTGAAGTGGTGGCGCAGGAGCGCCGCCGTGCCGAAGCCCGCCTGCTGGGCGACGGCGTCGAGCCCGAGGTCGGTCGCCTCGAGGAGCGCTTGCGCGCGCTGCACGCGCTGCGACGTGAGCCACGCCGCGGGCGTCGTGCCGAGCTCCTCGCGGAAGCGCCGGGCGAAGGTGCGCTCCGACAGGTTCGCGCGACGGGCGAGCGAAGCGACGGTGTGCTCGAGCTCGAGGTTCGCGACGATCCAGTCGATGAGGGGCGCGAGCGTCTCGGCCCGCTGCTCGGCGACGGGCCCGACCGCGAACTGCGACTGGCCGCCGTCGCGCAGCGGCGGCACGACCATCGAGCGGGCGATGATCGCGGCGGCCTGCGCGCCGTGGATCTCGCGCACGACGTGCAGCGACGCGTCGATCGCCGCGGCGGTGCCGGCGCTCGTCGTCACCGTGCCGTCGTCGACCCACAGCGCGTCGCGCTCGAGCTCGATCTGGGGGAACTGCGCGGCGAGGTCGTCGATGTGCGCCCAGTGCGTCGTCGCCCGCCGGCCGTCGAGGATCCCCGCCTTCGCGGCGACGAACGCGCCCGAGCAGAGCGTGAGCACGCGCGCCTCGCGCGCGACCGCGCGCTGCAGCACGCGCGCGATGCTGAGCGAGCACTCGCCGTCGTACTCGCACTGCGCGTAGGGGGTGACGATGACGAGGTCGGCCTCGTCGGCGAAGTCGAGGCCGTGCTCGACCATGACGGGCATGCCGAGGCCGCCCGAGAGCCGCACCGGGCCGGGCGTCGGCGTGACAACCCGGAAGTCGTTGCGCGGCACGCCGCGATCGGTGCGGTCGTAGCCGAAGACCTCGGCGGCGACCGCGAGCTCGAAGACGCTCGTGTCGTCGTCCACGATGCACGCGACCTTCAGCATGGGAGCTCCTCCGGACGGGCGATTGGCAGGATCTTGTCGAGCAATGACGAGTCTGCCACTCGTGGCACGATCTTGGCAAGCGCAGACTTCCTGCCATGACCATCCTCCTCATCCTCGCCATCGCCATCGGCGTCATCGCCAGCACCGCCACCGTCCACGCGCTCGTCACGCAGCGCGCCCCGCGCGTCGCCGCCGACCCTGAGCGGCTCGCGCGGCTCCGCGACCGCGAGCTCGACCGCGAGCTCGACCGAGAGGCGCGCCGCCTCGCGGTCGCCGTCGAGGAGCGCGTCGCGCACCGCCTCGACGCTCCCGGCAACGGCCTCGCCCCGCAGATGTCGGAGCCGGTCGGCGCCGCCATCTGGGCGGCGGCGCTCCCCGCTCGCTGACGCCGAGCGCTCGCGGCCATCCCGAATCCGCCTCTTCCGCGCCGCGGGCAGCGCGCGCACCATCGATGCATGGAACCGTGGTTCAGCTCCGTCGCATCCGACCCGACGTGGATCGTGATCGTGGGCGTCATCGCCGCGATCGGCTCGATCGCAACCGTGGTCGTGCTCATCGTCCAGCGCGAGCCGCGCCGCAAGCCGGACCTCGAGCGGATCGCGCGGCGGCGCGAGCCCCGCGCGGCGCACTGACCGAGCCGCCTGCCCCGGCCCGCTGCACGCGGCGCGGTGCGCGGCGCGTCCGGCGAACGCGCGCCGCCACCGCACAATGGAGCCATGCGCCTCGCCAATGCCCGCCTCCTCGACGGCTCCCTCACCGACATCGACATCGTCGACGGCGAGATCGAGCGCGTGAGCCCCGCGGGCTCGACGCCGTCGACGGGGGAGCGCCGCGACCTCGAGGGCGCCACCGTGATCGCTGGCCTCTGGGACGAGCACACGCACATGAGCCAGTGGGCGCGGCACCGCACCCGCCCGAGCGTCATCGGCGCGTCCTCCGCCGACGACGCGGCCGCGATCGCGCGAGCCGCCGCCGCCGCGCACCGCGGACCCGACCCTCTCGTGCTCGTGGGGATGCGCGACGGCCTGTGGCCCGCCGCCCCGACGCTCGCGCAGCTCGATGCGGCGACCGGCTCGCTCCCGACCCTCGTCGTCTCGAGCGACGTGCACTGCTCGTGGCCCAACAGCGCGATGCTCGAGCGGCTGGGCATCGACCGGCTCGAGGGCGCGCTCCTGCGGGAGGAGCCGGCGTTCGCCGCGCTCGGCGCCCTCGAGGCGATGCTCGACCCCGCCGAGCTCGACCGCCAGGTGGTCGACGCGCTCCGCGCCGCGGCCGAGCGCGGGGTCGTGGGCATCGTCGACCTCGAGTTCGACGACGCGGTCGGGCAGTGGATGCGCGGCGGGCGCCCGACGCCCACCCGCGTCGAGGCGGGCATCTACGCGAAGGACCTCGAGCTCGCGGCCGAGCGGGGGCTCCGCACCGGCGACCCGATCGCGGATCGGGTGCGCGCCGGGCGGCTCAAGGTCATCTCCGACGGCTCGCTCGGCACCCGCACGGCCTGGACCGCGCATCCGTACGGCACCTCCGGCGCCGAGGCCGACGGCGGCGAGTTCGGCACGGGCGTGCGCAACGTCGACGATGCCGAGCTCGACCGCCTGCTCGCCCGCGCGACGCAGCTCGGCATCGAGGCGACCGTGCACGCGATCGGCGATGCCGCCGTGACGGCGGCGATCGACGCGTTCGAGCGCGCCGGGGTGCCCGGCCGCATCGAGCACGCGCAGCTCGTCGCGGGGGTCGACATCCCGCGCATGGCGACGCTCGGCATCGTCGCGTCCGTGCAGCCCGAGCACGCGCTCGACGACCGCGAGCTCATCGCGGCGCTCTGGGCCGACCGGAGCCGCGACGCCTACCGGCTGCGCTCGCTCGTCGACGCGGGCGTGCGGGTCGTGCTCGGCTCCGACGCGCCCGTCACGCCGCTCGACCCGTGGCTCGGGATCGCGACCGCCGTCACCCGCACGCGCGGCGACGAGCTGCCGTGGCAGCCCGAGGAGGCGCTCACCCTCGCGCAGGCGATCGACGCCTCGAGCCGCACGCGCATCGAGGCAGGCGAGCCCGCCGACCTCGTCGTGCTCGGCGCCGAGATCCCTACGGACGACGACCCGAACGCGCTCGCCGCGGCGCTCCGCACGATGCCGGTCGCGCTCACGCTCATCGCGGGCGAGCCGGTCTTCGACGCGCTCGGAGGCTGACGCACGCGAGGGCGCACGCGACCTCCACGTGCGGACCCAGACAGCGGATGTGCCGGGTCGTTGTCGACTCGGCACAAGACCGCGCGGGGCCGCCGCGCCGCTCGTTGCGGCCGCGTCCAAGCCCCGCGCGGACCCCCGCGTGCCCGCCTACCGTGGTGCCGCATCCGTCTCGAAGGGGGAACCATGGGCGACCGCGCCGACCGCCAGCGATCCACGACGCCGCGACTCGAGGGGCAGGTCGACGCCGAGTGGCTCGGCCGCGACCTGCTGGGCGCGTGGGCCGAGCGCCGTCTCGCCGCGCGCCGCAAGGTCGCCGACCCCCGCTACCAGCGGCTCGACGACCTCTCGATGGCCGAGCACCGCGCGCGCGTGCTCGAGCAGATGCACGCGCTCGTCGACGACGGCGCGGTCCACGCCGCGTTCCCGACGCGCTTCGGCGGCGGCGACGACCACGGCGGCAACATCGCGGGCTTCGAGGAGCTCGTGCTCGCCGACCCGAGCCTGCAGATCAAGTCGGGCGTGCAGTACGGCCTCTTCGGAGCCGCCGTGCTCCACCTCGGCACGCAGCGGCACCACGACGAGCTGCTGCCGGCGATCATCAGCCTCGACCTGCCCGGCGCGTTCGCGATGACCGAGACCGGGCACGGCTCCGACGTCGCCTCGATCGCGACCACCGCGACGTACGACGAGGCGACCGAGGAGTTCGTGATCCACACGCCGTTCCGCGGCGCCTGGAAGGACTACCTGGGCAACGCGGCGCTCCACGGCAAGCACGCGGTGGTGTTCGCGAAGCTCATCACGAAGGGCGTCGACCACGGCGTGCATGCGTTCTCGGTGCCGCTGCGCGACGACGACGGCGCGTTCCTGCCCGGGATCGGCGGCGAGGACGACGGCGTCAAGGGCGGCCTCAACGGCATCGACAACGGCCGCCTCCACTTCACGAACGTGCGCATCCCGCGCACGAGCCTGCTCAACCGCTACGGCGATGTGGCACCCGACGGCACCTACTCGAGCCCGATCGACAGCCCCGGCCGACGCTTCTTCACGATGCTCGGCACGCTCGTGCAGGGCCGGGTCTCGCTCGACGGTGCCGCGGTCGTCGCGCAGAAGGCGGCGCTCGCGATCGCCATCCGATACGCGAGCGAGCGGCGGCAGTTCAACGCCTCGAGCGCGACGCACGAGGAGGTGCTGCTCGACTACCGGCGTCACCAGCGGCGCCTGTTCACGCGCCTCGCCAAGGCCTACGCGCAGTCGTACGCCCACGAGATCCTGCTCGCGAAGTTCGACGGCGTCTTCTCGGGCCGCACCGACACCGCGGAGGAGCGCGAGGACCTCGAGACGCTCGCGGCCGGCCTCAAGGCGCTCTCGACGTGGCAGGCGCTCGACACCATCCAGGAGGCGCGCGAGGCGTGCGGCGGCGCCGGCTTCCTCGCCGAGAACCGCCTCGTGCAGCTGCGCGCCGACCTCGACGTCTACGTGACGTTCGAGGGCGACAACACCGTGCTGCTGCAGCTCGTCGGCAAGCGCCTGCTCGGCGACTTCTCGAAGCAGTTCAAGGGCGCGTCGAAGGCCGACATCGCCCGCTTCGCCGCCGACCAGCTCTTCGACCGGGCGACCGCGCTCGTCGGGCTGCGCAGCCTCAGCCAGGACGTGCGCGACCTCCGCAACGTCAAGAAGTCGTCGCTCGCCCTCCGCGACCGCGCGGTGCAGCGCGACCTCCTCGAGGACCGCGTCGAGACGATGGTCGCCGACATCGCGGGCCGCCTGCGCCACGCACCCAAGGACCAGGCGGGCGCGGCAGCGGCGTTCAACGACGAGCAGCACGCGCTCATCGAGGCGGCGCGCGCATGGGTCGAGCTGCAGCAGTACGACGCGCTCGACGCCGCGCTCGCGCGCATGCCGGAGCCGACGCGCAAGGTCATGACGCACATCCGCGACCTCTTCGCGCTCACGGTCATCGAGGAGCACGCCGCGTGGCACCTCGAGCAGGGCCGGCTCTCGGGCGCCCGCTCGCAAGCCGTGACCTCGACGATCGACCGGCTGCTGCAGAAGCTGCGTCCGCACGCGCTCGATCTCGTCACGGCGTTCGGGCTCCGCGACGAGCACCTGCGGGCCAGCATCGCGACCGGCGCGGAGGGCGAGCGCCAGGCCGCCGCGATGGCGCACTACGAGGCGCTGCGTGCGGCGGGCACCCTCCCCGTGCCCGAGAAGCGCAAGCGCGCCTCGGAGCCGGGCGCGCAGCCGATCGCCGAGGCGGGGGCGGCGCCCGTGCCGCCGACGGAGGTCATGTCGGCCCCCTCGCCCGGCTCGGCGCCGTCGCCGGCGTCTGCGCCCTCAGAGGATGCGGCTGACGACGAGCACGACGCGGAGCTCGCCGCGCGCTGACCGACGAGCAGCGGGGACCCGTCGCGACGGCGGGTCCCCGCTCCGCGCGCCGTCCTGCAGATCCACCGCCGATCCACAGGCCGTATGCGGCAGTCGGAATTGCGTACGCCATACGCTGTTGAGCATCCGGGTCCCGATCGATCGATCGGCAGACCCCTCAGGGCTGGGAAGTCGCTGCCGAGCCCGAGAGGGGCACCATGACCACGACGACCGCGATGCCGGGCACGCTCGGCGAGATCCGGACCACGACCCCGCCGTCCGAGCGCGCCGCACGCGCCGACTTCCGGGAGGTCGCGCGCGCCGTGCGCGACGCCGGGCTGCTCGAGCGCACCGTCGGCTTCTACGCGTGGACCATGGTCGGCCTCGGCGTGGCCCTCGTCGGGCTGCTCGTCGGCTCCGTGCTGCTCGGGGACTCCTGGTTCCAGCTCCTCATCGCGGCTGCGCTGGGCGTGGTGCTCACGCAGATCGCCTTCATCGCGCACGAGGCCTCGCACCGACAGGTGCTGAAGTCGGGCCCCGCGAACGACCGCCTCGGCCGCATCCTCGCGGCCGGCGTCGTCGGCATCAGCCACCAGTGGTGGATGACGAAGCACTCGCGCCACCACGCGAACCCCAACCAGATCGGCCGCGACCCCGACATCGAGATCGACACGATCTCGTTCCTGCCGAGCGACGCCAAGAAGGCGCGCGGCATCCAGCGCTGGGTGACGCAGCGCCAGGGCTGGCTGTTCTTCCCGCTGCTGACGTTCGAGGGCGCGAACCTGCACGTCCGCTCGATCATCACCCTGCTCGAGCGCCGGCCCGTCGTCGGCCGCTGGCTCGAGCTCGGCCTCATCGCCGGTCGCTTCGCGCTGCTCATCACGTTCCTGCTGCTCGTCATGCCGCCGCTCATGGCGCTCGCATTCCTCGGCGTGCAGCTCGCGGTCTTCGGCATCGGCATGGGCGCCTCGTTCGCGCCCAACCACAAGGGCATGCCCACCGTGAGCCGCGACGCGAAGCTCGACTTCTTCACCAAGCAGGTGCGCACCTCCCGCAACATCCGGGGCTGGGGCATGAGCACGCTCATGGGCGGCCTCAACTACCAGGTCGAGCACCACCTCTTCCCCAACATGGCGCGCCCGCACCTGCGGGCGGCGAGCGAGATCGTGCGCGCGCACTGCGCGACGCACGGCATCCCGTACACCGAGACGAACCTCGTCGGGGCGTACGCGTCGGTCGTCCGCTACCTGAACCGGGTGGGCCTCGCCGCGCGCGACCCGTTCGAGTGCCCGATGCTCGCGGCCCGCCGGTGACGGCACGCCGCACCGGGCGGCAGCCGATCCGCCACGCGATCGCCCAGCTGCACTGGGCGCTCAGCCCGTGGCGGCTCGTGCGCGAGCAGCCGCCCTTCGAGGGTGCGCGGCTCCTCATCGGCGCGCCCCACACCTCGAACCGCGACTTCGTCCTCATGCTCGCGATCGCGTGGGATGCGCGGCTCCCGGTCCGGTGGCTCGGCAAGCGCGAGCTGTTCGAGGGCCCGCTCGGGTGGGCGATGCACCGCTTGGGCGGCATCCCGGTCGACCGCGACGATCCCGCGGGTCTCGTCGACCGCGTCGTCGAGCTCGTGCGCGACGACCCGCGGGCGGCGATCGTCGTCACGCCCGACGGCACGCGCCGGTCGAAGCAGTGGCGCAGCGGGTTCTACCGCATCGCCCTCGAGGCGGGCCTGCCCGTCACGCTCGGGTTCGTCGACGCGACGACGCGCACCACGGGGCTCGGGCCCACCATCTCGCTCACGGGCGACGTGCCGGCCGACATGGACCGCATCCGCGCCTTCTACGCCGACAAGGCGGGCATCCGGCCGGAGCTGCGGACGGAGCCGCGCCTCGCCGACGAGGCTGGCCTCGCCGCGAGGCTGCGCGACGCCGCCGGGGCCTGATCCCCCGATCGCGCTGCCGCCCCTGGTGCGCCGGCGGCGCGTTTGGGAGCATGAGGCCATGACGGCCAACGGCATGATCGAGATCAGCGACGACGAGTGCCGCAAGCTGCTGCGCGCGTTCGAGTTCGGCCGCATCGCCTTCCGCGTCGGCGACGTGCTGGAGGTGTTCCCCGTGAACTACCACGCGGACGCTTCGAGCATCACGTTCCGCACCGCTCCGGGCACGAAGCTCGCCGGGGTGCTGCTCGCCGATGACGTGGTGTTCGAGATCGACCACATCGGCGAGCGCGAGGCATGGAGCGTCGTCGCGCACGGGAAGGCGCGGCGGCTCGAGTCGAGCAGCGACATCGAGGCGGCGGAGCGCCTCCCGATCCGCCCGCTCGTGCCGAGCGTCAAGCGCGAGTTCGTCGTCATCGACCTCGTGCGCCTGAGCGGGCGGCGCTTCCACCGCGGACCCCAGCCCGACCCCTCGGCCGAGCCGCTCGTCGACTCGAGCGACTGAGGCTCAGCCGACCGTCACGCCGCCGCCGCTCGACCCGCCCGGGAGGCTCGGTCGCACGACGTGCGCCGGGCGGCGCGCGTCGATGCGCGCGGCGGCCCACAGCACGAACACCGCCTCCTCGAGCGGCAGCTCGCCCGAGACCTCGAGCGCGGGCCGGTACTGCCACGGCCCCTCGGGCACGACCTCGGCGATGCGCTCGCCGCCGCGCGCGAGGTCGAAGTACAGCCTGCCGAGCAGCCAGCTCGTCGTGCGGGTCAGCTCGAGCGGGCCGCGGAGCCCCGCCATCCGCCACGTCGACTGCCAGATCCGCCCGCGCTCGACGCCGAGGCGGTCCCTGCCGTCGAGCGCGCCGATGAGCCCCTCGGTGTCGACCCGGAACGCCCACTCGCCCTCGCCCATCCGGAACGCCGGGCGCAGCCCCCCGAAGCCCGGCCCCGTGCGCGCGACCTCGTCGCCGTCTGCCGTGATGACGCCCTCGTCCCAGCGGTACCGCATGGCGGCAGACTAGGCCGTCGCGGCGCGCTCCGCGCGGCCGCCGGGAATGCGGCGCGCCGCGGATCGCGTTGTCAGATCGCAGAGCCACGAGAGGGAGACCCCATGCCGCAGCCGGTCGAGTCGAGCACGAGCGAGGCCGAGCGCCCCGTGACCGCGCTGACGATCGGCATCCTCGGCGCCGGCAAGATCGGCACGGTGCTCGCGCGGCACTCGCTCGCGGCGGGCCATCGCACCCTCATCGCCGCCTCGGGGTCGCCCCAGCGCATCCGCCTCATCGCCGAGTACCTCGCGCCCGGCGCCGAGCCGATGCTCGCCGCCGACGCCGCGGCGCAGGCCGATGTCGTGATCCTCGCCCTGCCGCTCGGCCAGTACGAGAAGCTGCCCGTCGAGGCGCTGCGGGGCAAGCTCGTGATCGACGCGATGAACTACTGGTGGGAGACCGATGGCATCCGCGACGAGTTCACGGATCCGGAGCGGCCCACGAGCACGATCGTGCAGGAGTCCCTGCCGGGATCCCGCGTCGTGAAGGCGTTCAACCACATGGGCTACCACGACCTCGCCGACTGGCCGCGGTCGCCGGGCAGCCCGCAGCGCCGCGCGATCGCCGTCGCGGGCGACGACGCGGCCGACGTCGCGCTCGTCGCGCAGCTCGTCGACGAATTCGGCTTCGACCCCGTCGTGCTCGACTCGCTCGCGGCCGGCCTGCACCTGCAGCCCGGCTTCCCGGCGTTCGGCGCGAACGAGGATGCCGCGACGCTGCGCGCGCTCATCGAGCCCTAGTCGGCCCGCACCGCGCTCGCGCGCCTGCGCTCAGCCGGCGCTCGGAGTGAGCTCCGCGAGGAGCTGCTCGACGCGGCCGCGGATGTCGTCGCGCACGCGACGCACGGTCTCGATGTCCTTGCCCGCGGGATCCTCGAGCTCCCAGTCCTCGTAGCGCTTGCCCGGGAAGATCGGGCACGCGTCGCCGCAGCCCATGGTGATGACCGCATCCGACTCGCGGACGGCGTCGACGGTGAGCACCTTCGGCTGGTTGCCCGCGATGTCGATGCCGAGCTCCGCCATCGCCTCGACGGCGACGGGGTTGATCTGGTCCTTGGGCGCGCTCCCGGCGGAGAGCACCTCGACCGCGCCGCCCGAGAGCGCGCGCGCGAAGCCCGCGGCCATCTGGGAGCGGCCGGCGTTGTGGACGCAGACGAACAGGACGGTGGGCTTGTCGCTCATGGGCGCTCCTCAGGTGGTCGTGGTCGTGGTCGTGACGGTCTCGGTCAGCTCGGCGAGCAGCCGGTCGACGCGGGCGGCGATGTCGTCGTGGATGGCGACGACGCCCTCGGGCGAGGCGAGGGCGGGATCGCCGATGGCCCAGTCGTCGTAGCGGACGCCCGGGATGATCGGGCACACGTCGCCGCATCCCATCGTGATGACGACGTCCGCCGCCCGCACCGCGTCGTCGGTGATCGGCTTGGGGAACGCGCGCTCGGCGATCTCGGGCCCGAGGTGCTCGATGAGGCCTCGGACCTCGGGGTGCAGCTCCGCGGCGGGCGACGAGCCCGCCGAGCGCGCGACCACGCTGCCGCCCGACCGGTGCTCGACGAGCGCGGCCGCGAGCTGCGATCGGCCCGCGTTCGCGACGCACACGAACAGCACCTGCGGGCGATGCGCCCGACGGTCTCGCGTCAGGTCGGTGAGGCGCTGCGCCGCGAAGCGCTCCGTGCGCGGCACGAGGCGACCGGTCGTCCGAGCCGGCTTCGCGAGGGCGGCGTACGACTCCCGCACGATGCTCGTCACGGCATCGGCGCTCACGGTGGGGAAGCGCTCCGCGAGCGACGAGGCGAGCTGCTCGAGCGCCTCGTCGACGTCCCCGAGCGGCTCGGGCGATGCGCCGCCCGGGCGCGCCGCGGCTGGCGCGAACCCCTCGAGCAGCGACACGACTGCCGGCTGGAGCCCGGGCTCGACCGAGTACCAGACCCAGGTGCCGCGGCGCTCCGAGCGGAGGACCCCGGCTTCGCGCAGGACCTTCAGGTGGTGCGAGACCGTCGGCTGCGACACCTCCGCGAGCTCGGCCAGATCGACGACGCACGCCTCGCCGCGCGGATCGGAGGCGATGAGCGACAGCATGCGGAGCCGCAGCGGGTCGGCGAGCGCGCGCAGCGTGGCCGCGAGGTCGAGGGCGACGCCCGCGTCGATGGCGCGCGTCGAGGCCGCGACAGTGCTCGCAAACTGAATCGACATGCTTCTATATTGACGCTTGTCGAATCAGGCCGCAAGCACCCGTGCCGCACGTGCGTCAGGCCGTCGCGAGCGCGGCGACCGGCTCCGCCGCGCGCGCCGGCGCGCAGCACGATCCCGCGCCGTCGAATGCGACGGCACCCCCGCAGACACCCGTCTCTGGGATCACGAGCTCGTTGCGCGCTGCCGCCTCCTCGTCGCCGGCGAGGTGCGCGACCACGCTGCGCACCTGCTCGTACCCCGTGAGTGCGAGGAAGGTGGGCGCGCGGCCGTAGCTCTTCGCGCCGACGACGAACAGTCCCGGCTCGGGCATGCGCAGCTGCGCCGCGCCGGTGGCGGCGACCGTCCCGCACGAGTGGATGTTCGGGTCGATCTCCGCGGCGATGCCCGCGACCGACTCGAGGGCCGGGTCGAGGTCGACGCGGAGCTCGGCGAGCAGCGAGCGGTCGGGGCGGAAGCCCGTGAGCGCGAAGGCGTGCGCGATCGGGCCCACCTCGCGCCCGTCCTCGGCGACGAGGCGGATGCCCTCCTCCTCTGCTCGCGCAGCGGCGACGCGGAAGCCGGTCACGAGCTCGACGAGTCCGTCGTCGATCGCCCTGCGAGCCCGGGTGCCGAGCGACGCCCGCTGGGGGAGGGCGTCTGCCGCGCCGCTCCCGAAGACCTGCGCGGCCGTCGCGCGGCGGAGCACCCAGATGACCCGGGTCCCCGGCGCTCGTCGCGCGAGCTCGGCGAGCCGCAGCACGGCGTGCGTCGCCGAGTGCCCCGCCCCGACCACCGCGACGCTCGCGCCCGCGAGGCCGCTCACGTCGTCGGGGATCCGGTAGGAGACCGCGCCGGCGGCCGCCGCGGCGCGCTCGCCCACTGCGAGGGCGCCGTCGCCGCCGAGCGGGCCGGGGTTCGCCCACGTCCCGCTCGCATCGATGACCGCGCGGGCCAGGATCCGGTCCTCGCGCCCGTCGCTCGTCCGCACGTGCACGACGAACGGCTGCGCGCCCCGGCCCTCGGAGACCACGAGGTCGCGGCCCATCCGCGTCACGCGCTCCGCCTCGGTCCCGAACCGGATGCGATCGCCCAGCGCGGCAGCGAGGGGCTCGAGGTACTGCTCGCGCCACGCCGCGCCCTTCGGGTAGCCGGTGCTCGGCAGCCGCCGGCCCGCCGCCCGAAGCAGGCGCCGGCTGGCGCTGTCGATGAGCTCGGGCCACGACGAGAAGAGCCGCACGTGCCCCCACTCTCGGACGGCGGCGCCGGCGCTGTCGCCGCGCTCGAGCAGGATCGGCTCGATGCCGCGCTCGAGCAGGTGCGCTCCGGCTGCGAGCCCCTGCGGGCCGGCACCGATGACGACGACGGGAAGGTCGGCCACGGGATCTCCTCAGATTGATGGATGTCGATGCGTGAAGCATGCTCGACCCATCGACAGATGTCAATACGTGTGCGAGGATCGCCTCATGACCGTCGATGTCGCTCGCCACGCGCACGAGACCTCCGCACGCTGCTGCGCGCCCGCCGGCGAGGCCATGGCCGAGGATGCCGCGGCGCGCTTGGCGCGGACGTTCAAGGCCCTCGCCGACCCCACGCGCGTGCGCCTGCTGTCGATCATCGCCGGGAGCGAGGGCGGCGAGGCGTGCGTGTGCGACCTCACCGAACCCGTCGGACTGTCCCAGGGCACCGTGTCGCACCACATGAAGCTGCTCGCGGAGGCGGGCTTCGTCGAGCGCGAGCAGCGCGGCCGCTGGGCGTACTACTCGATCGCCGACGGTGCGCTCGAGGCGGCGGCCGGCGCCCTGCGCTCGCTCTGACGCGCCGCGCACGCGGATGGGCACGGACGCGCGCGTCGCCGCGTCGCTCGGCAGCGCTCGGAGGCTCGCGGCGCTCGCCGCGGGCCAGGTGATCAGCTGGGGCATCCTCTACTACGGTCCGCTCGTCGCGGCGCCCGCGATCGCCGCGGGCACGGGATGGTCGCTCGCCGAGGTCACGCTCTCGCTCTCCGCGGGGCTCGTGGCGTCCGCCGCAGCCGGGATCGCCGTCGGGCGCTGGCTCGATCGCCGCGGGCCCCGCGTGCTCATGACGGTCGGCAGCCTCGTCGGCGGCGTCGGCATGGTCGTCGCGAGCACCGCATCCACCCTCCCGCACTTCGCGCTCGGGTGGGCGATCGCCGGCGTCGGGCAGGCCGCGGTGCTCTACCAGGCCGCGTTCACCGTGATCGTGAAGCGGCATCCCCACGATCGCCGCAGGGCGATGACGATCGTGACCCTGGCGGGCGGGCTCGCCTCGACGGTCTTCGCGCCGATCACCGCCGGGCTGCTGTCGGCGTTCGACTGGCGCTCGGTGCTGTGCATCCTCGCGGCGGTGCTCGTTGCGACGACGACGCCGCTGCACTGGTCGACGCTCGAGCGGTCGTGGCCGTCGGCCGCCGCGGCCGTCGACGCTCCGCGGCCCGTGGGTGCGGTGCTGCGGTCGCGCCGCTTCTGGCTGCTCGAGCTCGCGATGGTCGGCATCGCGGCCGCGCTCTACAGCGTGACGCTCGCGCTCATCCCGCTCCTCACCGAGAAGGGGGTCTCCTTCGAGCTCGCGGCCTGGGCGCTGGGCCTCCTCGGCGCCGGCCAGGTCATCGGGCGGCTCGTGCACGCGGTGACGCCGCACGCCGCCGCTGCGTGGGTGCCCCTGCTCGTCGTCGCCGGGGCGAGCGCCCTCCTCCTCGCCGCGCTCGCGCTCGTCCCGGGGCCGCCGTGGGTGCTCATCCTCATCGGGATCGCGACCGGAGCGGCACGCGGAGCCCAGACGCTCGTGCAGGGGTCCGCGGTCGTCGAGCGGTGGGGCGCCGCGAGCTACGGCGCGCTCAACGGGGTGTTCGCGGCGCCGATCACCGCGGTCGCGGCGCTCGGGCCCGCCCTCGGTCCTGTGCTGGCGCTCGGCACCGGCTCCTACGCGGGCATGGCCCTCATCGCGGCAGGCGTCGCCGCCGCCGCCGCGGTCGTCGCCCGCTGGACGTGACCCCGAGCGTCGGAGCGAGGCCGGGAGCACGAGCAGGACCCCCGGTCGCCCGGGGGTCCTGGAGGTGGCTCCGACGGGCGTCGATCCCGTGACCTCACGATTTTCAGTCGTGCGCTCTACCAACTGAGCTACAGAGCCAGGCGGGCCGAACGGCCCGCCGTGCACAAGGCCCTCTCTCTCGAGAGGGCCGAGGCATGGCGACCCTGACGGGACTTGAACCCGCGACCTCCGCCGTGACAGGGCGGCGCGCTAACCAAACTGCGCTACAGGGCCATTCCGGTAGTACCCATCGTACAGACTGAACCCTCGAGTGAGTGACCCCAACGGGATTCGAACCCGTGCTGCCGCCGTGAAAGGGCGGTGTCCTAGGCCGCTAAACGATGGGGCCATGCGCCGGAGCACATGACTACCGAGGAGTTACGTTACAGCACACTCAGGGCTGGTGCAAACCGCGCGCGCGTCGTGAGCCGACACGCCCGCGGCGCAGTTTCGCCCGAGCAAACCTTCAGGTGCCACCTGATGGTTGCTAGGGTTGCTCGCGTCGCATGCCCGTGATCCCGTTCGGGCGGTACCCCCGAGCTGCAGCGCATCGCTGCGAACAGGAGCGAGATGGCCCAGCCCGACCAGCCGGCACGAGCCGACCGGCCCGGCGCGCGAGCGCGCGCCCGGCGGCGCGGCATCGTCACGGCGACGGCGGTCGCGGCGCTCGTGGTCGGGCTCGTGGTGCCCGCCGCGCCGAGCGCGCAGGCGGTCGACGAGTACGGGTTCCCCACGTGGGCCGAGGTCGAGCAGGCGCGGGGCAACGAGGCGGCGAAGAACCAGCAGATCGCCGACATCCGCGCGCTCATCGGGCAGCTCGAGTCGGACCTCGCGAACGCGCGGGCGTTCGCCGAGCAGAAGGCCGCGGAGGCGATCGAGGCCCAGCGCGTCTACGACGAGGCCGTCGCGGTCGCCGAGCGGCTGCAGGCGCAGGCGGACGAGGCCTCCGCCCGCGCCCGCGAGTCGGAGCTCGCCGCCGGTCAGCTCGCGGCGCAGCTCGCGCGCAGCGGCGGCACGGGCGACATGAGCGCGGAGCTCTTCGCGAACCCGGGCTCGGCCGACACGTGGCTCTACCGGCTCGACATGATGGACCGCGTCGCCGGCACCGCGGACTCGCTCTACGAGCAGGCGCAGCAGGACGCGAACACCGCGTCGGCGCTCCAGGCCCAGGCGGTGGTCGCGCGCGACGAGCTGCAGGGCCTCAAGGAGGCGGCCGACGCCGCGCTGGTCGCCGCGAACGAGGCCGCGGCCGCGGCCGAGGCGGCGGTCAAGCGCGAGCAGGACAACCGCGTGCAGCTCGAGGCGCAGCTCGCCGTGCTCGTCGAGAACCGGGCGGCGACCGAGGCCGACTACCAGGCCGGCCAGCGTCACCGCGCGTGGCTCGCCGAGCAGGAGCGACTGCGCCGCATCGAGGAGGAGCGTCGCGCCGCCGCGGCGGCTGCGGCAGCCCGTGCCGCCGCCGAGGCCGAGGCGCGACGCCTCGCCGAGGAGCGCGCCCGCGCCGGCGCCGGCAGCTCGGGCGGCGGCAGCACCGTGCCCGTCGCCCCGCCCGCGAGCAGCGGCTGGCAGACACCGCACTACGGTCGCTTCACCTCCGGCTACGGCTGGCGCCGCGACCCGCTCGGCATCCTCGGCGAGAAGCTGCACGGCGGCGTCGACATCGCCGCGGGGTGCGGCACCCCGATCTACGCCGCCGCAGCGGGCACCGTGGTCTTCCGCGGCCGCGACATCTACGGCGCCAACATCCTCTACATCAACCACGGCAGCGGCATCCAGACCGAGTACGCGCACATGCTCTACCCCGCGACCGTCGGCTACGGCCAGCGCGTCGGTGCCGGGCAGGTCGTGGGCTACGAGGGCGACACCGGCCACTCGGCGGGCTGCCACCTGCACTTCCAGGTGCGCGTCAACGGCTCGCTCGTCAACCCCGAGCCGTTCCTCGCGGCGCGCGGCGTGTACCTGCGCTGACGCCCGCCCGCCCGGGTGACGGCCGAGCGCGGCGCGCGCGGCGCATCCGCCGGTCTGCAGACGCACGAGGGGCGCACCTCGCGGTGCGCCCCTCGTCGTGGTCGTCGGCTCAGTCGGTGACGTCGCGCCCGCCCTCGGGCTTCTCGACGTCCTCGCCGGCCTGGTCGCCGTGCTCGGCGTCGAAGGCGGCGAGGCCGGCCTGCACGGTCGCCTCGGCGGCGGCAGCGCCCTCCCAGTCGCCGAGCTTCGCCCACTTGCCGGGCTCGAGGTCCTTGTAGTGCAGGAAGAAGTGCTCGATCTCGTCGCGGATCTGCTGCGGCACGTCGTCGATGTCCTGGATGTGGGCCCAGCGCGGGTCCTTCTCGAGCACGCAGATGACCTTCGTGTCCACGCCGCCGTCGTCCTCCATGTTGAGCTGGCCGACGGGGCGCACGCGCACGAAGACGCCCGGCGGCACCGGGTACTCGAGCAGCACGAGGGCGTCGACCGGGTCGCCGTCGAGGCCGAGCGTGCCCTCGAAGAAGCCGTAGTCGGTCGGGTAGACGAAGGTCGTGAACAGCACCCGGTCGAGGTAGACCCGGCCGGTCTCGTGGTCGACCTCGTACTTGTTGCGGCTCCCCTTCGGGATCTCGATGACGACGTCGTACGCGGCCAAGAGCGGCTCCTTCTCGTGGGGGTGAGGAATCGGCATAAGGTTACTTCATGCCCGAAAGCGACCGTCGTCCGCGGCTGACTCCGGCCGTCGCCGACGTGCGCCGGGCCGTGCGCGAGGCGATCGCCGACCTCCCCGAGGGGGCGCTCGTGCTGGTCGCGCTCTCGGGCGGCGCCGACTCGCTCGCGCTCGCCGCCGCGACCGCGTTCGAGGCCCCGCGGGCCGGGGTGCAGGCGGGCGCCGTGATCGTCGACCACCAGCTGCAGCCCGGCAGTGCAGCGGTCGCCGAGCGGGCCGCCGCCCAGGCGCGCGAGCTCGGCCTCGACCCGGTGCGCATCGTGCCTGTGCAGGTCGTGCACGACGGCAGCCCCGAGGCGGCGGCTCGTCAGGCCCGCTATGCAGCGCTGCTGCAGGCGCGCAAGGAGCTGAGCGCCTCGGCGGTGCTGCTCGGCCACACGCTCGACGACCAGGCGGAGACCGTGCTCATCGGCCTCGCCCGCGGCTCGGGCCCCGAGAGCCTGTGGGGCATGCACCCGCGCATCGGCTTCCTGCGGCGGCCGCTGCTGCAGGTGCGGCGCGCGACGACGCACCAGGCGTGCCGCGACCAGGGCCTCGAGCCCTGGAGCGATCCGCACAACGACGACGAGCGCTTCCTGCGCGTGCGCGTGCGGCACCGGGTGCTGCCGATGCTCGACGAGGTGCTCGGCGGCGGCGTCGCGCTCGCGCTCACCCGCACGGCCGACACGCTCCGCGAGGACGCCGAGGCGCTCGCCCACTTCGCGCAGGAGCAGATCCTCGACCTCGTCGAGCACGCCGAGGGCGGCCTCTCGCTCGACGTGGGCGGCCTCGGCGCCAACCCGCCGGCGCTGCGGCAGCGCATCATCCGCCTCGCGGTGCAGAGCGAGTTCCACACCGCGCTCACGCGGCAGCAGACGCTCGAGGTCTCGCGGCTCGTGACCGACTGGCACGGGCAGGGGCCGATCCACCTGCCCGGCATCCGTGTCACGCGCGAGGGTCGCAGGCTGGTGTTCGTCGCGGCCTGACGCGCCTGCTGCGCACTCGTTGTCGAATCGTGACCCTGCGCGGGCGCCGCGTCGTCGAAGGTGGACCCGACGGGGTCAAGATGCGTTCCGTCACCGCCGAGAGGACTCCATGCCGCGTCACGCCCCGTTCGCTGTCGCCGTCATCGCGCTGCTCGTGCTCACCGGCTGCGCCGACCCAGCAGGCTCCGCGCCGAGCCAGACCCCTGCTCCTGCTCCGGCGCACAGCTCGAGCGCTGGCGCCGCGCCTACGTCGCAGGGGATGCCGAGCGCCGACCCGACCGAGGGCTGGCACGTGGTCGAGACGGCCGACGGCCTCTTCCGCTGGCGAGTCCCCGCGGACTGGACGGTCGTGGACGCGAGCTTCGAGGCTGAGGATGGCCTCGGGCACGTCAACGACGTGACGATCGTCAGCGACATCGGACAGGAGCTCGCGCGCTTCGGCAGCGCCTACTACGGCGACCGGGGCGGCACGTGCGCCGGCGACGAGGACGGCATGGTGCCCGCGCTCGTGCACCTCGACGAGACGGTGGCACTCGGCGGCCGGCAGCTCTCGAGCGCTCGCGGGCCGGCCGAGGCGGGGCGCATCGTCGCACTCACCTCGCAGTTCGAGGGCGATCGCGCGCAGTTCTTCGCCGGCTTCACGCAGGACGAGGTCGAGGCGGATCGCGTGTCGTGCCTCATCTACGGAGACGTCCCAGTTCCGGAGGGGTACCCCCAGACGAGCTTCCGCACGACGTGGGATCTGGCGCTGTGGGAGGTCGACTCGTTCGAGCAGGGCGCGGCCTATGCCGAGACGGAGGAGTTCCGCGAGCTCATGGACGTCTTCCGCTCGCTCGAGCTGACTGGAGCGTGACCCCGATGCTGTGTCGCCGCCGGTCGGCGCGCCGCGGGCGCTCGCTTCCCGCCCTCCTGACCGCCGCGGCGCTCGCGACTGCACTGGTCCCGGGCTGCTCAGGACTCGGAGCCCTCGCGCCGCCGAGCCCGACCTCGACGAGCGCAGCGCCGTCGCGCGCGCCGGTGCCGACCCCGGAACCAGCCGCATCTGCATCCTCCGAGCCCGGCCGCGCAGCAGCCATCGCGACCGACGGCTGGCTCGAGTACGTCAGCACCGACGGCACGGCGTCGTTCCGCTACCCGCCGAGCTGGACGCTCGACGCGCAGAGCGAGCGCTTCGCTCCCGATGCCGATCGCGACGACGTGCAGGATCCGTACGTGCGCTGGATGGACTCAGCGACCCTGACGGCGCCGAACGGGCAGCAGCTCCTCGCGATGCACGACTTCGTCGACATCGGCGGCGCCTGCTTCGACGGAGCGGTTCCGCTCGAGGTGCTCGCTGTGGAGCCGTCCCAGTCGACCTCGCTCGACGGGGCGCAGGCGGTGATCGCGACCGTCGCGATCGACTTCGGCTCGGCTTGGGTGATGGGCATCGGCGTGACGGCTCCCGAGTTCGTCGCGCACGACGTCTCGTGCACCTTCTACTTCGTGGGAGTCTCGTCGGAGGGCGGCGTGGGCTTCGGCACCCACTTCCAGCTCGGCATGACCGATCCTCTCTGGGCGATCGACTCGCTCGACGACGCCCGCGCCTACATGGAGACCGACGAGTACAGGACGATCATCGAGATCCTGCGCTCGTACCGCACGCACTGAACGACGCTCCCCGCGCCGGTAGGTTGGATCCACCGCCGACGCCGCTACCCGAGGAGCGCACATGGAGTTCGAGCACGTCGAGGGCGACCTCGCCAAGACCCTCATCACCGAGCAGGAGCTGCACGACAAGCTCGAGGAGCTCGCGCGGCAGATCGAGGCGGACTACGAGGGCAAGGACCTGCTGCTCGTCGGCGTGCTGCGGGGCGCCGTCATGGTGATGGCCGACCTCGCCCGCGCCCTCCAGCGCCACATCGAGATGGACTGGATGGCCGTCTCCTCCTACGGCTCCGGCACCGTCTCCTCGGGCGTCGTGCGCATCCTCAAGGACCTCGACAGCGACCTCACCGGCCGCAACGTCCTCATCGTCGAGGACATCATCGACTCGGGCCTCACCCTCTCGTGGCTACGCTCGAACCTCGAGTCGCGCGGCGCCGCATCCGTCGAGATCTGCACGATGCTGCGCAAGCCCGAGGCGCTCAAGGTGCACGTCGACGTGAAGTACTGCGGCTTCGACATCCCGAACGAGTTCGTGATCGGCTACGGCCTCGACTACGCCGAGAAGTACCGCAACCTGCGCGGCATCGGCGTGCTCGCGCCGCACGTCTACGCCGGCGAGTAGGGCGGGCGGATGCGCGCTCCCAGCCTCGGGGGACGCCGCGTTTGCCATCATGGTGGAGTGACGTCCCTCCGCCGCCCGCTCGCAACGATCGCCCTCGCAGCGACGGCGGTCATGCTCGCGGGCTGCTCGAGCACCCCGCCGGAGCCGACGCCGTCGATCCCGCCGGGCATCACGGCGCCGCCTCCGACGGCGCCCGCGACTGCCGCGCCGCCCGCCCCCGAGTCGGCGCTGCCCGCCGTCATCGCGGGAGTCGACACGAGCGGCTGGCAGCAGGTGCCGGTGCCGAGCGGTGCGGCGACCTTCCGCATCCCGGCCGACTGGTCGGTCGCCGAGGTCGGCGAGGGGCTCGACGTGCTGCGCGGCGACGGGCAGCGCCAGCTCGGCTACGCCGAGGGCGTCTCTGCGGGGGACGGCACGTGCGTCGACGCGTCCGGCACCCCGGTCGGATGGCGCACGATCGGGCTCGACCGGCAGGACGTCTCGATCGAGGGCGCCTCCGGCGTCGCGTTCGGCGCCGCCGCGCTGCAGCTCGGCGACCAGTGGGTGTTCTCGATGGGGCTCCTGCCGGCGGACGCGGCGCAGCGACCGCGGTGCCCGATCGTCAACGCGTTCGAGACCGCGTCTGGGCTCATCAGCTTCGGCTCGGAGGTCGTCGCGTCGGGCAGCGGTCCGGGCGCGCCGTGGGCGATCGCGTCGGCGGCCGCGGCTGAGGACTACGTCGCGTCCGACGAGTACGCGCAGCTGCGGGCCGTGCTCATGTCGCTCGAGCTGCTGCAGGGCTAGGCAGCCGCCCTCAGCGAACATCCCGACGGACGCTCGTCCGGCGGCGATAGCCTGGGCGAATGGCGACCCAGAGCGATGACAAGGGCTTCAAGAAGTTCCTTCGAGGACCGATCCCATGGATCGTCCTGGCCTTCCTCATCGTGGGTCTCGCGTTCAGCTTCTTCATGACGCCGCAGTTCCGGCCCGTGCAGACGGATGTCGGCCTCCAGCTCATCGAGGACGGGGAGGTCGCGCAGGCCCGCATCGTCGACGGGGAGCAGCGGGTGGACCTCACGCTCACCGAGCCGCACGAGGAGTACGGCCAGCGCGTGCAGTTCTACTACGTCGAGCCGCGCGGCGCCGAGGTGGTCGACGCCATCACCGAGGCCGACCCCGAGAACGGCTTCATCGACGAGGTGCCGCAGGCGAACTGGCTGCTGTCGCTCATGAGCATCCTGCTGCCGGTGCTGCTGCTCGGCGCGCTCTTCTACTTCTTCATGACCCGGCTCTCGGGCGGCAACCGCGGCGTGATGCAGTTCGGCAAGTCGAAGGCGCAGCTCATCAGCAAGGACATGCCGCAGGTGAAGTTCTCGGATGTCGCGGGCGCCGACGAGGCGGTCGAGGAGCTCGGCGAGATCAAGGAGTTCCTGCAGGACCCGTCGAAGTTCCAGGCGGTCGGCGCCCGCATCCCCAAGGGCGTGCTGCTGTACGGCCCTCCCGGCACCGGCAAGACCCTGCTCGCGCGCGCCGTCGCCGGTGAGGCGGGCGTGCCGTTCTACTCGATCTCCGGCTCCGACTTCGTCGAGATGTTCGTCGGCGTCGGCGCGAGCCGCGTGCGCGACCTGTTCGAGCAGGCGAAGGAGAACGCCCCCGCGATCATCTTCGTCGACGAGATCGACGCGGTCGGGCGCCAGCGCGGCGCGGGCCTCGGCGGCGGCCACGACGAGCGCGAGCAGACGCTCAACCAGCTGCTCGTCGAGATGGACGGCTTCGACGTCAAGACGAACATCATCCTCATCGCCGCGACGAACCGCCCCGACATCCTCGACCCGGCGCTGCTGCGCCCGGGCCGCTTCGACCGCCAGATCGGCGTGGACGCGCCGGACATGAAGGGCCGCGAGACGATCCTGCGCGTGCACGCGAAGGGCAAGCCGATCGCCGAGGGCGTCGACCTGTCGGTGCTCGCGCGCAAGACGCCGGGCTTCACGGGCGCCGACCTCGCGAACGTGCTCAACGAGGCCGCGCTCCTGACCGCCCGCAACGACGCGACCCTCATCACCGACGAGGCCCTCGACGAGGCCGTCGACCGCGTCATGGCCGGCCCGCAGCGCCGCACGCGCGTGATGAACGACAAGGAGCGGCTCATCACCGCGTACCACGAGGGCGGCCATGCGCTCGCGGCGGCGGCGATGCGGCACTCGGATCCCGTCACGAAGGTGACGATCCTCCCGCGCGGGCGGGCGCTCGGCTACACGATGGTGCTGCCGGTGAACGACAAGTACTCCGTGACCCGCAACGAGCTGCTCGACCAGCTCACCTACGCGATGGGCGGTCGCGTCGCTGAGGAGATCGTCTTCCACGACCCGACCACGGGTGCCGGCAACGACATCGAGAAGGCGACCGGCATCGCCCGCAAGATGGTCACCGAGTACGGCATGACGAGCGCGATCGGCGCCGTCAAGCTCGGCAGCAACCAGTCGGAGGCGTTCTTCGGCCGCGACATGGGCGGCGGCCGCGACTACTCGCCGTCGCTCTCGGAGGCCGTCGACCGCGAGGTGCGCGCCCTCATCGAGCAGGCCCACACCGAGGCGTGGCAGGTGCTCAACAAGAACCGCGACGTGCTCGACCGGCTCGCGGGCGAGCTGCTCGAGAACGAGACGCTCGACCACCTCCGGCTCGCGGAGATCTTCGCCGACGTCGAGAAGCTGCCCGAGCGCCCGCAGTGGCTCTCGCACCCGGACCGCCCGGTCAGCGACCGGCCGCCGATCGAGCTGCCCGTGTCGCAGCACGTCGACGAGGTCGTCGAGCCCGACGTCGCGACCGAGCCCGCCACCTGATGGCCGTCGATCGCGAGCGCGTCGCCGCGGCCGTCCGCGAGCTGCTCGCGGCGATCGGCGACGACCCGGCGCGCCCGGGGCTGCGCGAGACGCCGCGGCGCGTCGCCGAGGCCTACGCCGACTACTTCTCCGGCGTCGGCCAGGACGCATCCGCCCACCTCGACCCCGGCGAGCTCGCTGGCGAGCGGGGCGAGCTCGTGCTGCTGCGCGACATCGAGTTCCGCTCGATGTGCGAGCACCACCTGCTGCCGTTCACCGGCATCGCGCACGTCGCCTACCTGCCCGGCGACCGCATCGTCGGTCTCGGCCGGATCCCGCGCGTCGTCGAGACGATCGCGTCGCGCCCCCAGATCCAGGAGCGGCTCACCGATGAGATCGCCGACGCGCTCGTCGCGGGGCTCGAGCCGCGCGGCGTGCTCGTCGTGGTCGACGCGGTGCACGGATGCGTCGGCGCGCGCGGGTCGCGGCAGGTCAAGTCGTCGACGGTCACGGTCGCGAGCCGCGGGCAGCTCGCCGAGCCGATCGAGCGGGCTGAGATCATGGCGCTGATCGGGGAGCGGAGGTAACCGATGACCGAGGTGTGGGGCATCCTCAACGTCACGCCCGACTCGTTCAGCGACGGCGGCCGCTACGTCGACCCGGGGGCCGCGATCGCGCACGCCCGGCGGATGCGCGCGCAGGGCGCCGACGTGATCGACATCGGCGGCGAGTCGACGCGGCCGGGCGCCGAGCCGCTCGACCCGGCCGAGGAGCGCGAGCGCATCCTCCCGGTCGTGTCCGCGCTCGTGCGCGAGGGCATCCGCGTCTCCGTCGACACCATCCACGCCTCGACCGCCAGCGCGGTCGTCGCCGCGGGCGCGGAGATCGTGAACGACGTCACCGCCGGTGAGCACGACCCCGCGATGCTGCGGGCGGTCGCCGAGAGCGGCGCGCGCATCGTGCTCATGCACTCGCGCGGCATCGACGTCACCCACGACACCCACTACGACGACGTGGTCGCGGAGGTCGTGCAGCACCTCGAGGAGCGCGTCGCGGCGGCGGTCGCGGCCGGCATCGCGCGGGAGCGCATCATCGTCGACCCCGGCTACGGGTTCTCCAAGGAGCCGGACGACAACTGGCGGCTGCTCGCCGGGCTGCCGAGCGTCCAGCGGCTCGGCTTCCCGGTGCTCGTGGGCACGAGCCGCAAGCGGTTCCTCGGCACGCTGCTGCCCGAGGGCGCGGACGCGGCCGAGCGCGACGCGGCGACCGCCGCGACCTCGCTGCTCGCGGCGCAGGCAGGAGCGGCGGCGGTGCGCGTGCACGACGTCGCCTCGACCGTGTCGGCGCTGCGGGTGCTCGGGGCGACGGCGCACGCGGCCCGCTCGCGCTCCGACCGGGCCGATGGGCGGTCGCCCGACGTCGGCACGGGCGCCGTCCCGTCGGCTCCCGGCCTCCACGGATCCATCGAGCTGACCGGCATCCGGGCGCGCGGCTTCCACGGGGTGCTGCCCGAGGAGCGCCGCGACGGCCAGGAGTTCGTCGTCGACGCGGCGCTGTCGCTCGATCTCGCGGCTGCCGTCGCGAGCGACGACGTCGCGCAGACGGTGCACTACGGCGAGCTCGCCGAGGCGATCGTCGCCGCGGTCGAGCGCGACCCCGTCGACCTCATCGAGACGCTCGCCGACCGCATCGCGCGCGCGTGCCTCGCCGACCCGCGCGTCGAGCACGCGTCGGTGACGGTGCACAAGCCCGCCGCGCCCATCGCCGTGCCGTTCGGCGACGTCGCCGTGAGGGTGCACCGGGGCAGGGAGCCGCGATGAGGTTCGCGCTCGAGCGCCGCGCCGTGCTCTCGCTCGGCGCGAACCTCGGCGACCGCGTCGCGACCATCGACGCGGCAGTGCGCGCCCTCGACGCGATCGACGGCATCCGCGTCACCGCTCGCTCGAGCGCGTGGGAGTCGCCGTCGTGGCACCCCGACGGCGAGGGGCTCTCGCCCGACTACGTCAACATCGTCGTGCTCGTCGCGACGACGCTCGAGCCGGTCGACCTGCTCGACGCCGTGCAGGCGGTCGAGGCTGCGCTCGGCCGCGAGCGCTCGGTGCGGTGGGGGAGCCGCACGATCGACATCGACATCGTCGCGATCGGCGACATGGAGCACGCCGAGGACCGGCTCGTGCTGCCGCACCCGCGCGCGCACGAGCGGCAGTTCGTGCTGCAGCCGTGGCTCGAGGTCGACCCGCACGCGTCGCTGCCGGGCCACGGCCCGATCGCCGAGCTCGCCGAGTACGCGCACGGCGACGCCTGGAAGCTGCCGTGAGGCGCACGAGCTCGCTCGCGATCGCCGGGCTCGTGATCGCCGCGGGGCTCGTGGGCTGGCTGCTCGAGGCGATGCTCGTGATGACCGGGCGCGCCGCGCTCGTGCCGCCGCTCACGCTCGGCCCGGCGCTCGCGATCCTCGGCGGTGTGCTCCTGCTCGTCGCGTGGCCCGTGCGCCAGGCGGCGCAGCGCAAGCGCCGCATCGACTACCGGCACGCGACGAGCGTGCTCGGCTTCGCGAAGGCCTCGTCGACCGTCGGGGCGCTCGTCGCCGGCTTCGCGCTCGGCGCGATCGGCTTCTTCGCGACGCGCTCGGTCGTCGCCGACCAGGCGCTGCTCGCGCTCTCGGTCGTGACGGTCGGCGCCCTCCTGCAGCTCGCCGCCGGCCTGCTCGCGGAGCTGTGGTGCGTGCTGCCGCCGGACGACGACGAGACGGCGCCGGGCGCATCCGCCCCCGAGCCGGCCTAGCGCTCCGGTGCGGGGCTGAAGCTCGTCATCGACTCCTCGTCGAACGCGGCGCGGATCTGCTCGACGCCGTCCCAGTTGACGTAGACGACCGACTCGGAGCCCTCCATGCCGGTGCCGAGCGTCGGCATCGTGAAGGTCTGCACGCGCGACGAGTCGAGCTGCGCCATCTGCGTCGCGAGCTCGATCGCGACCGGCAGCGAGACGGTGTCGCTCATCGCGAGGTGCGGGGACACCGTCGCGAAGATGGTCGCGAGGCGATCGGGGTTCGTGAGGTTCTCGCGCGTCATGAGCTGCTCGATCGCGCCGCGCAGCAGCGCCCGCTGGTTGTGCGTGCGCTGGTAGTCGCCGTCGCTGAAGGGGTAGCGGGCCCGCACGTACGCGAGGGCCTCCTCGCCGGCGACGGCGATCTCGCCCGCGGGGAACGAGTGCTCGCCCTCCGTGAACGCGATGTCGTTGTCGAGCGTGACGCCGCCGAGCGCGGTCGTGAGCTCCTTGAAGCCCTCGAAGTCGATGACCGCGACGTGGTCGATGCGCTGGTCGATGATGCCCTCGACCGTCTGCACCATCAGCGGCACGCCGCCGAGCGCGAGCGCCGAGTTGACCTTGCGCATGCCCGCGTGGCCGGGCACCTCGACCCACGAGTCGCGCATGATCGACATGATCTGCACCGTCTCGCGATCCGGCGGGATGTGCGCGACGAGGATGGTGTCGGCGCGGTCGCCGAGGCTCGTGAGCAGCGAGCCGTCCGTCGCCCGCGCGTCGCTGCCGAGCAGCAGCACGTTGATCGGCGCGGCCCCCTCGGTCGGCTCGACGGTCGGCCGCAGCGACTCCTCGGGGAACGCGGTCTCGATCGTCTCGACCTGCTCCACGGAGGGCTGGATCCGCAGGAAGTACCAGCCGATCGCCGCCAGCAGCGCCAGCACGACGACGCCGACGACGCCGATCCCGATCCATCGGCCCACGTGCCGCTTGCGCTCCGGAGTCTCGATCGTCACCGTGCGAGTATCCCAGACCCGCCGCCGAGGGCCGGGCGGATAGCCTGTCGGCGGCTGGCTCGACCGCTGGCCGGTGGAAGTGGAGGGACCGTGCCCGAGCGCCTTGACATCCCGGGCGGCTGGCAGCGCATCAGCATGCGCTACGCCGTCGTCGACTCGATCGGCGCGGTGATCGGCTGGGCGGTCATCGGCGTCGGGGCGACCGTGCCCATCTGGTTCGCGAACGACATGGCGATGCCCGCGTGGGGCTGGCTGCCGCTCGTCGTCGCAGGCGTGCTCGCGGCCGTCGGCGTCGTCTGGGCGTTCCTGCGCACGCGCACGATCGGCTACCTCCAGCGGCCCGACGACCTCCTCGTGCGGCGCGGCATGCTGTTCCGGCGCTTCGTCGCGGTCCCCTACGGCCGCATGCAGATCGTCGACATCACCCAGGGCCCGATCGAGCGGATGTTCGGCCTCAAGACCCTGAAGTTCGTGACCGCCGCGGCGTCGAGCGCGATCACGATCCCCGGCATGCCGGGCTCGACCGCCGAGGAGCTGCGCGACCACCTCGTCGCCGTCTCGGAGTCCCGCCGGGCGGGGCTGTGACGCTTCCGCAGGCTCCCGTGCCCGGGGCGTCCGCACCGGTGCCCGGCGCATCCGGCCCCTCGGCCGCACAGGAGGCGCACCGCAGGGCGGTCGAGCTCGTCGACGGCGAGTGGCACCGCCTGCATCCCGCGACCCCGCTGCTGCGCGGCGGGCTCGCGCTCCTCATCTTCCTCGGCATCGTGGTGTCGACGTTCCGCGACCGGCTCATCGCCATGTTCGTGCCGGCCGAGTGGGATCCCGAGTGGGACGACGACCCGTTCGGGCAGTTCATCGTCGACCAGCTGCTGTGGGTGCTGCTCGGCATCGTCGTGGTCGTCGCGCTCGCGGTCCTGCTGTTCTGGGCGGCGTGGCGGGTGCACCGCTTCCGCATCACGGGCGACGCGGTGGAGGTCGAGCAGGGCATCCTCGTCAAGAAGCACCGGCGGGCGCCGCTCGCGCGCATCCAGGCGATCAACATCCAGAAGCCGTGGTTCGCGCGCCTGCTCGGCGCGTGCAAGTTCGAGATCCAGCAGGCCGGCAACGACTCGAACGTCGACCTCAACTACCTGAGCTCGTCGGTGGCGGATGCGCTGCGGTACGAGATCATGGACCGCGCGTCGGGCAGGTCGGCGGCCGACGCCGAGCGGCTCGCCGCGCAGCGCCGCTCGGGCGGCGGGGTCGTCGACGAGCTCCTGCGCCCGGACGCCGAGATCGCCCACCTCGCGCCCGGCTCGCTCGTGCGCATCCCCGTCGGGCGGATCGTGGGCTCCTCGCTCCTCGACGGCGGCATCGTGTGGGCGCTCGCGTACTTCGTCGCGACCCTCGTCGTCATCGTCGTCTTCCAGCAGTACTGGGCGGTGTTCGCGCTGCTGCCGGGCGCGATCGCGTTCTTCGCCGCGGCGGTGCGCTCGCTCGGCTCGAAGCTGCGCTACTCGATCGCGGCGACGCCCGACGGCATCCGGCTCGCCTACGGCCTGGCGTCGACGACCACCGAGATCATCCCGCCCGGCCGCATCTTCGCGCTGCAGATCAAGCAGCCCCTGCTGTGGCGGCCGTTCGGCTGGTGGCAGGTGACCTTCACACGCGCGGGCAAGGTGAAGCCCGACGCATCGGGGCAGGGCCAGAGCGCCCAGATGGCGAGCTTCCTGCTGCCGATCGGCGACGTGCGCGACGTGCGCACAGTGATCGGGCTCGTGCTGCCCGAGCTCGCGCACTCGCCGCTCATCGACCAGGGCCTCTTCGGCCAGGCGCCCGACGCGTTCGCAGTGAGCCCGCCCCGGGCGCGGGCCTTCCGCTGGTTCTCGGTGCGCCGCAACGGCTTCCACGTGCACCCGGCCGCGTTCGTCCTGCGGCACGGCCGCATCTGGCGCTCGCTCCAGATCGTGCCGCAGGCGCGCGTGCAGTCGGTCGCGCTGCAGCAGGGCCCGGTCTACGGCCTCGCACGGCTCGCGCGCGTGCGGTTCCACGTGCCCGACACCGTGCTCTCGCCGGGCATCGGCGCGATCGACCAGGGCGACGCCGCCGTGCTGTTCGAGCACGCGATGCGGTCGATCAAGGTCGCGATCGACCGGGATGCGTCGGAGTCGTGGGCGGCGTCGCTCACGCGCCACGCGGTGCTCGAGACCGCCCCGGCGGTGCAGGACGGCCTGATGCCCGCACCGCGCCCGCAGGCCCAGCCGTGGCCGTCGGCGCAGCAGCCGCGACCGTGGCCCACCGGCCGGCCGCAGCCGCAGCCGCAGCC
>NZ_JANQCH010000130.1 GCF_024723325.1 Agrococcus sp. HG114
GCGCGGGGCGCGGGCGCGGGGCGCGGGGCGCGGGGCGCGGGGCGCGGCGTGAGGGTGGGGGAGCGGGAGCGGGCGGGTCAGCGCTGCTGCACGTCGGGGTGCAGCGCGATCATCATCGAGAAGGGCTCGCCGCCGGGGGAGTCGTGCGCGCGCACCCACTCGAGCAGCTCGTCGACGCGCTGCTCGAGCGCCTCGCGATCCTCGGGCGTGAGCCGGGAGCCGACCCGGCCGATCTCGAGATCCGTGGGGCTCACGCCCTGGATCTCCTGCAGGAACGTCTCCACCACGACCGGGCCCACGAGCGGCGCCTCCGAGTCGCGCCACGTGAGGCCCGTCGCCCGATACGGGATCTCCTTCGCGCCGCGCGCACCGACGCGCGGCTCGAGGGCCTCGAGGAAGCCGGTCTCGACGAGGCAGGAGACGTGGTGGTGCATCGTGCCCGCGTTGAGCCCGAGCAGCCCGGCGAGCTCCTTGTTCGTGCGGGGCTCGTGCAGGCACAGGCGCAGGATGCGCCAGCGCAGCGGCGACGAGAGCGCCTTCGCCTTCGCCGTGAGCTCGGTCGTGGTCGGCTCCTCGGTCATGGGGTCAGCGTAGCCACCGGAGATCACTGATTGGGAGAACCCAATCACAGGTGTACGCTCGCGCCATGACGACCGAGCCCGACGCATCCACCGCCCCGACGCCCGCGTCGACGGTGCCCGACACCGCGCCGGCGGCCGCGGTGCCCGGCACCGCTGCGGCCGGCCCGGCGCCCGACGCGACCCCTGCCGCCGTCGCGCCCGAGGGCGGCACCGCGCACCGCGGCCTGTGGCGCGAGCGGGGGTTCCCCGCGTTCTGGCTCGGACAGGGGCTCAGCCAGCTCGGCGCGCAGTTCGCGGCGCTCGCGATGCCGATCGTCGCGGTGAGCGTGCTCCACGCGACCGACGCGCAGATGGGCTACCTCAACGCGGCCGAGACGGCGGCGTTCCTGCTCGTCGGGCTCCCGGCGGGGGCGTGGCTCGACCGGATGCGCAAGCGCCGGGTGATGATCGCGGCCGACCTCGTGCGCGTGGTCGCGGTCGCCGCGGTGCCGCTCCTGTGGCTCGCGGGGATGCTCGAGATGTGGCACCTGTTCGTCGTCGGCGCGCTCGTCGGCGTCGCGACCGTCTTCTTCGACGTCGGCTACCAGTCGTTCGTGCCCGTGCTCGTGCGCGACGAGCACGTCGGCCCCGCGAACGGCGCGCTCGAGGCGACCGCGCAGACCATGCGGCTCGGCGGTCCCGCGATCGCGGGCGTGCTGCTCAAGGTGATCTCGGCGCCGCTGCTGCTCGCGGCGAACGCGGTCGGGTTCCTGCTCAGCGCCATCAGCCTCATGCTCGTGCGCGACGACGAGCAGGTGAAGCCCAAGCACGAGCGGCAGCACCTCGTGCGCGAGATCGGCGAGGGCCTGCGCTTCGTCGCGAGCACCGACTTCCTCGTGCGGATCGTCGCCACGACCGCGATCACGAACCTCGGCACGACGATCGCCCTGACCCTCTCGCCGATCCTGATCCTCCGCATCCTCGGGCTCGACCCGTCGATCTACGGGGTGCTCATGACGCTCGGCGCCGTCGGCGGCCTCGTCGGCTCGCTGCTCGCGAACCGCATCGCGCGCTGGATCGGCGAGGGGCAGGCGCTCACCGCCTCGACGGTGCTGTTCACCGTGTCCGCGGCGCTGCTGCCGCTCGCGGCACACCTGCCGCAGGCCGCGGTCGTGCTGCTCGTCGTGTTCGAGGCGCTGCTCGGCTTCAGCGTGCTCGTCTACAACATCGTGCAGGTCACCGCCCGCCAGCGGATCTGCCCGAAGCCGCTCCTCGGCCGCATGAACGCGTCCATCCGCTTCGTCGTGTGGGGCGTCATGCCGATCGGCGCGCTCGTCGCCGGGTGGCTCGGCACGGCCTTCGGCACCCTGTCGGCGATCTGGGTCGGCTCGGTCGTCGCGATGCTCGGCGCGCTGCCGCTCGTGCTGAGCCCGTACGCGCGCATGCGCGCCCTGCCGACGCGGGCGGGCGCCTGACGGGAGGGCCGCGATCGCTGGGCTACCCTGACGAGAGCCGCGCGGGAGCTCGCGCGGGGAGGGAGCGCCCGATGCCGGAGCAGACGATCCTCGTCGTCGACGACGATCTCGCGCTCGCCGAGATGATCGGCATCGTGCTCTCGAACGAGGGGTTCGCGCTCGAGCACTGCGCCGACGGCGCGGATGCGCTCGACCGGTTCCACGAGGTCCGTCCCGACCTCGTGCTGCTCGACCTGATGCTGCCCGGCAAGGACGGCATCCAGATCTGCACCGAGATCCGCGAGGAGTCGGGCGTGCCGATCATCATGCTCACCGCGAAGGGCGACCCGACCGACATCGTGCTCGGCCTCGAGTCGGGCGCCGACGACTACGTCGTCAAGCCGTTCAACCCGAAGGAGCTCGTCGCCCGGGTGCGCACGCGTCTGCGCGCGCCTCGCCAGGAGGACGGCGGGATCCTGCGGGTCGCCGACCTCGAGATCGACGTCGAGGGCCACCGGGTGGTGCGCGACGGCGCGCAGATCGCGCTCACCCCGCTCGAGTTCGAGCTGCTCGTCACGCTCGCGAAGAAGCCCAACCAGGTGTTCTCGCGCGAGATGCTGCTCGAGCAGGTGTGGGGCTACCACTACAAGGCCGACACGCGCCTCGTGAACGTGCACGTGCAGCGGCTGCGCTCCAAGGTCGAGCGCGACGTCGACAACCCGGTGGTCGTGACGACCGTGCGCGGGGTCGGCTACCGCGCCGGCGCCCCCACCGGCTAGGCAGCCGTGGCCGCGCTGCCACGCCCGCTCTGGGAGACGGCGACGCTCGCGCTGCGCCGGTCCCTGCAGTGGCGCGTGGTCGCGGCGAGCATGGCGCTCTCGACGCTCGCGCTCGTGGGGGTGTTCGGCTACATGTCCGCCTCCGTCGGCCAGAACCTCTTCGAGACGCGCCGCGACGAGGCGCTCGTCGAGGCGGTGCGCGCGTCCGGCGAGATGCAGCAGATCTTCGACGAGGCGGTGACGCAGACGCTCACGAGCGGCGAGGTGGACGCGCTGCAGGACCGCGCGCTCGACGCGGTCACGGGCGTCATCTCGAGCCGGGCGTCCGCCGAGTACGCGATGCTCCGCAGCGACGGGCAGCCCGAGACGGTGCTGCAGATGAACGACGTGCAGTCGCAGGCCTTCGACACCGACCTGCTCACGGCCGAGCTCCGCGCGGCCGTGGCCGGCGCATCCGACACCACCCCGTACTACCAGTCGGTGCGGATCGAGGAGCCGGGCGGCGGCGAGCCGGCGATCGTCGTCGGCACGACGATCGAGGTGCCGCTCGCGGGCCGCTACGAGCTCTACCTGCTCACGAGCCTGCAGACGACGCAGGACACGCTCGGCTTCATGCAGCTCACGATGGTGCTCGGCGGGCTCGCGCTCATCGCGCTCATCGGCCTCATCACGTGGTTCGTCGCCCGCATGGTCGTGGGTCCCGTGCAGCAGGCCGCCGACTCCGCCGCGCGCATCGCCGCGGGCGAGCTCGACGTGCGCATCCCCGTGCGCGGCGACGACGAGGTCGCGACGCTCGGCCGCTCCTTCAACGACATGGCCGACTCGATCGCGCACCAGATCAACGAGCTCGCGACGCTCTCGACCGTGCAGCAGCGCTTCGTGAGCGACGTCTCGCACGAGCTGCGCACGCCGCTCACGACCATCCGGCTCGCCGGCGACGTGCTGCACGACCGGCGCGAGTCGTTCGACCCCGTCGCCGCGCGCACCGTCGAGCTGCTGCACACGCAGATCGAGCGCTTCGAGCAGCTGCTGGCCGACCTGCTCGAGCTCAGCCGCTTCGACGCCGGTGCGGCGCAGCTCGAGATCGAGCCGACGAACCTCGTGCGGCTCGCGCAGGCGGAGCTCGCCGCAGTCGAGCCGCTCGCCGCCGAGCGCGGCACGGAGCTGCGGCTCGTCGCGCCCGGCGGGCACTTCGAGGCGGAGGTCGACCCGCGACGGATCCGGCGGATCCTGCAGAACCTCCTCGGCAACGCGATCGACCACGGCGAGGGGCGACCCGTCGTGGTCACCGTCGACTCGTCGAGCGACGCGGCCGCGATCGCGGTGCGCGACCACGGGGTGGGGATGAGCGAGGAGGAGGCCGCGCGCGTGTTCGACCGCTTCTGGCGGGCCGACCCCTCGCGGCAGCGCCGCACGGGCGGCACGGGCCTCGGCCTCTCCATCAGCCGCGACGACGCCGCGCTGCACGGCGGCTGGATCGACGTGTGGTCGCGCCCGGGCGAGGGCACCGCCTTCCGGCTGACGCTGCCGCGCTCGGGGGCGCGCGCCGTCGTCTCGCCCATCGAGCTGCCACCGGTGGAGCCGCCGGCCGAGCCCGCGGGCGCACCGCCCGCCGACGACGACACGGCGAGCGCGCCCATCGCGCTCGTCGACCCGAGCGTCGCGACCACGACCGAGGAGGTCGACCGATGAGGCGCACCCTCGCCGCCGCGCTCGCCGCCGCTGCCCTCGCGCTCTCCGGCTGCGTCGCGATCCCCGACTCGGGGCCGGTCACCGCCGGCCAGGTCGACGTCGGCGAGCAGACGAGCGACCTCGTCTTCATCGCCGAGCCGCCGCGGGTCGGGGCGACGCAGGAGGAGATCGTCCGCGGCTTCCTCGCCGCGGCCATCAGCCCCGACGACGACTTCGCGATCGCTCGCGAGTACCTCGTCAGCGGCGAGGCGGAGCGGTGGAGCCCGTCGGCGCGCGTGCTCGTGCGCTCGGGCCAGCCGGAGGTGACGCTCGGCGGCGAGACGGCCGCGACGGCGGTCGTGACCGCGGTGTCGCAGCTCGACGCGGGCGGCGCGCTCAGCGTCGTCGGCAGCGAGCGGATGCTCGAGTTCCGGATGCTGCGGGTGGCGGGGGAGTGGCGCATCGCGCAGGCGCCCGACGGGATCGTGCTCTCGGCGTTCCACTTCGCCCAGCTGTTCCGGCCGCACGCGCTCCACTGGGTCACGCCGGACGGGACGCGGGCCGTGCCCGAGGTGCGCTGGTTCGAGCGGACCGCGACGACGCTCCCGGGGCGCATGGTCGACGCCCTGCTCGCGGGCCCGGCGACGTGGCTCTCGCCCGCGGTCTCCACGGCCGGGGCGCCGGAGGCGCGGCGGGTCGGGGAGCCCCTCGTCGAGGGCACGATCGCCACGGTCACGCTCGACTTCGCGCAGGTGCAGCAGCGCGGGAGCGCGAGCCTGCAGCCGCTCGCCGCTCAGCTGGCCCTGTCGATGCGCCCGCTCGGGGTGCGCGAGGTGCGCGTGCAGGTCGAGGCGCTCGACGGCCTCGCCGCGTCGAGCGCCGACGCGGCGCCCCTCGACGACGGCGACGTCGACCAGCGTCCGCTCGTGCTCGACGGCACGACGCTGCGGCCGATCGGCGGCGGGGGCACGAGCATCGACGACGTCGGGCCCGCGCTCGCGCGACTGGGGGCGAGCGACTACACCGTCGGCGCCCTCGGCGGCGTCGCGACGACCGGCAGCACGGCGCTCTGGCTCGCGCCCGGCGCCGACCCGGTGGCGATCTCGGCAGACGCCGCGCTGCCGGCGACGACGGACGACAGCGGCTGGGTGATCCTGCAGGAGCGCGCGGCGCCGCAGCGGCTCCTCGCGTGGCGCGGCGGCGAGCGCTCGGAGCTGCAGCTGCCGCCCGGCGCCGACCGCATCACCGCGATCGAGCTCTCGCGCGACGGCGCGCGGCTCGCGATCACGACCGTCGACGGCAGCGCGAGCGAGGTGTGGGTCGCGGCGGTGATCCGCGACGCGCTCGGCCGGCCCGTGTCGCTCGGCGAGCCCTACGCGCTCCCGCGCATCGACGGCGTCGCGAGCGACGTCACGTGGACGAGCCCGACGCAGGTCGCCGTGCTCGCGGCGAGCGGCGACCAGTCGCAGGTCGTCGTGCTCGCCGTCGGGGGCGAGTCGGAGCAGCTGCCGGCGCCCGGCGAGCCCGTGCGCGCGATCGTCGGCGGCAGCGAGGGCACCTCGTCGCTGCGCGCGCTCGGCGTCGACGGCTCGCTCCTGTCGCTCCGCGGCCGCGTGTGGAGCCCCGTGCCGAGCCTCGGCCCGATCACGCTCATCGCGACGCAGCAGTAGCCCGCGCCAGGCCCGCCGGGGCAGCCGTCCACACCCCGCCCGTCCCCGAGAGCCGGTCCGCGCATCCGTGTGCCACCGTGCGTGCATGCGGATGCGGGAGGCGCTTCGGGAGGCGGCGAGCGTCCTGTGGCCGGTCGCGTGCGCCGGGTGCGGCGCGTGGGATGTCGCGGTCTGCCCCGCGTGCGCGGCGCTCGTGCTCGGCCGGCCCGTGCGGGAGCGGCTCGACGGCGTGGCGGCCGTTGCCGCGGCGCCCGACGAGCGG
>NZ_JANQCH010000131.1 GCF_024723325.1 Agrococcus sp. HG114
CGCTCGTGCAGGCGGCGTCGACGCAGCCGGCCGGGTCGGACGCCGCGGAGGCGCGCGCGGCGCTCGCGGGCCTCGACGAGGAGGCGCAGGCGCGCCGCCGCGACTACAACACGGGCGCGCGGGAGCTCAACGCCAAGGCGCGCCGCTTCCCGACGTCGCTCTTCGCCGGGGCAGCGGGCGGCAGGCGCGACTTCTTCGAGGTCGACCAGAGCGGAGCGGTCGCCGAGCCGCCCCGCATCCAGTTCTAGAGCGCCGCAGCGACCGCGCGCGCCCACGTCCCCGGCCCCGCGACCTCCACCCGATCGAGCCCCTGCCACGCCGCCGCCTCGTGCAGCGCGGGCGCGAGGCGCGCGGCGAGCTCGTCCGCGCGCTCCTCGTGGGCCGGCTCGATCGTCGCGTGCTGCACGCGCAGCACGCCGGCCCTCCGGTCGCTCTTGAGGTCGACGCGGCCGACGAGGTGGTCGTCGATGAGCACCGGCAGCACGTAGTAGCCGTGGGCTCGCTGCGCCGCGGGCGTGTAGATCGAGATCCGGTACTCGAACCCGAACAGGCGCTCTGCGCGCGGCCGGTGCCACACGAGCGGGTCGAAGGGCGACAGCAGCGCTGTGCCGCGCACCCTCCGCGGGCTCCTCGCCGACGTCGAGCGGAACGCGGGCCGGCCCCAGCCCTCGACCTCGACCTGCTCGAGCTCCCCGGCGTCGACGAGCGCCTCGGCCGCGACCTTCGTGTCGGCGACCGGCAGGCGGTGGTAGTCGGCGAGGTCGTCGAGGGTCGCGACGCCGTACGCCGCGGCGGCGCGCGCGACGAGCTCCCGTTGCGCGTCGCGCGCGTCCACCTCGGCGCGCGCCGCGTCGGGCAGGACGCCGTCGGCGACGGCGTAGCGCCGCTCGAACCTGCTGCGCCCGACCGTGACGAGCTCGCCCCGCTGGAACAGCACCGCCGTCGCCCAGTAGGCATCCGACTTGTTCCACCAGCCGCCGGGCAGGCGCTCGTGGGCGGGATGCTCCATGTCGCTCGGGCGCATCGGCCCGCGCTCGGCGAACTCGGCCCGCACGTCGTCGATGAGCGTCGCGTGCTCGGCGGCCCAGCGCTCGCCGCCGCCGCGCAGCGGCCGCCGTCGCCGCCAGCCCCACAGCGGCCAGTCGGCGACGGGGATGACCGCCGCCTCGTGCGCGAGGTACTCGGTGTACGCCCCGAGCCCGCGGCCGTGGTCGTGGTGCAGCAGCCGGTCGAGCGCGCGGCGGTCGTACGGCCCGAGCCGCGACAGCAGCGGCAGGTAGTGGCTGCGCTCGAAGACGTTGACCGAGTCGAGCTGCAGCAGGCCGAGCCGCCCGATGGCCCGCTCGAGCGTCCTCGCGCCCGCGCGGCCCCGCTCGCCGGGCAGTGCGCCGTCGAGCCCGACCGCTGCGATCGCGATCCGTCGCGCCTGCGCGCCGGAGATCCTCGTCGGTCGCGTCATGGTCGGAGGCTAGCAACGGCCGCCGACGCATGCCGCGCGGGGGAGTGGCGCCGACCGTAGGATCGAGCAATGACGCTCGACCAGCCGCGCGACCGCCCGACCGCGACCGCGCCCGGCGACGACGCGGTGAGCCGCGGCATGCTCATCGCCGGCGCGTGGGCCTGGCGCTTCGTGGCGGTCGCGGCCGCCACGGCGATCGTGATCGCGCTCATCGTCGTCTTCCGCATCGTCGTGATCCCGCTGTTCGTCGCCGCGCTCATCACGACCGCCCTGCTGCCGCTCGTCGACGGCCTCGTGCGCGCCCGCTGGCCGCGCGGGCTCGCGGTCGCCCTCGCGGTCGTGGGGCTCATCGTCGGCGTCGTCGGACTCGGCTGGCTCGCGATCGCCCAGATCCGCGATGGCTACCCCGCCCTGCAGGACCGCGCGGTCGCGTGGTGGGGCGAGACGCAGGCGTGGATCCTGTCGCTGCCGTTCGAGATCGACGAGGCCGACCTGCAGGGGTTCGGCGAGAACATCCTCGGCACCGTGCGGGACGACCTCTCCTCGGTGGTCTCGAGCGCCCTCTCGGTCGGGTCGTCGGTCGGCCACTTCCTCGCCGGCGCGCTGCTCGCGATCTTCGCGCTCATCTTCACGCTGCTCGACGGCCGCCGCATCTGGAGCTGGCTCGTCGGCGTGCTCCCGCGCCGCGCGCGCGCCGCGACCGACGCGGCCGCGCACACCGGCTGGGCGACGCTCGGCAGCTTCGTGCGCGTGCAGGTCCTCGTCGCCTTCATCGACGCCGTCGGCATCGGCCTCGGCGCGTGGATCCTCGGCATGTTCTTCGAGGGCGGCATGCCGCTCGTCCTGCCCATCGCGATCCTCGTCTTCCTCGGCTCGTTCATCCCGATCATCGGCGCGATCTTCACGGGCGCGATCGCCGTGCTCGTCGCGCTCGTGTCGTTCGGGTTCTGGCCGGCGGTCATCATGCTCGGCATCGTGCTGCTCGTGCAGCAGATCGAGAGCCACGTGCTGCAGCCGCTCATCATGGGGACGGCGGTGAAGGTGCACCCGCTCGCGGTCGTGCTCGCCGTCGGCGCCGGTTCCACGATCGCCGGCATCGCCGGCGCGTTCTTCGCCGTGCCCGTCGTCGCCTTCCTCAACACCTTCATCAAGTCGGTCGCCGCCGCGGCTCGGGGCGAGGCGCAGCCCGCGGTGCCCGGCGATCCCGCGCTCCGGCCCGGCCTGCCCGCGGGCGGCGCGACCCGCGACGCGCTGGGCGAGCGCGACGCCGACGGCGGGGAGCGGCGATGACCGCGGTCGAGCCGACCGCGCTGCCCGGCCCGAGCCTCGTCGACTTCGAGGCCGCTCGCGAGCGGCTCGCGGGGATCGTGCAGGAGACGCCGATGGAGCGCTCGCGCTACCTCGGCGCGATGCACGGCGCCGACGTGTTCCTGAAGTGCGAGAACCTGCAGCGCACCGGTGCCTACAAGATCCGCGGCGCCTACAACATGCTCGCGAAGCTCCCCGACGAGGAGCGCGCGCGGGGCGTCGTGGCGGCCTCGGCGGGCAACCACGCGCAGGGCGTCGCGTTCGCTGCGTCGGCGCTCGGCATGCGCGCGACGATCTTCATGCCCGTCGGCGTCGCCCTCCCGAAGCTGCAGGCGACGCGCGACTACGGCGCGGCGGTCGAGCTGCGCGGCCTCGACTTCCAGACCGCGCTCGCGGCGGCGGTCGAGCACGTCGAGCGCACCGGCGCGACCTTCGTGCCGCCCTACGACCACCACGACGTCATCGAGGGCCAGGGCACGGTGGGGCTCGAGATCCTCGAGCAGGTCCCGGATGCGACGACGGTCGTCGTGCCGATCGGCGGCGGCGGGCTCGCGGCCGGGGTCGCCTCCGCGATCCGCCAGCGCGCGGCGCTGGGCGGCCGCGAGGTGCGCATCGTCGGCGTCCAGGCGGAGCGGGCGGCGAGCTACCTGCCGTCGCTCGAGGCCGGGGAGCCGACCACGATCGTCACCCTGCCGACGATCGCCGACGGGATCGCGGTCGCCCGGCCCGGCACCCTGCCGTTCGCGATCATCCGCGACGCCGTCGACGAGATCGTCACGGTCTCCGAGGACGACATCGCCCGCGCGATGATCGCGCTCCTCGAGCGCGCCAAGCTCGTCGTCGAGCCCTCGGGGGCGGTCACGACCGCCGCGATCATGACCGGCCTCGTCGCATCCGACGGCCCCACGGTCGCCGTGCTCTCGGGCGGCAACATCGACCCGCTGTTCATGGAGCGGGTCATCTCGCGCGGCCTCGCCGCGTCGCAGCGCTACCTGAAGGTGCGCATCGCGCTGCCCGACCGGCCCGGCCAGCTCGCGATCATCGCGCAGATCGTCTCGGACGAGCAGGCGAACGTCGTCGAGGTGCTGCACTCCCAGCACAACGCGTGGACGTCGATCAGCGACGTGTCGATCGACATCTCGGTCACGACGCGCGGGCCCGAGCACGCCGAGCGGGTGCTCGAGGCGCTGCGCCGCGCGGGCTACGAGCCGCAGGTGCTCTGAGCGTCTCAGAGCGGGACGGCCCAGCGCCTGCGGAAGAGGAGCCGCCCAGGACGCGGCAGAGGCGCGGCCCCGGGGACCGCGCCTCGGCGCTGCAGGGCCGAGGGCTCAGCCGCGGTAGGTCGCGACGTCCTTGATCTGGACCTCGATGGTCGCGCCCGTGGGGGTCTGGTACGTGGCCGTCTCGCCGATGCGCTTGCCGAGGATGGCCTGGCCGAGCGGGCTCGCCTCGCTGTAGACGTCGAGGTCGTCGCCGGCCTCGGCGATCTCGCGGTTGCCGACGAGGAACGTGGCCTCGTCGCCCGCGATGGTCGCGGTCACGACGGTGCCCGGCTCGACGACGCCGTCGGCCTCGGGCGCCTCGCCCACCTTCGCGGTGCGCAGCAGCTGCACGACCTGCGCGATGCGGGCCTCGATCTGCGCCTGGTCGTCCTTCGCGGCGTGGTAGCCGCCGTTCTCCTTGAGGTCGCCCTCGTCGCGGGCCTCCTCAATGCGCTTGGCGATCTCGGCGCGCACGGGGCCCTGCAGGTGCTCGAGCTCAGCCTGCAGCCGGTCGTACGCCTCCTGCGTGAGCCAGGTCTCCGTGGTGCTCATGTCTTCTCCTGATATGCACAGAACCGGCCCCGAGTGGGCCGGTCCAATGGTCAGTCTATGACAGCCAGCACTCCGAGACCAATCCCGTCGTCGCCCGCTCGGTCGTGCGCACCTCCACGCGATGCGTGGCCGTCTGGGTCTCGGCGCCCGGCAGCTCGACCTCGCGCCACCCGACGATCGTGTAGGCCGGGTTCAGCGCCTCGACGGCGCACGTCACGGGCGTGCCCGGCTCGACGGTCACCTCGAAGATCACCTCGACGGTGGAGTCGTCGACGATCTCGAACGCGATGTCGCGCGACTGGAGGGTCGTGCGGGCCGGATCGGTGCCGACCCACCACACCCACAGCGTCGCCGTGAGCAGCACCGCGAGCCCCGCGACGATCCCGAGCGCGCGCTCGCGCCGCGACCAGCTCCGGGTGCGGCCGTAGCGGGCTTCGAGATGGGTCATCGGGGGGCCTGTCGTGGGAGGATGGGGGCTGGATCCAGCCTAGTCGCCGCGCCCCGCGGCGCCTCTGGGCTGCGGGAGGGGAGAGGCCGTGCGACGGCTGCTCGCGGTGCATGCGCACCCTGACGACGAGTCGAGCAAGGGCGCCGCCACGCTCGCGCGCTACGCGGCCGACGGCGCCTCGGTCACGGTGGTCTCGTGCACCGGCGGCGAGAGCGGCAGCGTGCTCAACGAGCGCTTCGAGGACCGCCACCGCGCGGCGCGCGACATGGCGGGGCTCCGGCGGCGCGAGATGCTCGCGGCGCAGGAGGCGCTCGGCATCGACCACGCCTGGCTCGGCTACGTCGACTCCGGCCTCCCCGACGAGGGCGAGCCGCTGCGCGCGCTGTCGTTCGCGACCATCCCGGTCGAGGTCTCCGGCCGCCCGCTCGTGCGGCTCATCCGCCGACTGCGCCCGCAGGTCGTCATCACCTACGACGAGACCGGCGGCTACCCGCACCCCGACCACATCCGCTGCCACGAGGTCACGATGTGGGCGGTCGAGCACGCGGCCGAGGGCCTGCCCGAGCTCGGCGAGCCGTGGGAGGTGCAGAAGGTCTACTTCGACCGCTCGATGACCGGCGTGCGCATGGCCGCCCTCCTCTCTGCGCTCGAGGCCGCGTCGCCCGACGACGACCGGCTCCCGTTCGTGCGGGAGTGGGCGGCGCGCATGGCCGAGCGGCCCGGCACGCTCACGACGCGCGTGCACGTGGGCGACCACCTCGAGGCGCGAGACCGGGCGCTGCGCGCGCACGCGAGCCAGGTCGATCCCGAGTCGCGCTTCTTCTTCTGGCCGAACGAGCTGCTGCGCGCGACGTGGCCCACCGATGACTACGAGCTCGTGCGCTCGCGCGTGCCGGGCGCCGCCGACGAGGACGACCTGTTCACAGGCGTCGAGGAGGACTGAATGCTGTTCCGCTCGCCCGACGAGCTCGGCTTCGACCCCAACCAGGTCACGCCGGGCTGGATCGGCTTCACGGCCACCGCGCTCGTCGCGGTCGTGATCATGCTGCTGCTGTGGGACTTCAACCGCCGCGTGCGGCGCATCAACAACCGCGCCGAGGCGAAGGAGCGCATCGCGGCGGAGCTCGCCGAGCGCGACGCCGCGGCCGCGCGCGCCAGCGGCGGCGACGCGGCGAGCGATGCCGTCGCGGATGCGCGTGGCGACGACGGCGGGGGGAG
>NZ_JANQCH010000132.1 GCF_024723325.1 Agrococcus sp. HG114
GGGTCGCCGTCGCACTCGCGGTCGCCGTCGTCGCGGGCGGCGCGGCCGCGTGGCCTGCCTTTCGGCTCGGCTCGCTCGCCGACTGGCGCATCGTGCAGTGCGACGTCGGGCAGGGGAGCGCGACGCTCGTGCGGCACGCCGGCGCGGTCGTGCTCGTCGACGCCGGCGCCGAGCCTGCGCCCATCGAGCGGTGCCTGCGCACGCTCGGGGTGCAGCGCGTCGACCTGCTCGTGCTCACGCACTTCGACCTCGACCACGCGGGCGGCGCGAGCGCCCTGCTCGGACGCGTGGGACTCCTCGTGCACGGCCCGGTCGACGAGCGCTCGGCACCGCTCGTCGCCGAGCTCGCGGCTGCAGGAGCCGCGACGCACGAGGCCCGTCGGGGCGACGCGTGGGCGCTCGGCGAGCTCCGCGTCGACGCGCTCTGGCCGGTCGGCGAGCTCGAGCCGGGCAACGACGCGAGCGTCGCCGTCTCGATCGACCTGCCGGGCGGCGGGATCGAGCTGCTCGTGCTCGGCGACCTCGGGGCTCAGGCGCAGTCGCGGCTCATGCGCGCCGGTGTCCCGCCCGCCGCGGTCGTGGTCGTCGCGCACCACGGCTCCGCCGATCAGCTGCCCGCGCTCTACCGCCGCGTCGGCGCAGCGGTCGGGCTCGTGGGCGTCGGCGAGAACGACTACGGGCACCCGACGGATGCGGCGCTGCAGGTCGTGCGGGAGTCGGGCGGCCAGCCGCTCCGCACCGACGAGCTCGGCACGATCGCGCTCGGGATGGACGAGTCGGGCATCCGCATCTGGTCCGAGCGCGTCGGCGGCCCGCCCTAGGCTGGGAGCGTGGCAGCGAGCATCCCCAAGGTCGCGATCCCGAAGATCGGCTGGGAGCAGGTGTCGCCCGCGCCCGTGGTGCTGGTGTTCGGCAAGGAGTCGTTCCTCGCCGACCGCGCGATGCAGCGGCTGCGCGCGCTGCTGCTCATGGAGGACCCGGAGCTCGAGATCCACGACGTCGACGCGGGCCAGTACGTCGACGGTGCGCTCGAGCTCATCGCGAGCCCGTCGCTGTTCGACGAGCCGCGGCTCGTGCGCGTCGAGAACGGCGTGAAGGCGACCGACGCGCTCATCGCCGACGTGCTGCGCTACCTCGCCTCGCCCGTCGACGGCACGACCCTCGTCATCCGCCACGACGGCTCGACCGTGCGCGGCAAGAAGATGCTCGACGCGATCCGCTCCACGCCGGGCGCGCTCGAGGTCGTCTGCCAGCCGCTCGGCCGTGGCGACATGGTGCCGTTCGCCCGCAACGAGCTGCGCCTGCTCGAGCGCGAGGCGACCCCCGGCGCGATCGCCGCGCTCGTCGACGCCTTCCACTCCGACATCGCCGAGCTCGCGAACGCGATCCGGCAGGTCGCGCTCGACACCGAGGGCGAGGTCACCGAGCAGGTCGTGCGCACCTACTACGCGGGCCGGGTCGAGACGACGGCGTTCGCCGTGGTCGACGCGGTGATCGCGGGCGACGTCGCGACGGCGCTCGCGACGCTGCGCCAGGCCGTGGCTACGGGTGCCGACCCGGTGCCGATCGTCGCAGCGTTCGCGATGCGCTTCCGGCAGCTCGCGAAGGTCTCCGGCGCCGGCGGCTCCGACGGCCAGGCGGCGCGGCAGCTCGGCATGCAGGACTGGCAGGTGCGCGGCGCACGGAAGGACCTGCGCGGCTACACCGAGGCGACGCTGTGCGACGCGATCGAGGCGATCGCGCACGCCGACCACGCGGTGAAGGGCGCCGAGCGCGACCCGCACTACGCGGTCGAGCGGCTCGTGCGGCAGCTCGCGGCCCGCGCCTGACGCGAAGCGGCTACGCCGAGCCGCTCCAGGGCGCCGGCACGAGCACCCAGATCGCGACGGCCGGCTCCCCGCCCTCGACGCGCCACGTGTGCGGCTCGCGCCCCGGCAGCGTGAGCGCATCGCCCGCGCGCACGACCACCGAGCGATCGGCGAAGCGCACCTCGACGGCGCCGGCGACCACGTGCAGCACCTCGACCTCGCAGCTGATCGTGTAGAGCTCCGATCCGCCGTGCGCGCCCGGCTCGAGCTCCGAGCGCAGCACCTGCACGAGCTCCTGGCCCCGCGGCGACATGAGCCGCTCATCGGCGCTCACGCCGCCCAGGTTGATCCGCGGGGCATCCGCCCAGGTGACGTGCTGCAGCTCGGGCTCCTCGAACAGCGCCCCGACGGGCAGCGAGAGCACCTGGCACAGCTGCACGAGCGTCGCGACGCTCGGCGACGTCTCGTCGCGCTCGACCCGGCTGAGGAAGCCCTTCGAGAGCCCCGCGGTCGTCGCGAGCTGGCTGAGCGACATCCCCTGCGCCGTGCGGGCGGCGCGGAGCTTCGCGCCGATGGCGACGGCCGCCTCATCGGCGTCGGGGTGGATGGGTCGCATCGCGTCCTCTCGTCGGCGCGCTTGACCGCAGGAGGTGCGGGGGCGTACGGTGACCGGGCTGGTTTCGTGAAGCGTATCGAAAGTTGTCAAATATGCAACCCAACCCCGAAGCTCCGCGCGGACCGATCGATGCGAGCGCGGTGCCGCGCTTCGCCGGCATCGCGACCTTCGCGCGGCTGCCGCGCCTCGACGAGGTCGGTCGTGCCGACATCGCGATCGCGGGCGTGCCGTTCGACAGCGGCGTGAGCTACCGGCCGGGCGCGCGGTTCGGCCCCTCGCACGTGCGCGAGGCGTCGAGGCTGCTGCGGCCCTACAACCCGGCGCAGGACGTCTTCCCGTTCGGGAGCCAGCAGGTCGCCGACGCGGGCGACATCGTCGCGAACCCGTTCGACCTCGACGCCGCGGTCGCCGACATCGAGGCCGGCTCCCGCGCCCTGCACGAGGCGGCCGAGCGGCTCGTCGTCATCGGCGGCGACCACACGATCGCGCTGCCGCTCCTGCGAGCGCTCCACGCGCAGCACGGGCCGGTGGCGGTGCTGCACTTCGACGCGCACCTCGACACGTGGGACACCTACTTCGGCGCTCCGATCACGCACGGCACCCCGTTCCGGCGCGCGTCGGAGGAGGGCCTCATCGACCTCACCGCGAGCATGCACGTCGGCACGCGCGGACCGCTCTACGACAAGCAGGACCTCGAGGACGACGCGCGCCTGGGCTTCTCGGTCGTGACGAGCGAGTTCGTCGAGGAGCACGGCGTCGCCGCCGCGATCGAGCGGATGCGCGAGCGCATCGGCGGCGCGCCGCTCTACGTCTCGATCGACATCGACGTGCTCGACCCCGCGCACGCGCCCGGCACCGGCACGCCCGAGGCGGGCGGCCTCTCGAGCCGCGAGCTGCTGCGGATGCTGCGCTCGCTCGCGGGGCTCCGCATCGTCGGCGCCGACGTCGTGGAGGTCGCCCCCGCCTACGACCACGCGCAGCTCACGGCCGTCGCCGCGAGCCACGTCGTGTACGAGCTGCTCAGCGCGATGGCGCCACGCGAGGGAGGCGACCGTGAGGACACCTGAGCGCGACGAGGTCGAGGCCGCCGCTGCCGCGATCGTCGACGCCTTCGCCGCGACCGACGGCCCGCGGTACTTCGCCGGCTTCTCGCCCGACGCGACCTTCATCTTCCACACCGAGCCGAGCCGGCTCGACGACCGCGCCGCCTACGAGGCCCTCTGGCAGGGCTGGGTCGACGGCGGCTGGCGGGTGGTCTCGTGCACGTCGAGCGAGCGGCTCGTGCAGACGATGCCGGGCGCGGCCGTCTTCACCCACACCGTCGACACGACCGTCGAGACGGGTGACGGCCCCGAGTCGTACCGCGAGCGCGAGTCGATCGTCTTCGCCGTCGACGGCGACCGCCTCGTCGCGGTGCACGAGCACCTGTCGCCGCTCAACTGACCCCCGAATCCCACCCACGCACCTGACCCCGCGCATCCGCACTGTCGAAGGAGACCGATGTCGCTCTACACCCGCCTCGAACGCCGCCTGGAGGCGAGCGCCGACGACGCCGGCCCCGTGCGCGGCACCTACTCGGCGCGCCGCATGCTCATGATCTGGCTCGCCGCCAACCTCGTCGTCACGACGCTGCTCACCGGCACCCTGTTCGTCCCCGACGTGCCGTACGGCCTCGTGCTCGCCCTCATCGCGGGCGGCACGGTGCTCGGCGCGTGCGTGCTCGTGCTCGTCGGCGCGATCGGCACGCGCACGGGCCTGCCGACGATGGCCCTCACGCGCGGGCCCTTCGGGACGCGCGGCAGCCTCCTGCCCGCGGCCGCGAACCTCGTGATCCTCATGGGGTGGAGCTGGGTGCAGGCGATGCTCGCCGGCATCTCGCTCGACTACATCGTCAACGCGCTCACCGGGTTCTCGAGCCCCGTCGTCTTCGCCGTGCTGTGCCAGACCATCGTGGTCGTGCTCGCGATCTTCGGTCACGCGGGCGTCGCGAGGGTCGAGCCGTGGTTCGCCGCGGCGATCCTCGCGATCGCCGCCTACGTGTTCATCACCGCGTTCTCGACGTTCACGCCCGCCGAGTTCGCCGCGATCCCCGGCACGGCCGAGCCGTTCTACACGCCCGGCCTCGTGTTCGACGTCGTGCTCGCGACCGCCATCTCGTGGACGGTGCTCTCGGCCGACTTCAACCGCTTCGCCCGCTCGACGCGCGGCGGTGCGATCGGCTCGGGCGTGGGGTACACGCTCTCGACCGTCACCGCGATGACCGTCGGCGCGACCGCGATCGGCTACGTCGTGCTGAGCGGCCGCGCGCCCATCCCGTTCGACCCGACGACGATCATCGAGCCGTTCGGCGCGCTCTTCGCCGTCGCGATCTTCCTCTCCGTCATGGCGACGAACACGATGGTCGTCTACGGCATGGTCACGACCGTCGTCAACGCGCTGCCCGGGCGGCGGGTGCCGTTCCTCGCGACCGCGCTCGTGCTCGGCGCCATCTCGATCGTCGGGTCGACCTTCTTCGTGCTGCTCGCGCAGTTCACGACGTTCCTCGTGACGATCGGCGCCCTGTTCGCGCCGGTGTTCGCGATCATGATCGTCGACTACTACGTGCTGAAGCGCCGCAGCTACACCGCCGACATCCTGCTGCCGCGCGGCGGGCGCTACTGGTACACCGGGGGCGTCAACTGGCTGGCCGTGGGCTCGTGGGCGGTGGGCGCCGCGCTCGCCTACGCGTGGGCGTACGTGTGGCCGCTGCCGTTCGGGGCGACGGTGCCGAGCTTCGTCGTCACGTTCCTGCTCTACCTGTTCGTCTCGCTGCCGTCGCGCGACCGCGGACCCGAGACGCCCGCCCCGCACCTCGCGGACGCGGTGGATGCGCGCTGACGAGCGCACGGGCGCGGGTCGGCGCCTCGTCGACCTGAGCCATCCGGTCGCCGACGGCATGCCCGTGTACCCCGGCGACCCGGCCGTGCGCATCCGGCCCGCGCTCACGGTCGCGGCCGACGGCGTCGAGGTCGCGGCGATCAGCATGGGCTCGCACACGGGCACGCACGTCGACGCGCCCGCGCACACGGTGGCTGGCGGGCGCACGATGGCGGACGTCGCGCTCGACGAGCTCGTCGGGGAGGCGCTCGTCGTGCGCCTCCCCGGTCTCGCCGACCGCGAGGTCTACGGGCTCGGCCGCCTCGAGGCGGCTGGGCTGCCCGAGCGGCTGCCGCCGATCGTCGTGCTCGACACGGGATGGGCCGCGCACTTCGGATCGGAGCGCGGCCTCGCGCACCCGGCGCTCGCCCGCGACGCGGCCGTCGAGCTCGTGCGGCGGGGCATGCGCGTGCTCGCGGTCGACACGCTGAGCCCCGATCCCACGGGCGCGGGGGCGGATGCGTCGTTCCCCGTCCACGAGGTCGTGCTCGGCACGGATGGGCTCATCGTCGAGAACGTCCGCGGCATCGAGCTCGTGCCGGACCGCGTGCGGATCGGGTTCTTCCCGCTGCGCCTCGCGGGCGACGGCGCCCCGGTGCGCGCGGTCGCGTTCCTCGACTGACCCGGCACCGAGTGGCGCCTCCGGGAGGTGAATGGCGCCTCCCGCAGGTGAGTGGCGCCTCCCGCAGGTGAGTGGCGCCTCCCGCAGGTGACTGGCGCCTCCCGCAGGTGAGTGGCGCCTCCCGCAGGTGAGTGGCGCCTCCCGCAGGTGAGTGGCGCCTCTCGCAGGTGAGTGGCGGGAGGCGCCCCCCAAGCGCGGCTGCCGCCACTCCCGCGCGGCGGCCGCCGCT
>NZ_JANQCH010000133.1 GCF_024723325.1 Agrococcus sp. HG114
GGCGCGGCGAGCGACGGGCGCCGTCGGCTGCCGCGCCGTGGACGCGCGGAGCGCGCGGGCGCTGGGAGCCGGCCGACGCGTCCGCCGAGCCCACGCGCGTCGTGCCGGTGCCCGAGCTGCCGTGGGAGGCGCCGCCCGAGCCGGAGCCGGTCGTCGAGCGCGTGCCGCGCATGTGGCCGATCGCGGTCGGGATCGCGGCGCTCGCGGTGCTCGCGTGCATCCCCCACTGGGTCGCGCCGACGGTCGCGCTCATGGTCTCGCTCGTCGGCGTGCCGATCGCGTGGGGCTTCCGCCGCATCTCGCACGGGCGGCGGCGGGTGCAGTACATCGTGGTCGTGCTCACGCTGCTGCTCACGGCCGCGCTCGCGGTGATCGCGCCGCTGCTGTGGCTCGAGCTCGGCGTGCTGCAGCCGCTCACCGTGCCCGAGTGACGCCGGTCAGGGCGCTCACGACCCGTTGACGGCGCTCTCGCGCCCGGCCAGGGTCGAGCCATGGCGACGATCACCGCGACCGAGAGCATCACCCTCGACGGGGTCATGCAGGCGCCCGGGGGCCCCGACGAGGACCGGCGCGGCGGCTTCGACCACGGCGGGTGGGCGCAGCCGTTCGCGAGCGACGAGCAGCTGGCGATCATGGGCGAGGGGATGGCGGCGACGCGGGCGATGCTCTTCGGCCGACGCACATACGACGCGGTCGTCGGGCACTGGCTCTCGGCGCCGGAGCCGAACCCCTTCGGGGGCTTCCTCCGGGCGATCCCGAAGTGGGTCGCCTCGCGCTCGGGCGCGCCCCTCGCTCACCCGGCGTCGACCCTGCTGCCCGGGGAGGCGGTGGACACCGTCGCGCGGCTGCGCGGCGAGGTCGACGGGGTGATCTCGATCCTCGGCAGCGGCGAGCTCGTGCGCGCGCTGCACGCAGCGGGGCTCATCGACCGCTTCGTGCTGCTCGTGCACCCGATCACGCTCGGCAGCGGCGCGCGCCTGTTCGGCGACGGGCCGCGCCGCGACCTCGAGCTGCAGCGGGCCGATTCGACGAGCACGGGCGTCACGATCCTCCAGCTCGCGGTGCGCGGCACGGGCGCTCGAGCGACCGAGCCGGGCGCGATGCCCTGATGCGCGGGCGGTCCGACTCGCGTAGCCTCGCCGCTGTCGCCCTCGACGGCGAGGGCGCGGGAGGAGCGCACGCGTGACGAAGTACATGATCTCGTTCCCGAGCGGCGAGATGGAGATCCCGGAGGGCGAGTTCGACACCGTCGTCGAGGAGTCCCACCAGGTGATCCGCGACATGAAGGCGGCGGGCGTCTACGTCTTCGGCGGCGGCGTCGACGAGTCGGTGCCGCCCGTGCTCGTCGACGCGCAGGGCGGGGTCGAGGAGGGCACCTACCCGCAGACGAGTCGGCTCGAGGGCGGCTACACGATCATCGAGGTGCCCTCGCGCGACGAGGCGGTGCGGTGGGCATCGAAGGTGGCGGCGGCGTGCCGCTGCCGGCAGGAGCTGCGCGCGTTCGGCTACGACCCCGAGTCCTGACGCCTGGCTCCGGGCGAGGGCCGCTCAGCAGGCGCCGGGCTCCTGGAGCGCAGGGTCGTCGACGAGGCCTCCCGCGAGGTCGAAGCTCGCGACGAGCTCGTCGTCCGCGACCTCGATCGAGCGCAGCTCGGCGCCCGCGGGCACGGAGGCGGCGATGCAGAGGCGCCGGTCCTGCAGCAGGGGGTCGACCAGGGCGCCGAAGCGCTCGCGCAGCTCGTCGGCGCGCACCGTCGCGTCGGCGATCGTGCCCTCGACGGGCGTCAGCACGATGTCGCCCTCGGACGCGCTCGGCTCGAGCGCGATGCCGAGCGAGATCGAGGCGCCGAGCACCTGCGCGTCGAACGAGGCCGTGACGTGCGGCGCGGCGAGCTCGACGGTGTCGGCCGGGAACCCGTCGAAGGTCGACAGCAGCGACCGGAGCTGCTCGGTCGTCATCCGCACCTCGGCCGTGCCGCCCTCGGCGGGCGCGTCGCCGCGGATGGGCACGGACCGGCCCTCGGCGACGACATCGCCGCTGAACGCGCCGACGGTGACGTCCTCCGAGGCCACGCGCACGTCGGCGAGCCTGCCCGCGACGAGCTGCGGGAGGAGGATGCCGCCGACCTCGACGTCGATCGGGTGCTCGGGCGGGAGCTGCAGCCGCTCGGCGACCGCCGTGCGCACCATGCCGGGCACGAGCTGGCGCGCGACGAGCTCGGCGCCGACGACGAGCGCCACGACCACGAGGAGCGCCACGACGGCCCAGATGGCCCCGCGTCCGCGCTTCCGAGTCCTCGCCACACGGGCATCGTAGGAGCCCGTCCGGCGCGCATCCTGAGTGCTGGCCGCCACCCGTGAGGCCGCAGGCCGCTCTTCGGTTCGATTCCCGGCAGACGCGAAGAGGCCCGGTCGAAGACCGGGCCCTTGGAGCGGATGACGGGAATCGAACCCGCGCTATCAGCTTGGGAAGCTGAAGTTCTGCCATTGAACTACATCCGCGTCGCCGCGTGAGCGGCTACGACCATCGTACGGCACTCCGCCGAGGAGCGCCCGCTCAGCCCCCGTAGGGGTGCGCGACGAGGTCGGCGTGCTCCGGGTGCTTCTGCAGCCACCCCTGCACGAACGTGCACTGCGGCACGATGCGGCGGCCCGCCTCCCGCGCCTCAGCGATCGCGAAGCCCGCGAGGGCGCTCCCCACGCCGTGGCCGCCGAACTCGTTGCCGACGACGGTGTGCTGGAGCGTGCGCTCGCCGGTCTCCTCGTCGTCGACGTACGAGAGCACGCCGGCGAGGTGGCCGCCGATGTGCGCCTCGAAGCGCGAGCGGTCGGTGTCGTCGCCGACGACCACGTGGGTCTCGCGCGATGCAGCCTCAGTCATGCCGCCCATCCAACCCCGAAGGCGGATGGGCGACAAGGGTCAGGCGGATCCGCCCGACCGCGTGTCGCCCCGGCCGTGATCGGCCGGGTGCGCCGTCGCGGCGTGCGCCTCGAGCGACTCCGCGTCCTCAGCGCTGCCGCGGACCGACGCGGCGTAGGTGCGCAGGTGCAGGCGCACCGGCTCCTCGGCCTGCGCCTGGCGCTTGCGGCGCCGAGCGGCCGCCCAGAGGTTGAGGCTCTCGACGAGCACCGCGAACACCATCGGTCCGTAGATGAACGCCTTGTCGATGTGGAAGCCGAAGCCCTCGGCGATGAGGAAGACGCCGATGAGGAGCAGGAACGACAGCGCGAGCATCTTGACCGTCGGGTGGCGGTTGACGAACTCGAAGATGTACCGCGCCGCGAACAGCAGGATGCCGAACGAGATCACGACGGCGCTGATGATGACGAGCATGTTGCTCGTCATGCCGACGGCCGTGATGACGGAGTCGAGCGAGAAGACGAGGTCCATCGCGAGGATCTGCGCGAGCACCGCGCCGAACGTCGCCTTCGCGGCCGAGGTGCCGTGCTCCTCCTCGCCCTCGAGCTTCAGGTGGATCTCGTGGATCGCCTTGTACAGCAGGAAGCCGCCGCCGCCGATGAGGATGAGCTCACGGCCCGAGAAGCCCATGCCGAGCACGGTGAAGAGGTCGTCGTTCAGCGTGATGATCCAGCCGGCCAGCAGCACGAGCCCGATGCGCATGACCATCGCGAGCGTGAGGCCGAGCGTGCGGGCCCTCGCCTGCTGCGACTCGGGCAGCTTCGACGCGAGGATCGAGATGAAGATGACGTTGTCGACGCCCAGCACGATCTCGAGCACGAAGAGCGTGAGGAAGATCGCGATCAGGTCTGGCGTGAATTCGAGCGAGAAGTCCATGTCGCGCCGATCGTACGGCCGGAAGGTTGCGGCGAGCCGGGAGCGATGCGCATCAGGGCACGCGGTGCAGCCACTGCTCGGTGGCGAACTTGGTGCGGATGCGCTCCTCGGCCTCGGCGAGCTCGTCGGCCGTGAGCGCCCCGTCGGTGCCGCCGTACAGGCGGCGGAAGGTCGCCTTGAGCGCCTCCTGCACCTCGGCCTTGCCCATGCCGGTCTGCGACTTGAGCGGGTCGACGCGCTTCTTCGCGCTCGTGGTGCCCTTGTCGCTCAGCTTCTCCTTGCCGATGCGGAGCACCTCGGTCATCTTGGCGGCGTCGATGTCGTAGGACATCGTCGCGTGGTGCAGCACCGCGCCCGAGGCGAGCCGCTTCTGCGCGGCGCCGCCGATCTTGCCCTTCGTCGAGCTGATGTCGTTGAGCGGCGCGTAGAACGCCTCGATGCCGAGCCCCTTGAGCGCCTCGATGACCCACGCATCCAGGAACGCGTACGAGTCCTGGAAGCTCATGCCCTGCACGAGGTCACCGGGCACGTAGAGCGAGTAGGTGATGGCGTTGTCGGGCTCCGAGAACATCGCGCCGCCACCCGTGATGCGCCGCAGCACGGGGATCCCGTGCCGCTCGGCGTTCTCGGGGTCGACCTCGTTCCGGTACGACTGGAAGGAGCCGAGGTAGACCGCGGGCCCCGAGAGGTTCCAGAAGCGCAGCGTGGGCCCGCGGCGGCCGGCACCCACCGCCTCGGTGAGCACCTCGTCGAGCGCGACGTGCACGATCGGCAGCCGCGGCTCGTCGTCGATGATCGTCCACGCGTAGTCGCCGAACGTGCTCGCGTGCTGCAGCGCCCGGCGGATCGCGACCCCGACCGACTCGGGCGTGAAGCCCAGCAGCACGGCGTCCTTCGGGAGCGCGGCCTTGATCGCCTCGCCGATCTCGACGGCGGATGCGGTGGCCGGCAGCCCGTTCACGGCCGCGTCGATCGTGCCGAGCGCGTCGTCCGGCTCGAGGAAGAAGTCGCCCGCGAGGCGGAAGTCGGCGATCCGGCCGTCCCGCTCCTCGAGGTCGACCACCACGAGCTTGCCGCCGGGGACCTTGTACTCGCCGTGCATGGCTCTCAGCCTACGGCGGCCGCGTCACGAGCCGGACCCCGTCTCGGCAGGCGGACCCGAGATCTGGGGTCCATCTGCCGGAACGGGGTCCGCGTCGATGGGCCTCGCGCCCGCGGCGAGCGTCCCCGGTCACGCCGCGCGGCGGGCGAGCCTCGCGCGGCGGTCGTGGTCGCGCGCGAGCAGCGCGAGGGCGAGCGCGCCGGCGAGCAGCCCGACGTCGCGGAGCGCGACGTCGAAGTAGCCCGGCAGCGTGAGCAGGTTCACGATGATCCCGAGCAGCCACGCGGCGACCACGAGCCCGCCCCATCGGGGCGCGAGCGCGACGAGCACGCCGGCCGCGATCTCGACGAGCCCGACCCCGTACATCGCGAAGCGCGCGTCGCCCGGCACGACCGCGTCGATCCACGGCGCGAGGTACTGCGTCCAGTCGGCGAGCAGGTTGGTGAGCTTGTCGATGCCGAACAGGATCGGCGCGACGGTGAACGCGGAGCGCAGCAGCAGGAACGCCCACTCGGAGGCGCTGCGGGTGTGCATCCGTTCGCGGCTGATGCTGCCGCGCGCGGTGGTGGGCGACGTCGTCGTGGCCATGGCACCGCTCCTTCCTCGAAGGGATCCGCGGGCGGGCGATCCGTCCCCGGATCAGGTTCTATCTGTCATTGCTTCGCACGATAGACCTGCCCTACTCTAGCGTCAAGATGCTCGTCTGATAGAAGGAGCCGCGCATGCCGGACGACGCCACCGCAGCCGTCGCCGCCCTCGCCGATGCCGCCCGGCGGCAGCTCTACGAGTACGTCGTCGCGCAGCGCTCCCCCGTGGGCCGCGAGCAGGCGGCCGCGGCGCTCGGCATGCCGCTGCACCGCGCGCGGTTCCACCTCGAGCGGCTCGAGCAGGCGGGGCTGCTCGAGGCCGACTACGCGCGACCGAGCGGCCGGGGCGGGCCCGGCGCCGGGCGCCCGGCGAAGCGCTATCGCCGAGCGCAGGGCGAGGTCGCGGTCTCGCTGCCGCCGCGCGGCTACGACCTCGCCGGCTCGGTGCTCGCGGGCGCGATCGAGGCCGCGACCGCGACCGGCGAGCCGGTGGCGGATGCGGTGGCCCGCGTCGCGCG
>NZ_JANQCH010000134.1 GCF_024723325.1 Agrococcus sp. HG114
GGCCGCGGGCGAGCTCGCCGGTCGGCCGGGTCGCGCGGCGGGCCGAGCGGCGCTCGAGCGCGAGCGCCTGCCCCTCGACCACCTCGCCGGCGCGCACGAGCACGCCCCAGCCGGAGCCCTCGGGCCCCGCGACGATGTTCACCGCGTGGTGCATGCCGTACGTGAAGTAGCAGTAGACGCGGCCGCCGGGCCCGAACATCGTCGCGTTCCGCGCCGTCCTCCCGCGGAACGTGTGGGCGCCGGGGTCGTCGCTGCTCCGGTAGGCCTCGACCTCCGTGACGCGCACGGCGACCGCGCCCGACGCATCCGCCCGCCGCAGCGTGCCGCCGAGCAGCAGCGGTGCGAGCTGCAGCGGGTCGCGCTCGAACCAGTGCGGGGGAGGGGTGGGCACGATCCGCACCGTACCGGGCGCCACTGAGCGAGGATCGAGCGCGCGCAGGGCGCGGCTGGTCCTTGCTGGGTGACGGCGCGGTGGCTGGTCCTTGCTCAGTGGCGGCCGGATGCCCCGAGCGGCGGTTGGACGCGCGGGGCGGTCAGGATCGCCGCCCTTAGGGGTCGCGCACGACGCGGGAGCGCGCCCGCGCGGTGCACCGAGCGCCGGGCGGATGCGCGGCGGTCGTGCCGCGGCAAGGGCGCGTTCCGGGGCGGCACCCGGGCGTTCCCTAGGATGGAGGGAGCGCCACAAGCGCCGACGCCGCCTGCCAGCCAGGCCCCCCGCACCCCACCAGACGGAGTCCCGTGCCGCATCCGCTCGCCCCGCACCTGCCAGACGCGGGCGACCCGAACGCCCTCGTCGAGGGCGTCTGGCCCGCTTCCGCCGAGCGCGTCGACGGGGCCCTCCGCGTCGGCGGCGTCGACGTGCGCGAGGTCGCGTCGACCCACGGCACCCCCTTCCTGCTCGTCGACGAGACCGTCGTGCGCGACCGGGCCCGGCGCATCCGCGAGGCCTTCGAGGCCGCCTTCGCCGAGAGCGCGGGCGGCAGCGGCGTCGACGTCTACTACGCCGGCAAGGCGCTGCTGACCGCCGACGTCGCCCGCTGGATGCGCGACGAGGGCCTCCGCATCGACGTGTGCACGGGCGGCGAGCTCGCGATCGCCCTGCGCGCGGGCATCGCGCCCGAGCTCATCGGCTTCCACGGCAACAACAAGTCGCCCGCCGAGATCGAGGCGGGCGTGACCGCGGGCATCGGCACCTTCATCGTCGACGCGCCGATCGAGGCCGAGCGCATCAGCGCGGCCGCCGAGCGCGCCGGGCGCGTGCAGCGCGTGCGGCTGCGCATCTCGGTGGGCGTGCACGCGTCGACCCACGAGTTCCTCGCGACGAGCCACGAGGACCAGAAGTTCGGCATCCCGATCGCCGAGGCGCCCGCGGTCGTGGCGCGCATCCGCGAGCTGCCCGGCCTCGAGCTCGTCGGCCTCCACACGCACATCGGCTCGCAGATCTTCGACCACGCGGGCTTCGCCGAGTCGGCCCGCCGCATGCTCGCGCTCCACGCCGAGCTGAGCGGCGAGGCGCCGCTGCCCGAGCTCAACCTCGGCGGCGGCTTCGGCATCGCCTACACCGCCGCCGACACGCCCGAGCCGATCGAGGGCATCGCGGCGCGGGTCGCGGATGCGGTGCGCGGCGCCGCGGGCGAGCTCGGCATCGCGGTCCCCAGGATCGCGATCGAGCCCGGCCGCTGGATCGTCGGCCCCGCGGGCGTCACCGTCTACACGGTCGGCACCGTCAAGCCCGTGCAGCTCGCCGACGGCGCGCGCACCTACGTCGCCGTCGACGGCGGCATGAGCGACAACGCGCGGCCCGCCCTCTACGGCGCCCAGTACTCCGCGCGGCTCGCGAACCGCGCCTCCGACGCCGAGCCCACGCTCGCGCGCGTCGCCGGCCACCACTGCGAGTCGGGCGACATCGTCGTCGACGCCGAGTGGCTGCCCGCCGACGTCGCGCCCGGCGACCTGCTCGCGGTCGCCGCGACCGGCGCCTACTGCCACTCGCTCGCCTCGAACTACAACGCGACGCCCCGCCCGCCCGTGCTCGCGGTGCGCGATGGCGCGGTGCGCGAGCTCATCCGCCGCGAGTCGATCGACGACGTGCTCTCGCGCGACGCCGGGCTCGTGCAGGCCCCCGCCGACACCGCGCGAGACGACGACGAGACGACCGGAGCCGCATCCGCATGAACCACTACCGATCCCTCCGCGTCGCGCTGCTCGGCGCCGGCAGCGTCGGCTCGCAGGTCGCGCGCCTGCTGCTCGAGCACCGCGACGAGCTCGCCGCCCGCGTGGGCGCGCCGCTCGAGCTCGTCGGCATCGGCGTGCGCGACGTGCACGCGAAGCGCGACGTCGAGCTGCCGCAGGAGCTGCTCACCGACGACCTCGCGACGCTCGTCGCGGGCGCCGACATCGTCGTCGAGCTGCTCGGCGGCATCGAGCCGGCCCGCACGCTGCTGCTCGACGCGCTCGCCGCGGGCGCCGACGTCGTCACCGCGAACAAGGCGCTCGTCGCCGCGCACGGGCCCGAGCTCTTCCAGGCCGCCGAGACGGTGGGCGCGCAGGTGAACTACGAGGCCGCGGTCGGCGGGGCGATCCCCATCATCCGCCCGCTCGAGCAATCGCTCGCGGGCGACCGCGTCATGCGGGTCATGGGCATCGTGAACGGCACCACGAACTTCATCCTCGACCGCATGCACACCGAGGGCTCGACGCTCGAGGAGGCGCTCGCGATCGCGACCGAGCTCGGCTACGCCGAGGCCGACCCGACCGCCGACATCGAGGGCTACGACGCGGCCTCGAAGGCGACGATCCTCGCGTCGCTCGCGTTCCACACCGAGGTCCCCGCCGAGTGCGTGCACCGCGAGGGCATCACCGCGGTGACGGATGCGATGGTGCAGCAGGCGGAGCGCACCGGCCGGGTGCTCAAGCTCGTCGCGATCTGCGAGCGGCTCGAGGACGGCTCCGGCAGCGCCTCGGGCGACCGCGTCTCGGCCCGCGTGCATCCGGTCTCGCTGCCGGCGACGCATCCGCTCGCGGCCGTGCGCGAGGCGAAGAACGCGATCTTCGTCACGGCGGAGTCGGCGGGCGACCTCATGTTCTACGGCGCGGGCGCGGGCGGCCCCGAGACGGCCTCGGCCGTGCTCGGCGACCTCGTCTCGATCGCGCGCCGGCACGTGCTCGGCGGCCCCGGCGCCGCTCCCTCGACGCACGCCGATCTCGCGATCGCGCCGTTCGGCGACGTGCTCGCGCGGCACGAGCTCGCGCTCACCGTCGTCGACCGGCCCGGCGTGCTCGCGGGCGTCGCGGGGCTCTTCGCCGAGCACGGCGTCTCGGTCGAGTCGGTGCGGCAGGACCCCGCCGACGGCGAGGCGTCGCTCGTGCTCGGCACCCACACCGCGAGCGAGGCCCGCATCGCGGCCGTGCTCGACGCGCTCGAGGCGCACCACGACGTGGAGCGGATCGACAGCGTGATCCGGCTCATCGACTAGGAGGCAGGACAGATGGCGAAGCAGCTGCAGGGCACCCGCAACCAGTGGCGCGGCGTGCTGCGCGAGTGGGCCGACGTGCTCGACGTGACGGATGCGTCGACGGTCGTCACGCTCGGCGAGGGCGGCACCCCGCTCATCGAGTCGAAGGCGCTCTCGGCGATGACCGACGCTCGCGTGCTCGTGAAGTTCGAGGGCCTCAACCCCACAGGCTCGTTCAAGGACCGCGGCATGACGGTCGCCGTCTCGCGCGCGGTCGAGCGCGGCGCGAAGGCGATCGCGTGCGCCTCGACGGGCAACACCTCGGCCGCCGCCGCCGCCTACGCCGCCGCGGCCGGCATCCAGGCGATCGTGCTCGTGCCGGAGGGCAACATCGCGATGGGCAAGCTCGCCCAGTCGGTCGTCCACGGCGCGCGCATCGTGCAGATCCGCGGCAACTTCGACGACTGCCTCGAGGTGTCGAAGGAGCTCGCCGAGCGCTACCCCGTGCACCTCGTCAACTCCGTGAACGACGACCGCATCGAGGGCCAGAAGACCGCGGCGCTCGAGATCGTCGACGTGCTGGGCGACGCGCCCGACATCCACTGCATCCCGGTCGGCAACGCTGGCAACATCACGAGCTACTGGCGCGGCTACTCGCTCGCCGAGACGAGCGGCTGGGCGACGAAGCGCCCGCAGATGCTCGGCTTCCAGGCCGCTGGCGCCGCCCCGATCGTGCGCGGCGAGGTCGTGCGCGAGCCCGACACGGTCGCGACCGCGATCCGCATCGGCAACCCCGCGTCGTGGCAGCAGGCGCTCGCGGCGCGCGACGAGTCCGGGGGCTTCATCGGCGCGATCGACGACGCCGCGATCCTCCGCGCGCAGCGCCTCCTCGCCTCGTCGACGGGCGTGTTCGTCGAGCCCGCATCCGCGATCTCCGTCGCGGGCCTCCTCGAGCGGCACGCCGCGGGGCAGATCCCCGCCGGTTCGACGATCGCGCTCACCGTCACTGGGCACGGCCTCAAGGACGCGCAGTGGGGCCTCAAGCTCGACGACGGCTCCGACGCGCGCCCCGAGTCGGCCGACGCCGACACGGCGCAGGTCGCGCAGATGCTGGGCCTCGCGTGAGCGGCGCCGATCTGCCGGTCGACGAGGCGGGCATGGCGGATGCGCCGGGCCCGGTCGTGCCCGTGGGCCGCGCCGTGCGCGTGCGCGTCCCCGCGACGAGCGCGAACCTCGGCCCCGGCTTCGACACCCTCGGCCTCGCCCTCAACGTGCACGACGAGCTCGAGGTCACCGCGACCGAGTCGGGCATCGCGGTCGACGTCTCCGGCGTGGGCGCCACGGCGGGCGAGGGCGGCGACGCCGTGCCGACCGACGAGTCGAACCTCGTCGCGCGCTCCGTGCTGCACGTGTTCGACCGCGTCGGCATCGCCGCGCCGGGCCTCCGGATCGTGGCGACCAACAGCATCCCGCACGGCCGCGGCCTCGGCTCCTCCGGCGCCGCGATCGTCTCGGGCGTGCTCGCGGCGAAGGGGCTGCTCGAGGGCATCGTCGACGTCTCGGACGAGGACGTGCTGCGCTTCGCGACCGAGCTCGAGGGCCACCCCGACAACGTCGCGCCCGCGATCTTCGGGGGCCTCACGATCGCGTGGGTCGACGAGACGGGCCCGCGTCACAAGCAGCTCGCCGTGCACCGCGGCGTCTCGCTGCTCGTCGCGGTGCCGGAGGCGACGATGTCGACGAAGCTCGCGCGCAGCCTGCAGCCCGACGCGGTGCCGCATGCCGACGCGGTCTTCAACCTGTCGCGCTCGGCGCTGCTGGTCGCGGCGCTCACGCAGAGCCCGGAGCTGCTGCTCGATGCGACCGAGGACCGCCTCCACCAGGCCTACCGCGCGAGCGCGATGCCCGACACGAGCGCGCTCGTCGCCGAGCTGCGCGCCGCCGGCCACGCGGCCGTCGTCTCGGGCGCCGGCCCCTCGGTGCTCGTGCTCGCCTCCGACCCGGCGGCGCGGCTCGAGGCCGCGCGGCTCGTCGAGGAGCGCTCGGGCGGGGCGATGGGCGCGTGGCGTGCGCGCCTGCTGGCCGTCGACATCCGCGGTGGTACAGTGGAGCCCGTCCCCACCGGCGCCGCGGCATAGCCGCGCCACGGGGAGATCCAGACTCCACCTCTCGCGCATTCTGAGCGCCCGTCGACCGCACCGGCCGTGAGCGCAGCGCGAGTCCTGGTCCCACGCCCGCGAGCATCGCGCGCGGGCCGACATCGAAGGAGCCCTCGCACATGACGAGCGAGATGACCGACAGCTCTCCCGCGGCCGACACCGCCGCACCGACCACCACCGCCCCGTCGCAGGCCGACGCCGCGCCCGCGACCGAGGCGGCCGCCGAGACCGCCGCGCCGAAGCGCCGCTCACGCCGCGCCACGACCTCGACCGTCACCGCCCGCGCCGCCGTCGCTGCCGAGCAGCCCGCGTCCGACGAGGCCGCGACCGGCCAGGCCGCCC
>NZ_JANQCH010000135.1 GCF_024723325.1 Agrococcus sp. HG114
CGGCGATGGCGCGAGCGCCGCGCTCGCGGCGCCCCGGCGACGCGCCCGCAGCCTCGCGAGCGGGCTGTGCTGCCGAAGGCTGCCGAGCGCGTTCGTCAGCCGGTCGAGCACGATCGCGAGGATCACGACCGACAGCCCGGCCTCGAAGCCGAGCCCCACGTCGATGCGCTGCAGCGCCTGCACGATGTCCTGCCCGAGCCCGCCCGCGCCGACCATCGCGGCGATCACGACCATCGACAGCGACAGCATGATGATCTGGTTGACGCCCGTCATGATCGTCGGCAGCGCGAGCGGCAGCTGGATCTGCCGCAGGATCCGGCCTGGCGAGGCGCCGAACGCGGCGCCCGCCTCGACGATCTCGCGGTCCACGCCGCGGATGCCGAGCTCCGTGAGCCGCACACCGGGTGCCATCGCGAACGCGATGGTGGCGATGATGCCGGGCACGACGCCGATGCCGAACAGGATGATCGCGGGGATCAGGTACACGAAGGCGGGCATCGTCTGCAGGAAGTCGAGCACGGGGCGCACGATCGCCGAGACGGTGTCGGAGCGCGCCGCCCAGATCCCGAGCGGGATCGCGAGCAGCAGCGCGAGGAGCGCTGCGACCACGGTGAGCGCGAGCGTCGCCATCGCGTTGTCCCACTGGTCGACGAGCACGATCGCGACGAGCCCGACCACCGTGCCCGCGGCCATCCGCCAGCCCCGCAGGGCGAGGGCGAGCAGCGCGAGCACGAGGATCATGACGATCGCCGGCGGCTCGGTGAAGAGCGACTCCACGACCTCGAAGACGCCGATCACCACGGTGCGGATGACGTCGAAGACCACCGCGAGGTTGTCGGTGATCCAGTCGACGCCGATCTCGACCCAGTCGCCGAGCGGCAGGCGGAGGTCATCGAGCATCGGGCACCTCCAGTGCGTCGAAGCGGGCATGCGCATCCTCGAGGGTCTGCGCGACGAGCGCGGCGTCGACCGCGGGCGGCAGGTCGACGATCGCGAGCTCGGCGGTGTCGGTCGGCACGTTCCCGAGGGCCGCGAGCAGCATCACGCGCGGGATGACGCCGAGCAGCCGGCCGCCGTCGTCGACCACGGCGATCGGGAGGCCGCTCGTGATCGCGAGCTCGGGCAGGTCGGCGAGGCTCGTGTCGGGCGAGACGCGGTGCACGTCGGCGTCGACGAGCGGGCGCAGCTCGCGGTGGCCGCGCTGCACGGCGCGCAGCACCTCGCGGTCGCGCACGGCGCCGAGCACGGTGCGGCCGGGCCCCGTGACGAGCAGGGTCGAGGTCTGCACGTCGCGCATCGCGCGGAGCGCGCCGCGCGGGCCGACGGTGACGGGCACGGATGCGGCGGGCGGCTCCATCACGCTCGCGGCGGTGAGCACGCGGGTGCGGTCGACGTCCTGCACGAACTGGGCGACATAGTCGTTCGCCGGGTCGGTGAGGATCTCCTCGGGGCTGCCGATCTGCACGATGCGGCCGTCGCGCATGACGGCGATGCGGTCGCCGAGGAACATCGCCTCGTTGAGGTCGTGCGTGATGAAGACGATCGTCTTGCCGAGCTCGGCCTGCAGCTCGACGAGCTGCTCCTGCATCTCGCGGCGGATGAGCGGGTCGAGCGCGCTGAACGCCTCGTCCATGAGCAGCACCGGGGTGTCGGCGCACAGCGCCCGGGCGATGCCGACGCGCTGCTGCATGCCGCCGGAGAGCTCGCTCGGGAAGCGCTCCTCCCAGCCGGCGAGGCCGACCGTGCCGACGACCTCGCGCGCGAGCTCGAGCCGCCGCGCCCGGTCGACGCCCTGGATCTCGAGGCCGTACGCGACGTTGTCGAGCACCGTGCGGTGCGGGAGCAGGGCGAAGTGCTGGAACACCATCGACACGCGCGAGCGCTGCACGGCGCGCAGCCGCTTCGCGTCGACGCCGGAGACGCGTTCGCCGTCGATCTCGACCGACCCGCTCGTCGGCTCGAGGAGACCGTTGAGCATGCGGATGAGCGTCGACTTGCCCGAGCCCGACAGGCCCATCACGACGAAGATCTCGCCGCGCTGCACCTCGAAGGAGGCGTCGATGACCGCAGCGGTGCCGAGCTTCGCGACGTCGTCGCGGCTGGCACCGGCGGCGAGCCGCTCGGCGGCCTCGGCGGCTCGGCGTCCGAACACCTTCGTCAGGTGCTCGACGCGCACGGCGATGTCGCCGGCGCCGTCCGGGCGCGCGGTTACGGGCGGTTCGCTCACTGTCACTCCTGCCACGCCGCTTCCGGCGTTCAGTCGAGGACGGGTGCCACCGCGCGCGGTGTGTCGTCTGCCGTCCCAGGTCGACCCGAGTCGCCCGCGAAGCGGCACCATACGCTCGCCGACGGCTGCGTGGTCGGCGGTCGCGTCCAATGCATCGGGATGCCAGGACCAGCAACCCGACTCCCACCGTAGCCACGGCCAGAACGAGGGGTTGTGGCGGCGGGGGTCGGGATTCCGCGGGATTCCGCGGTTCCGGGTCGGCGGTCAACGCGGAATCGTGATGCCTTCGTTATGGCCCGGGGTACAAGCGGCACCAGCTCCGGCGCCTCTGCCCCGGGCGCGGATCACTGCCACCACGGGCGCTCGCGCTGCGCCGCGCGGCGCCGGGCCTCGAGCTCGGCGAGCTCCTCGTGGCGCTCGCCGATCTCGTGCACCGCCGAGACGCACCGCTTGACGAGCGCGTCGAGGTCGTCGAGCTCGTGCCGCTTCGCCGCGCCGATCACGATCGCCGCGCACGCCTCGGCGTCGCCCGCCGCGTCGTGGTGGCGGAAGTCGTCGAAGCCCGCCGCGAGCGCGGCGACCGGCAGCCGGTAGGACTCGAGCGCGAACGTCTTGCGCGCGATGCGCAGCGAGTCGGTCCAGCGCATGTCGGGCACGGGCAGCCGCGCCGCCTTCGCCGCCGCGCGCATGACGCCCTTGTCGAAGCCCGCGTTGTGCGCGACGTAGACGTCGTCGCCGCCGAACTCGAGGATGAGCCGCTGCGCATCGACCCAGCCGGGCGCATCCAGCACCTGGAACGCCTGGATGCCGTGGATGCGGGTGTTCCACTCCCAGAACTCGTCGAACGGCGCCGTCGGCCGGATGAGCGTCGACGCGCGGTCGACGATGAGGCCGTCGCGCACCTTCACGAGCCCGACCGCGCACGCGGAGGCCGCGTTGCCGTTGGCGGTCTCGAAGTCGATTGCCGTGAAGTCGAGCGCCATGCCTCCAGTCTCCCAGCCACGGCCCACACGCCCGCGCCGCCGCGCCCCCTCGTCGATGCGACGCCGCGGCGGCGCATCGAGACGCTTCCCGCGCATGCGGGAGGATGGAGGCGTGGAGAACCCGACGCTCGAGGCCCTGCAGTCCGTCGACGCGACCGATCACGCCGGCGCGTGGGCGGTCGTGCGCGACGCCGAGCTCGTCGTGCCGGCGGTCGTCGAGAACCCGCGCGATCCCGGCTCCGGCCGGTTCCTCGTCGTGCCGCACGGCGAGCTGCAGCTCGTCGTCGCCTTCACGTCGACCAAGCGCATCGGCGGGTTCGTCACGAAGACCCGGCGGCACCTGAAGCTCACGGGCGCCGAGCTCGCCGCGGCGATCCCCGCCGGCCACGCGATCGTGCTCGACCCCGGTCACGACGACGGCCGCGTGTTCCTGCCCGACGTGCTCGCCGGCGACGCGGTCTAGGCAGGAGCGCGCATCCGCATCCGCCCACCGCGGTGGCGCCCCGAAGCAGGGTCTTGACGGCGCACTTGCATTTTGCAAGCGTGTCGGCATGAGCCTGTTCAACGTCATGCTCGGAAGCCGCGAGCTCTACGCGAGCGTCGGCGGCACGGAGGAGCTCGTCGGCGGGCCCGACACGCCCTCGAAGGTCACCGTCTCGTTCGACCTCGGCAGCCGCGAGGCGGTCGACGAGCTCGTCGAGCGCGCCCGCGCCGCCGGCGGCCGGGTCGGCGACACCGACGACTACCCCTTCATGTACCAGCGCCAGTTCGACGACCCGGACGGCTACCACTACTCGCCGTTCTGGATGAAGCCCGACGCCGACGCGGCCGCGTGAGCGACCTCGCGGCCGCCCTCGACGTCGTCGGGCCCCGCTGGGCGCTGCTCGTCGTCGAGCGGCTCCTCGACGGGCCGCAGCGCTACGGCGACCTGCAGCGCGAGCTCGGGGTGCCCACGAACATGCTCGCGACGCGGCTGCGCGAGCTGGAGGCGGCGGGCGTGCTGTCGCGGCTGCCGCTGCGCCACAACACGCGGGCGTACGCGCTCACCGATCGCGGGCTCGCGCTGCGCCAGGCGATCGTCGCGCTCGGGCGTTGGGGCGCGGCCGATCCCCGGCGCCGCGGAGGTGCGGTGGCCGCGCGTGCGAGCGCCGACGAGCCCTAGGTGCAGGCGCCGGTGCGCTCGAGCCGGTCGACGGCGCTCGAGACGCCCTCGAGGGCGGTCACGGCGCTCACGACCGACGTGTCGATGACCACCTCGGTCGCGGGGGAGCGGCCATAGCTCACGAAGGTCCAGACGTCCTCCTCCTGCGCGACCTCGAGCCAGTCGACCGGGCCGACCTGGATGCAGCGGCTCGCCGAGGGCGCGGGCTCGGGCATGCCGCAGCGCAGCGTCACCGCGCTCGGATCGCCCCACGCGGCCGTCGCCTGCGAGGTCGTGTCGCGGCGCTCGAGCGGCTGCGGCAGGCTCGAGTCGCCGAGCTGCTCGGGCAGCGAGACGATCACGCTCGCGCACCCGGGGTCGGATGCGTCGTCGGCCGCCGGGAGCGTCACCGCGCGTGCGCACCCGGTGACGGCGAGCACCGCTGCGGCAGCCGCGGCGAGGGGGAGGAGGCGCATCGCATCAAGCCTACCGAGGCGCTCGGCGGGCCGGGCCGGGCGGCGGGCTCCGGTGGCGGCCGCCCCCGCCGGCCACCCCGAGCACCGCCACCGCGACGTTCGATGACGCTGAGCGAGGCACCGGCTGCGATGTGCGCTCGAGCACCCGCTGGGCGTCATCGAGCGTCAGGCGGGGCCCGCCCGGATATCGGGCGGCGGGTGCCGGTGGCGGCCGCTCTCATGCGGCAAGACCTGGACGCTCGATGGCTCTCACGGCGCCACCGGCTGCACGGTGCGCTCGAGTGCCCGCGGAGCGTCATCGAGCGCTAGGCGGGGCCTCCCCGGCGGGTTGCGGGGCGCGCACCGGAGGCGGCCGCCCTCATGCGGCGCGACCGGGACGCTCGATGGCGCTGAGCGGTGCACCAGCCGGAATGGGAGCCCGAGCGCGCCCTCAGGCCCATCGAACGTCCGGCGCGACTCAGGTTCGGCGTGGTGAGGGCCGAGGAGCCCGGCCGCGGACGGCTGCGGTGCAGCAGCCGGATAGCGTTGCGGGATGGACGACGCGACCCTGCACGAGGTCGGCGAGCTCGAGGCGCTGCGGCGCTTCCTGCCGCTGCTGCCCGCGGGCGACGCGACCCTCGTCGGCCCCGGCGACGACGCCGCGGTCGTGCGCGCGCCCGACGGCCGGGTCGTCGTGACGACCGACACGATGCTCGAGGGCGCCGACTTCCGCCTCGACTGGTCGGGCTGGCGCGACCTCGGCTGGAAGGCCGCCGCCTCGAACCTCGCCGACGTCGCCGCGATGGGCGCGGTGCCCACCGCGCTCGTCGTCGCGCTCGCCGTGCCGCGGTCGACGCGCGTGGGCGAGATCGAGCGGTTCGCGCGTGGCCTCGCGGACGGCGTCGCCGCGATGGCGCCCGGCTGCGGCGTCGTCGGCGGCGACCTCGGCACCGCCGAGCGCGTCACGATCGCGGTGACGGCGTTCGGCGACCTGCGGGGACGGGATGCGGTGCTCCGGTCGGGTGCCCGACCGGGCGACCGCGTGTGCGTCGTCGGCACCCTCGGCCTGTCGGCGACCGGCCTCGCCCGGCTCCTGGCGGCGAGCGCGGCGGCCGGCGGCACGC
>NZ_JANQCH010000136.1 GCF_024723325.1 Agrococcus sp. HG114
GGTCAGTCGCCGGCGGACCCGGCCGCGCTCGTCGCCGCGATCGAGGCGGCCGGCTTCGAGCGCGCGACCATCGAGCGCACCCGGGAGCTCGACTCGCTCGGCGCGCCGGTCACGTTCCTCGAGGTCGCCGCGCGCGCCGGGGACAGCTGCCTCATCGGGCAGGTCGGCGACGGCGAGCCGCTCGCGATGCGGGCGGCGCCGCTCGGCGGCGGCCGGTGCCTGGTGGGCGACATCGTCACCGTAGACTGAGGGCATGGCCGAGTACATCTTCTCCATGGTGCGCGCCCGCAAGACGGTGGGCGACAAGGTGATCCTCGACGACGTCACGACCGCGATCCTCCCGGGCGCGAAGATCGGCGTCGTCGGTCCCAACGGCGCGGGGAAGTCGACGATCCTGAAGATCATCGCCGGCCTCGACACGCCCTCGAACGGCGACGCGACGCTCTCGCCCGGCTACTCGGTCGGCATCCTCATGCAGGAGCCCGAGCTCGACGAGTCGAAGACGGTGCTCGAGAACGTGCAGCAGGCGTTCGGGCACCTCACCGAGAAGATCGCGCGCTTCAACGAGATCTCCGCGGAGATGGCGAACCCCGACGCCGACTTCGACGCGCTCATGGCCGAGATGGGCACGCTGCAGGAGCAGATCGACGCGGCCGACGCGTGGGATCTCGACTCGCAGCTCGAGCAGGCGATGGACGCCCTCCGCTGCCCGCCGGGCGACTGGCCGGTCACCAACCTCTCGGGCGGTGAGCGCCGCCGCGTGGCGCTGTGCAAGCTGCTGCTCGAGAAGCCCGACCTGCTGCTGCTCGACGAGCCGACCAACCACCTCGACGCCGAGAGCGTCCTCTGGCTCGAGCAGCACCTCGCGAAGTACCCCGGTGCCGTCATGGCCGTCACCCACGACCGGTACTTCCTCGACCACGTCGCAGGCTGGATCTGCGAGGTCGACCGCGGGCGCCTGTACCCCTACGAGGGCAACTACTCGACGTACCTCGAGAAGAAGGCCGAGCGTCTGCAGATCCAGGGCAAGAAGGACGCGAAGCTCGCGAAGCGCCTCTCGGAGGAGCTCGACTGGGTCCGCTCCAACCAGAAGGGCCGGCAGGCGAAGTCAAAGGCCCGCCTCGCCCGCTACGAGGAGATGGCCGCCGAGGCCGAGCGCACCAGGAAGCTCGACTTCGAGGAGATCCAGATCCCGCCGGGCCCGCGGCTCGGCTCGATCGTGCTCGAGGCGAACGACCTCGAGAAGGGCTTCGGCGACCGGCAGCTCATCGACGGGCTCTCGTTCACGCTGCCGCGCAACGGCATCGTCGGCGTCATCGGCCCGAACGGCGTCGGCAAGACGACGCTGTTCAAGACGATCGTGGGCCTCGAGCCGCTCGACGGCGGCTCGCTGAAGATCGGCGACACGGTCAAGCTCAGCTACGTCGACCAGGGCCGCTCGAACATCGACCCCAACAAGAACCTGTGGGAGGTCGTCTCGGAGGGCCTCGACTACATCCAGGTCGGCAACGTCGAGATCCCTTCGCGCGCCTACGTGAGCCAGTTCGGCTTCAAGGGGCCCGACCAGCAGAAGAAGGCCGGGGTGCTCTCCGGCGGTGAGCGCAACCGCCTGAACCTCGCGCTCACGCTCAAGCAGGGCGGCAACCTCCTGCTGCTCGACGAGCCGACGAACGACCTCGACATCGAGACGCTCGGCAGCCTGGAGAACGCGCTGCTCGAGTTCCCGGGCTGTGCCGTGGTCATCACCCACGACCGGTGGTTCCTCGACCGCATCGCGACGCACATCCTCGCCTACGAGGGCACGGACGAGAGCCCGGCCGACTGGTACTGGTTCGAGGGCAACTTCGAGGCGTACGAGCAGAACAAGATCGAGCGCCTCGGCCCGGAGGCGGCGAAGCCGCACCGCTCCGCGTACCGGAAGCTCACGAGGGACTGATGCGCCTCGCGGTGCCCGTGACGGTCCGCTGGTCGGACCTCGACGCGTACGGGCACGTCAACAACGCGAGCCTGCTCACGCTCCTCGAGGAGGCGCGCGTCGCCGCGTTCTGGGCGGGCGGCCCGGCCGGATCGCCCGCGACCGCGGTGATCGACGCCGGGCCGGGCGCGTCGAGCGTCACCGTGATCGCGCGCCAGGAGGCGGAGTACCTCGGGCAGATCCCGCACCACCGCGAGCCGATCATCGTCGACACGTGGGTCGGCCGGATGGGCGGCGCGAGCATGCTCGTCTGCTACGAGGTGCACTCGCCCGATCGCGCGGAGCTCTACGCGCGCGCGGCGACGACCGTCGTGATGCTCGACGCGAGCACCGGGCGGCCCCGCCGGCTCACCGACGCCGAGCGCGCGGCCTGGGAGCCGTACCTCGAGGAGCCGATCCGGTTCCGGCGCGGCTGAGCGCGCGTAGGCTGGAGCGGCAACGTCGCACCGGCATCGAGGAGCTCCACCATGACCGACACCGCCGTCGAGACCACCGAGCAGGCCGCGCCCCCGCGCATCCCGCACTGGATCCGGGGCCGGCGCCACGACGGCTCGGGCCGCACCGCACCCGTCTTCAACCCGGCGCTCGGCACCGTCGAGCGCGAGGTGCCGCTCGCGAGCCGCGACGAGGTGAGCGACGCGATCGCCGCGGCGAAGGCGGCGTTCCCCGCGTGGCGCGACCTGTCGATCGCCAAGCGCCAGTCGATCATGTTCCGCTTCCGCGAGCTCATCGTCGCCCGCCGCGATGAGCTGGCCGCGATCGTCACGCGCGAGCACGGCAAGGTCCACTCCGACGCGCTCGGCGAGATCGCCCGAGGCATCGAGGTCGTCGAGCTCGCGACCGCGTTCCCGCTGCTGACGAAGGGCGAGTACTCCGAGAACGCCTCGACCGGCGTCGACGTGTACTCGCTGCGCCAGCCGCTCGGCGTCGTCGGCATCATCAGCCCGTTCAACTTCCCGGCGATGATCCCGCTGTGGTTCGCGCCCGTCGCGCTCGCCGCCGGCAACGCGGTCGTCATCAAGCCGAGCGAGAAGGACCCCTCGGCGTCGGTGTTCATCGCCGAGCTCTTCCAGGAGGCGGGCCTGCCCGACGGCGTGCTGAGCGTCGTGCACGGCGACAAGGAGGCCGTCGACACCCTCCTGACGCACCCCGACGTGCAGGCGATCTCGTTCGTCGGCTCGACGCCGATCGCGGAGTACGTGTACGAGACGGGCTCGAAGCACGGCAAGCGCGTGCAGGCGCTCGGCGGCGCGAAGAACCACATGCTCGTACTGCCCGACGCCGACCTCGACGTGACCGCCGACGCGGCCGTGAACGCCGGGTTCGGATCCGCCGGCGAGCGCTGCATGGCCATCTCGGTCGTCGTGGCCGTCGACTCGATCGCCGACGAGCTCACGGCGAGGATCAGGGAGAAGATGGCCACGATCCGCACGGGCGACGGCACGCGCGACAACGACATGGGCCCCCTCATCACGGGTCAGCACCGCGACAAGGTCGCGGGCTACATCCAGACCGCCGCCGACGACGGCGCCGATGTCGTCGTCGACGGCCGCGACCCGGAGGTCGACGGCGACCCCAACGGGTTCTGGCTCAAGCCGACCCTCATCGACAACGTGCCGACCGACTCCGCCGCGTACAAGGAGGAGATCTTCGGTCCGGTGCTCTCGGTCGTGCGCGTCGCGAGCTACGAGGAGGGGCTCGAGCTCATCAACTCGAACCCCTACGGCAACGGCACCGCGATCTTCACGAACGACGGGGGAGCGGCGCGCCGGTTCCAGAACGAGGTGCAGGTCGGCATGGTGGGCATCAACGTGCCGATCCCCGTGCCCGTCGGCTACCACTCGTTCGGCGGCTGGAAGCGCTCGATCTTCGGTCAGGGCAAGGCGTACGGGAAGCACGCGTTCGAGTTCTACACCCGCGAGAAGGTCGTCACGAGCCGCTGGCTCGACCCGAGCCACGGCGGCCTGAACCTGGGCTTCCCCCGGCACGACTGAGCGCCGCGACGCCGACGGGTGCGCTCCGACCGGCGGGGTGCGGGGATGCCCGCACCCCGCCGGCCGTTCTGCACCGGTCACGCGGCAGGCGCCGACGGCGCCGGGCGTCAGCTGCGCCGCGCCGCGAGGATGAGCGACGTGCCGAACTCGCCGGTCGCGGGATTCACCTCGTCGTCGACATGGCGGGCCTCGACGACCATGCCGATCCGCTCGGCCACGCGCCGCGACGCGACGTTCTCCTCGTCGAGGTGCGCGATCACGCGGTGCGCTCCCATCGCGAAGGCGAGGTCGAGCGCCGCGCGCGCGGCCTCGGTGGCGACGCCCTGGCCCTGCGCTTCCGGCGCGATCGTCCAGCCGAGCTCGGCCTGGCGGCTCCCGAGGCTCGTGATGCGCACCATGAGGTCGCCCACGAGCTCGCCGTCCCGCTCGATGCCGAGCTGCGCGGCGTCGCCGTCGCGCAGCAGCACGGGCGCGCCGCCCGCCGTCCAGGCCATGAGCTCGGCCTCGGTCTGGTCGCGGTTGTAGGTCCAGCGCCGCTGCCCGGGGGCGTTGCGGTACGCCCGCACGGCGTCGATGTCGTCGGGCCGCAGCGTGCGCAGCACGAGCCGCTCGGTGCGCAGCGGCAGCGCAGCGCGCAGCACCCGCATCGCCTCGGCCGGCGCGATCGCCTGCACCGGCATCAGGCGCCGGGCCCCTCGACGGGCACCCGCACCATGCCCTCCTGCGCGATCGTCGCGACGTGCGTGCCGTCGGCGCGGTAGACGTGGCCGTGGCCGAGCCCTCGCCCGCCGCCGGAGGAGCTCGTCTCGAGCTCGAGCAGCAGCCACTCGTCGACGCGGACCGGGCGGTGCCACCACACCGCGTGGTCGAGGCTCGCCGCCTTGAGCCCGGGCGTCGACCACGCAGCGCCGTGCATGCGCACGATCGGCTCGAGGATCGCGTAGTCCGAGAGGTACGCGAGCGCCGCGCGGTGCAGCGCGTCGTCGTCGGGGAGGCGATCCTTCGCCTTGATCCACACGTGCTGCTTGCCGTGCCGCGGCCGGTTCGGGTCGGGCACGTAGACGGGGCCCTCGACGTGCCGGATGTCGAAGGGGCGGGCGATGACCGCGCGCGCCGACGGGTGCTCCGCGAACGGCGCGAGCACGTCGTCCGAGCTCGGCAGCTCCTCCGGCGCCGGCAGCCCCTCGGGCATCGGGTGCTGGGAGCTCGGGCCCTCGTCCTCGTCCTGGAACGACGAGATCATCGACATGATCGGCAGGGCGTTCTGGTACGCCTGCACGCGCCGCGTCGAGAACGAGCGGCCGTCGTGGATCCGCTCGACCGAGAACGTGATCGGCAGCGCCACGTCGCCGGGCCGCACGAAGTACCCGTGCACCGAGTGGATGCGCCGATCGTCCTGCACCGTGCGCTGCGCCGCGACGACGGCCTGCGCCATGACCTGCCCGCCGAACACGCGGTCGAGCGGCATCGGGTGGCTCGTGCCCGTGAAGATGTCCTCGCTCGTGCGCGCGCCGGTGTCGGTCAGGTCCAGGGTCTCCAGCAGGATGCGGATGCGCTCGGTCATGCGTTCCTCTCGCGGTCTGCCGCTTAGTCTATGGAGCGCATGCACGCCATCCTCTCCCTCGACGAGCGCTCGCGCGCCGACCTCGTCCGGCTGCTCGACCGGGCCGCCGTGTTCGGCGACGGCACCGTCCGGCTCGTCGCCGACGGCGACGTCGCGCTGCTCACGACGCCGATGACCGCCGCCGCCGGCCTGCTCGACTCGGGGCCCACGATCCTCGTCGCGCGCGCCTCCCGCATGCGCGCGTCGGCGCGCTTCGACGGCGTCGTCGCGCTGCCGGCGCTCCGCGACGCGCTGCGCGAGGGCGCCGATGTCGAGATCCCGGATGCGGTCGGCCGGCCCGCGTGGGCCGCCGTGTCGCCGCCCCGGTCGGGCTGGGCGCACTCCGGTGACG
>NZ_JANQCH010000137.1 GCF_024723325.1 Agrococcus sp. HG114
CCGGACCGCTGCCCGCGCAGGCGACGCCCACCGCCGGGCTCGCGGCGAGCACGGGGGTCGCGCTCGCAGTCGTGGCGCTCTCCTCGCTCGCCGAGATCGGGCTGCGCGGTCGCATGCTCGTGGGGCCGGCGCGGAGGGCGCTCGCTCCGCTGCTCGCCGCGGGAGCCGCCCCGTTCACGGCGCTCACGGTGCACGCGCTCCTGATCGCGACGCTGCAGGCGCTGCCCCCGCAGGCGAGCGGCCTCGTCGCGGGCTGGGGCGGGTGGCTCGTGCAGCTCGCGGCGATCCTCGCCGTGGGCACGCTGCTCGCCGCGCTCCGCCTCCCGGGCCCGATCGAGCGGTTCCTCGATGGGCAGGGGGAGCGGTTCGGCGGGTTCGTCCTCGCCCGCCCGCCGATGCCGCACGTGCTGCCGGACGACCGGTCGCTCGCGTGGGGCATGCGGCTCGAGGCGCCCGTCGACGAGGTGTGGCGAGCGACTACGGATCCTGCGTTCACCGCCGCCTGGCTGGCCGACCCCATCCGACCCATCACGCGCAGCGTCATGGACGTGCGGCCGGGAGGCGGGTACCGGCACGAGCACGCCGACGGGTCGGCCGTGGTCGGCGAGTTCCTGCGGGTAGAGCCGCCCCGCCTCGTCGTCGAGCGGATGCAGCACGTCGGCCTCGCGCGGGCGCCGGTGCTCTGCACCACGAGCCTGCGCGAAATCGACGGCGGCACCGTGGTGGAGAGCCACGAGCGGTACGAGTCGCGCGAGCAGCGCGACTCCGCGGTCGCGCTGGGGCTGCCGTTCGCGACCGCATCCTTGCTCAGGCTCGCCGCGCTGCTCGAGGGCGAGGGCGCGCTCGTGGGGCCGGGCGAGCGGTGGGTGCGCCCGGAGATGCAGCGGCTGCGCTGAGCGGCGATGGTCACGATCCGGTCACGGTCAGTGCACCGGTTTGACACGAGCGGCGGTTCTTCGCATGCTGGAACCTGAAACCTGAGCCACCTGTCAGGTTCTAGACACCGTGAAGCCGCACGAGGGAGTGCTGTCTCGCTCGCCGAGCAGCGCCCGACGGGGCTCGCACAGCTCGAAAGGCAACTCATGCGCAGGACAACGAAGTTCGCCGGCGTGGGCGTCGCCCTCGCCGCGCTCACGCTGACGGCGTGCGCGCCGACCGCGAACCCCACCAGCACCGTCTCGGCCAGCGAGGGCGCGACCGAGACGGTCGCCGTCAACGTCGGCATGATCACGTCGATCACCGGCCCGCTCGCGGCGTACGGCGCCGCGTACCAGCAGGGCTTCGAGGCCGGTCTCGACTACGCCACCGACGGCACCGGTGAGATCGACGGCGTCGAGCTCACCATCGAGTGGGTCGACGACCAGGGCAACCCCGACACCGCGGTCACGCAGGCCAAGGACCTCATCGGCCAGGGCTTCCAGATCCTCGGCGGCTCGGCCGCCTCGGGCGTCGCGCTCGCGGTCGCGGAGCAGGCGGCGCAGAACGACGTGCTGTTCCTCTCCGGCCCGGCCGCGGCCGACGCCATCACCGGCATCAACGAGCAGACGTTCCGCTCGGGCCGCCAGACGCTGCAGGACGTCGCGACCGCCGCGACCTTCCTCGAGGACGTCGAGGGCGCCAACATCGTCGTCTTCGCGCAGGACAACGCGTTCGGCCAGGGCAACGTCGCCTCCGTGCAGTCCGTGCTCGGCGGCGAGGGCGCGAACGTCACGCCGATCCTGGTCGCGGAGGACGCGACCGAGTTCACGCCGTTCGCGCAGCAGATCTCGGCGGCCTCGCCCGACCTCGTCTTCGTGGCGTGGGCCGGCGCGACCTCGGGCGCCATGTGGGAGGCGCTCGCGCAGCAGCAGGTGCTCGCGAACACGACCGTGGTCACGGGCCTCGGCGATCGCTCGACGCACCAGGCGTACGGCCCGGGCTCGGGCGACATCCAGTTCCTGAACCACTACTTCGCCGGCGCGACCGACAACGAGGCCGCTCAGGCGATGGACGCGTACCTCGAGGAGAACGGCCACGAGGCCGACCTCTTCACCGTCGACGGCTTCGCGGGCGCGCAGATGCTCGTGCACGCGATCACCGAGGGCAAGGGCGACACCGCGGCCATGATCGACGCGCTCGAGGGCTGGACCTTCGAGTCGGTCAAGGGCGAGCTCACGATCCGCGCCGAGGACCACGCCCTCATCCAGCCGATGTTCCAGGTGCGCCTCGTCGACGACGGCGGCACGTGGGTGCCGGAGCTCATCGAGGTCGCCGACGCCGAGGCGGTCGCGCCTCCGGTCGCGGGCTAGCGATGGCAGACCGACCCGCGCTCCAGCTGGACTCCGTAGGCCTGCAGATCGGCGGCGCGCGCATCCTGCACGACGTCACCTTCCAGGTCGCGACCGGTGAGATGGTCGGGGTCATCGGCCCCAACGGCGCTGGCAAGACCACGCTGTTCAACATCATCTCGGGCGTCATGATCCCCACGAGCGGCACCGTCCGCCTCGCGGGCGATGACGTCACCCGGCACAAGGTCCACCAGCGGGCGCGGGTCGGTCTCGGCCGCACCTTCCAGACCTCGAGCGTGTTCGCCGGCCTCACCGCCGGCGAGAACGTGCGCCTCGCGGCGCAGTCGAAGCTCGGGGGAGCGACGAGCCCCTGGACGTTCCCCCGCGCTGACGACGACGCGTCGCGCGTCGCGCAGCGCTGCCTCGAGGAGGTCGGGCTCGCGCACCACACCGGCACGAAGGCCGGCGTGCTCTCGCACGGCGACAAGCGCAAGCTCGAGATCGCGATGCTCATCGCGACCGAGCCCGAGGTCGTGCTGCTCGACGAGCCCATGGCGGGCGTCGGCTCCGGCGACGTCGCCGGCCTCGTCGAGGTCATCCGCCGCCTCCACCGCTCGGGCCGCACCGTGCTGATGGTCGAGCACCACATGGAGGTGCTGCTCGGCCTCGTCGACCGGGTCGCGGTCATGCACCACGGCGAGCTGCTCGCGATCGACACCCCCAAGGCCGTCATGGCCAACACCGATGTCCAGAAGGCCTACCTCGGGGAGACCGTGTGACCGCCATCCTGACCGTCCGCGACCTCGACGCGCGGATCGCCGGCCAGCAGGTCGTCGAGGGCGCCTCCTTCGAGGTCGCCGAGCACGGCGTGACGGCGCTCCTCGGCCGCAACGGCGTCGGCAAGTCGTCGACCATCAAGGCGCTGCTCGGCCTCTACGAGCGCAGCGGCGAGGTCACGTTCGCCGGCGAGCGCATCGACCGGCTGCTCACGCACCGCATCGTGCAGCGCGGCATCGCGTACGTGCCCGAGGACCGCGAGGTGTTCGGCGACCTCACGGTCGAGGAGAACCTCCGCCTCGCCGAGCGCGGCGGCGCCCCGAACAAGGGCATCATCCCCGAGCTGTTCCCCGAGCTCATCGAGCGCTCGAAGCAGCAGGCCGGCACGCTCTCCGGCGGTCAGCAGCAGATGGTCTCCCTCTCGCGCGCGCTCATGAACGAGAACCGCCTGCTGCTCGTCGACGAGCCGACCAAGGGCCTCGCGCCGCTCATCGTCGGCACCGTCACGAAGGCGCTCGAGGCCGCGGCCGAGCGCACCCCCATGCTGCTCGTCGAGCAGAACCTGCAGGTCGTGCGCGCGCTCGCGCACACCGTCATCGTCCTCTCCGGCGGCCGCGTGGTCCACACGGGCCCCGCCGCCGAGTTCCTCGACTCCGACCTCGTGCACCGGCACCTCGGCGTCTCGACCGACGAGGAGGCAGCGTGAGCACCATCCTGCTCCTGCTCATCACCGGCATCGGGCTCGGCGCCCTCTACTTCCTCGTCGCGAGCGGACTCTCGCTCATCTACGGCCTCATGGGCGTGCTCAACTTCGCGCACGGCTCGTTCCTCACCCTCGCCGGGTTCCTCGGCTGGGAGGTCGGGCGCCGCGTCGGCGACGGCAGCTGGGCGGGCCTGCTCACCGGCATGCTCGTCGGGCTCGTCGTCGGCGCTGTCGTCGCCGCGCTCACCGAGCTCGTCTTCATCCGCCCGCTCTACAACCGGCACATCGAGCAGGTGCTCGTCACGGTCGGCCTCGGCCTCGCCTCCGTCGCGCTGTTCGAGGGCATCTGGGGCACCGACCCGATCCAGATCCGCCTGCCCGAGTGGCTCGGCGGCACGACGAACGTGCTGGGCGCCAACATCCCGAACGACCGCTGGCTGCTCATCGCCACGGCCGTCGTCGTGCTCGGCCTCATCGTGCTGTTCCTGCAGCGGACGAGCTACGGCCTCGTCATCCGCGCCGGCGTCGAGAACCGCACGATGGTCACCGCGCTCGGCATCGACGTGCGCCGCGCGTTCACGATCGTCTTCGCGATCGGCGGCGCCGCCGCCGGCCTCGGCGGCGTGCTCGCCTCCGTCTACTACGGCCAGGTCGGCGCGCACCAGGGCACGAGCCTGCTGATCTACGCGTTCATCGTCACCGTCATCGGCGGCCTCGGCTCCCTCACCGGCGCGGCCATCGCATCCGTGCTCGTCGCCGTCATCCAGCAGTTCGCGAACTTCTACCTCGGCGGCACCGGCGACCTCGCGATCGTGCTGGCCCTCGCCGCGGTGCTGCTCGTCCGACCGACCGGCCTCATGGGCAAGGTCAAGCACTAGGAGATGAGCGTGCGCACCTTCTTCTCGTCCGTCTGGGGCAGGCTCGCCGTCGGCGCCGCGATCGTCGTCGTCGCCGCCCTGCTGCCGCTGCTCGCGATCGACATCCCGGGCGTGCTGCCCGGCCCGACCTACACGCCCGGCACACTCACCGTGCTCGCGTACGCGATGCTCATCGCGGCGCTCGCGCTCAGCTACCACCTCATCTTCGGGGTCGCGGGGATGCTGTCGTTCGGCCACGCGATGTTCTTCGCCGCGGGCGCGTACGGGCTCGGCATCATCCTCAAGCTGCTCGCGCCGAGCGGGATGCCGCCCGAGGCGGTCTTCCTCGTCGCGATCGTGCTCACGCTCGTCATCGCGCTCGTGCTCGGCAACCTCGTCGGCGCGCTCGCGCTGCGGGTCACCGGCATCTCGTTCGCGATGGTGACGCTCGCGGTCGCGCAGGCGATGAACGTCATGATCCGCCGGAACGTCGGCGGGCTCACGGGCGGCGAGGAGGGCGTGCGGCTCTCGGTCGACGTCGTGCCCGACTTCCTCGTCGGCGTCGTCAACACCCGCAACCTCTACTGGCTCGCGCTCGCGATCCTCGTGCTCGTCTACCTCGCGTGCGTCTGGATCGAGCGCTCGCGGCTCGGCCACGTCGTCGCGGCCGCGCGCGAGAACGAGCTGCGCGTGACGGTGCTGGGCCTGCGCCCCTACTTCGTGCGGCTGTTCGTCTTCGCGGGCGCCGCCGTGCTCGCGGCGGTCGCCGGCATCGGATTCATGCTGCTGCAGTCGAGCGCGACGCCGCGCATCTCGACGAGCGACTTCACGCTCACCCTGCTCGTCATCGTCGTGCTCGGCGGCGTCGGCTACCGCTGGGGCGCGATCGTCGGCGGCATCATCTACACGCTGCTCGACCAGCGCCTCTCGGCCCTCGCGTCGGCGCCGTGGATCCAGGGCCTGCCCGACGTGCTGCGCATCCCGCTCTCGGAGCCGCTGTTCATCCTCGGCATGCTCTTCGTGCTCGTCGTGATGTTCGCGCCGGGCGGCATCGTGGGCCTCACGCACCGGGTCGCGCAGCGGCGCGGCAGCAAGAAGGACGTCGCTGAGCCCAAGGTGCTCCAGGATCTGGAAGCCTAGGAGGATGGCACCCGATGCGCTGACGCTCGGCCGCTGGACCGCAGACCGGGCCCGCGTGGCCCCGGCGCGCCCGGCGATCGTCGACCGCGGCGTGTCGGTGAGCTACGGCGAGCTCGAGGCGCGCGCGACCGCGCTCGCGCACGCGCTCGGCGAGGCGGGCCACGGC
>NZ_JANQCH010000138.1 GCF_024723325.1 Agrococcus sp. HG114
GCTGGGAGATGTGTATAAGAGCCGGAGCCCGGGCTCACGACGACGTCGGCGCCCCCCGCGTCGGCGAGCGCCGCGACGAGCCGGTCGGCGTAGGCGGCGGCGGGGAGCGCGTCAGGCACGCGCCGCGTCGCCGTCATCGGGCGAGCGGCGGCCAGACCCGTCGGAGTCGTCGGAGTCGTCGGCGACCGGTCCGATGACCGGGGGCTCGGGCGCGGGGCGCTCCTCCTCGGCGTCGAGCGCCGCGAGCTGGGCCTCGAGCTCGGCGATGCGGCGGTCGGCCTCGGCGTCGGAGACATCGCTCGAGCGCGAGAAGGCGGGGTCGTCGTCAGGCGCGAGCGGGCGTGCCGACGACCGCGGGCCCTTGCCCCACGCGAGCCAGCCGATGGCGCCGAGCACGGGGAGCACGACGATGAGCACGACCCACAGCACGCGATTCAGGCGGCGGATGCGGCGGTCATCGGTGACGGTCAGGTCGACGAGCGCGTAGACCGTCACCACGAGGGCGAGGATCCCGCCGATGATGAGCCACCTCATGCCCTCAGCGTAGGCCCCTTCCCTATGGTGCGCTCATAGACTTGACCCATGGCCCCCTCCTTGCGATACCTCGTCGTGCGCGCCGTGCTGTTCCTCGTGCCGTTCGCCGCGCTGATGATCGCCGACGTGCCGTGGTGGCTCTCGCTGCTGGTCGCGCTCGCGTTCGCGTTCGCCGCGTCGATCGTGTTCTTCGCGAAGCTGCGGGACGAGGCGGCGCGCGACCTGCAGAGGATGCGCGAGGGCCGGAAGCGCGAGGGCACGGGCCCCGACGACGCGGACGTCGAGGACGAGGTGCTCGATCGGCCCGGCACTGGGGCGCTCGATCGGCCGGCCGCTGACCAGGCGCTCGATCGGCCCGAAGCCGACGGGACCGATGCGCCGGGCGAGCCGGACCCATCCGCCCCCCGCGCCTGACCGCGCGGGCTGATCCGGGGCGCGGCGCTCAGACGCTGACGAAGCCCGCCGGTCCGCCCCAGATGGCGATCGCGAGGCCGACGCCGTAGAGCAGGGCCGTCATGCCGGTGAGGCCGAGCGCGGTGATGAGGTCGCGCGGCGTGCGCGACGTGATCACGATGACCATCGCGGGCCCGGCGATGAGCAGCACGGCGAAGACGACGAAGCCGTACGCGAGCGCGTACGAGAACACCCACAGCACCGCGAACGGCACCAGCATGAGCAGCACGTACAGCGCCTTCGAGGGGCCGCGGCCGAGGAGCGTCGCGAGGGTGCGCTTGCCGGCCGCGCGGTCGGTGTCGACATCGCGCAGGTTGTTGCAGAGCATGAGCGCCGCCGAGATGCAGCCGATCGCGACGCCGAGCGCGATCGAGTCGTCGGTGATCCGGCCGAGCATCGCGTAGACCGTGCCGCACACCGCGACAGGCCCGAAGAAGAGGAACGCCATGAGCTCGCCGAGCGCGTAGTAGCCGTAGGGGCGCTTGCCGCCGGTGTAGCCCCACGCGGCGACGATGCACACGACGCCGACGGCGAGCAGCCACCACCGGCCGCTCAGCAGCACGACCGCGACGCCCGCGAGCGCGCCCGCGGCGAGGAACGCGATCGCGACGTTCCGCACCGCGCGCGGCTCGGCCTTGCCTGCGCCGACGAGGCGGCCGGGGCCGACGCGCACGGCGTCGGTGCCCTTGACGCCGTCGGAGTAGTCGTTCGCGTAGTTGACGCCGATCTGCATGCAGACCGCGAGCAGCAGGCACGCGATCGCCATGCCGAGGTGGTAGCCCTCGGCGTTGAACGCGGTGGCGGTGCCGAGCGCGACGGGTGCAACTGCCATGCCGAGCGTGCGGGGCCGGGATGCGGCGATCCAGTCGCGCGCGGTCGCGGGCGAGGGGCCGGTGCCGGCCGCCTGCGCGCGGCGAGCGGGGTTGCCGGAGCGGGGATTGGCCATCGCCTCGATCGTAGTCGCCGAGGGCAGCTGGCTCCGGCCCTCGCCGCTGGCGCCGTCCTCCTCGCGGGCGCCCGTCTTCGCCGGCGCACGGCCTTGCCGTGCGGTCATACCGGCCGCACGCGCAGCCGGCTCACCCCGACCGCGAACGCCTCGCTTCAGTGCGCGACCCCTTGCCGGCGAGCCGACCCCTTGCATCCGGTCGCCTCGGCTCGGAGGGGTCGGGTCGGCGAGCGGCTCGCCGCGAAGGGGTCGGCTCGGGACGAACGGTTCGCGTCGGCGGGGTCGGCTCGGGGCGTACGGGTCGCGGCGGCGGGCGGGCAGCCGCGGCCCGATCCCGGGCTCAGCCGAAGAGGCCCCGGCGGCGACGCTCCTGCGTGCGCCCGGCGACGAGCCGCGCGAGCCGCTTGCGGTCGGGCTTCCCGGATGCGGTGGTCGGCATCACGGACACGGTCACGAGGTGGTTGGGCCGGGCGGGCTTGCCGAGCGCGTTCCCGACCGCCGCGCGGATCTCGGCGAGCGACGGCTTGAGCGTCGTGACGACCGCGGGCACCTCGCCCCACTCCGGGTGCGGCGCCGCGACGACGACCGCGTCGGGCGCGAAGGTCTGCACGACGTGCTCGACCGCGGCGAGCGACACCTTGATGCCGCCCGAGTTGATGACGTCGTCGATGCGGCCCGAGACCTGGAGCAGCCCGCTGATCAGGCTGCCCGCGTCGCCCGTCTTGTACCAGCGCGTGCCCGAGCCGTCGGTCGTGAACCGCTGCTCGGTGAGCGCCGCGTCCTCGTACCCGTCGGCGAGCTGCGGCCCGGCGATCTCGATCTGGTCGGTGAGCCGGATCTTCACGTCGCGCAGCGGCCGCCCGTCCCACACGCATCCGCCGACCGTCTCGGTCGCGCCGTACGTGCGCGTCACGCGCCAGCCGAGCCGCGCGGCCCGCTCGATGAGGCCGAACGGCGCCCGCTGCCCGCCGAGCAGGATGCGGTCGAGCCGGGCGATCGGCCCGATGAACGAGCGGTCGAGCGCGGCCGCGTCGACGAGCCGGGCGAGCTGCGTCGGCACGAGCGAGGTGTACTTGCGCTCGTGCTCGAGGCTCTGCACCGCCTCGACGAACGCCTCGGCCGTGAACGCGCCCTCCGTGCGCACGAGCGGCGCACCGGAGACCTCGTTCCGCCAGATGACGTTCTTGCCGGCGATGTACTGCTCGGGCAGCGCGAGCACCCACTGGCCGGGCCCGCCGAGCCGCTCAAGCGCGGCGCTCGTCGACGCCTCGATCGCCTCCTCGGAGATGATCACGCGCTTGGGCACACCGCTCGACCCGCTCGTCTCGACGACGATCGCCATGATCTCTCCTTCCGTGCTCGCGATGCCTTCGGTCAGTAGTGCCAGGGGAACGGCGACCAGTCGGGCTCGCGCTTCTCGAGGAACGCGTCGCGCCCCTCGACCGCCTCGTCGGTGCCGTACGCGAGCCGGGTCGCCTCGCCCGCGAAGATCTGCTGCCCCACGAGCCCGTCGTCGACCGCGTTGAACGCGAACTTCAGCATCCGGATCGCGGTCGGGCTCTTCGTGAGGATCTCGCGCGCCCAGTCGAGCGCGACGCGCTCGAGCTCGGCATGGGGCACGGATGCGTTGATCGCCCCGGCCTGCAGGGCCCGGTCGGCGCTGTACTCGCGGGCGAGGAAGAACACCTCGCGCGCGAACTTCTGACCCGTCTGGCGCGCCATGTACGCCGAGCCGTAGCCGGCGTCGAACGACCCGACGTCCGCATCCGTCTGCTTGAAGCGCGCGTGCTCGGCGCTCGCGATCGTGAGGTCGCACACGACGTGCAGCGAGTGGCCGCCGCCGGCCGCCCAGCCGGGCACGACCGCGATGACGACCTTCGGCATGAAGCGGATGAGCCGCTGCACCTCGAGGATGTGCAGGCGGCCCGACCTCGCCGGGTCGATGCTGCCGGCCGTCTCGCCCTCGGCGTAGCGGTAGCCGTCGCGGCCGCGGATGCGCTGGTCGCCGCCCGAGCAGAACGCCCAGCCGCCGTCCTTGGGGCTCGGGCCGTTGCCGGTGAGGAGCACGACGCCGACGCGGCTGTCCTGCCGCAGGTCGTCGAGCGCGCGGTAGAGCTCGTCGACCGTGTGCGGGCGGAAGGCGTTGCGCACCTCGGGGCGGTCGAACGCGACGCGGCCGATGCGCCCGTCGCGCGAGCGGTGCACCGTGATGTCGTCGTAGCCGGGCGCCGCGTCGCCCCATTCGGCGGGGTCGAACAGGGGCGAGATCGTCACCTCGCCAGCCTAGCCATCGGGGGCTGCGCCGGCGCTCAGCCGCAGGGCTCGAGGCGCGACGCGAACCAGCCGGGCTGCCCGCACTCCCAGCGCAGCGGCCGGTCGTGCTCGTCGAGCGCGACCCGCACCTGCACGTCGAACGACTCGCGGCCCGGTTCGTCGAGGGTCGTGAAGCCCACCGCGAGGTCGACGGTGCGCGCGATCGGATCGACGTTCACGACGTGCGCGAGGTCGTCGAAGCGCAGCCGCACCCCGCGCGGCACGAGGCAGCCGGAGCGCTCCCAGCACGAGTCGACCTGCGCGGCCGCGAGCGCGATCGCCCGCTCGCCGACCGCCCGGACGACCGTGACCGTCACCCTCGGCGCCGCGGGGGTGCGCGGGTCGCCGTCGACCGTGAACACGTCGCCGCCCACGACGATCACGGGACCCGCGACCTCGTCGACCCTGTACACGCCCGGGTAGAGCATGATCGGCAGGAACCCCGTGAGCTGCACCCCGGCGACCTCGGCGCGGATGCCCGGATCCAGGCCGCTCATGTCGACGACCTCCGCGAGCGACGTGCGCAGCTGCCAGCGGCCCTCGACGCGCTCGGCCTGCATGGTGCGGAAGACGTCGACGCCCTGCACGCGGTAGTGCACCTCCGCGGTGCCGCGGTCGCCCTCGACGTGCACGACCTCGACCTCGGGCACCTCGATCGGCCGGGCCGACGCGAGCACCTGGGGCGGCGCGGCGTACGCGAGGCCGCGGATCGGCACCATGTCGCTCGCCGCGCGCGAGTCGCCGCGCGCGATGGCGTCGACGTAGGCGAGCGCGGTCGAGCGGAGGTCCTCGAGCGCGCCCGCGGCGGTCGCGCGATCCATGATCTCGAGGGTCGCCGGCACCCCCACGCCGACGACGAGCCCGAGGACGCCCGCGGCGACGACGTGCTTCCAGACGAAGCGGCGCCTGGTCGCGAGCGGGGCGGATGCGTCGGGCTCGGCCTCGTCCTCGAGCACCTCGGGCGCGGGCGGCGACGGCGGCGCGGGCGCCGCCTCGGCCGCCGGCTCGACCGCTGGCGGCATCTCGAACTCCGGCATCCTGCCCGCCATGCGCACATGATGCACCCGCCGGACGCGCGGGTGAAGAGGCGGGTCGCGGCCCGTCTCGCGTCAGCCGAGATCCGGGCACGTGGCGAGGTCGCCGCCGTACTCGCCCGGCACCCCGCACTCCCACCGCACGGGCGTGCCGCCCGGCTCGACCGTGAGCCGCACCTCCATGTCGAGCCACTGCGCCGACGATCCGCGGTTCTCGACGAGCGGCACCAGGAGCTGCACGACACCGCGCGGCAGATCGCTCCACTGGACGTGCACGTCGCCCGAGCTGCCGAGGAGCACGTCGTCGCCGAGCTCGCACGTGCCGGCTCGCTGGCACGCGGCGGCAGCCGCGAGCGCGTGCGCCTCGGCGAGCTCGCCGAGCGCCGGCACGAGCTGGGTGCCCCCGTAGACCTCCGTCGGCGTGCGCGGGTCTCCGTCGACGACGAAGCGCTCCCCGCCCACGGCGAACACGGGCCCCTCGACCCGGTCCACCTCGTACGTGCCCGGGTACAGGCGGGGGCGCCGGGCGCCCCGCCGCCCCCCCCCTCCCCGTGGCCGCAGCGGCCGTCGGGCCCCCGGGCTCCCCGCCGCATCCTCGGCATCCAGCCGGTGCTCTTCGT
>NZ_JANQCH010000139.1 GCF_024723325.1 Agrococcus sp. HG114
CCGGCGCACCGAGCAGCGCCGCGAACGCGCGGAACTGCGCGTCGGTGCCGATCGCGACCGCGAGCGGCCCGTCGGCGGCCGCGAGCAGCTGGTAGGGCACGATCGACGGATGCGCGCTGCCGGCCCGGCGGGGCTCGGTCGGCCGGGCGGGCGGTGCAGCGGGCGACGCCGCGCCGGGCACCGCCTCCGCCGAGATCGGCCCGAGCACCGCTTGCGCCTGGTTGACGAGCGCGGCCTGGATGCTCGAGAGCAGCGCGACCTCGACGAGCCCGCCCCGGCCGGTCGTGCCGCGGCGCACGAGCGCCGCGAGGATGCCCGCGAGCGCGTCCTTCGCGGTGAGCACGTCGACGAGCGCGACGCCCGCCTTCGTCGGCGGCCCGTCGGGATCGCCGCTGATGTGCATGAGGCCGCTCGCGGCCTGCACGACGAAGTCGTAGCCGGCGCGCTCGGCGCCGCCCGGCTGCGCGCCGAACCCGGTGATCGAGCACCACACGAGCCGCGGGTGCCGGGCGCGCAGCGCCGCGCGGTCGAGCCCGAGGCGAGCGGCGGCGCCCGGGCGGAAGTTCTCGATGACCACGTCGGCGCCCGCGACGAGCTCGAGCGCGAGCGCCCGGTCGTCGGCGTCGGCGAGGTCGAGGGCGATCGACTCCTTGCCGCGGTTCGCGCTGTCGAAGTACGTGGAGCCGGTCGCCGACGCGGGCGGCGCCCACGCGCGCGTGCCGTCGCCGCCGGGCTGCTCGACCTTGATGACGCGCGCGCCGAGGTCGGCGAGCGTCGCCCCGACGAGCGGGCCGGCGAGCACGCGCGAGAGGTCCGCGACGACGAGGCCCGCGAGCGGGGCGTCGTCGATCGGCTCGGGCATGCTCCTCAGCATGCCCGATGCGCGCGCCCCTCCGCCGCGCCGCCCCTGCCCCGAGCCACCGCGGCCGCGAGCGCCCCGCGCCCCCGCCCCCGCACGTCCGCTCGGTCGACGAGTGTCGGCCGGTTGTCGTCGCGCCGCCGCCCGACGGCATCTGGCCGACACTCCTCGGCGGGGGCGGCGGGGGCGGCGGGGGCGGCGGGCGGCGGGGGCGGCGGGCTACGGGTTCAGGTCGGCGAGCGCCTTGTCGCGGCGCAGGCCCTTCCAGACCGGGTGGCGCAGCGCGCCGGACGTCGTGCGCTCCGTGTGCTCGACCTCGCCGACCGCGCCGCGCACCCAGTGCACCTTGCGCGCGACGTCGGCGGGCAGCCCCTCGATCGCCGGCGCGGTGCGCCGCGGCTGCAGCTCGTCGCGCAGCCGGTCGCGATCGCGCCCCGAGAAGCCCGATCCCACCCGGCCGGCGTAGCGCATCCGCCCGTCCTCGCCCGGCAGGGCGAGCACGAGCGAGCCGACGGTGCCGGCGAGCGAGCCGTTGCCCTCGAGCCAGCCGACGACCGCGACCTCCTGCGACTGCTGGTGCTTGAGCTTGCGCCAGTCGTCGCTGCGCCGGCCCGGCTTGTAGCGGCTGTCGTGCCGCTTGGCCATGACGCCCTCGAGGCCGCGCTCGGCGGTGACCTCGAGGATCCGCGCGAGCGAGCCGCGCAGCGGCTTCGAGATCTTCACGCGCGCGCTCTCGTGCACGAGCTCGTCGAGCCGCGACTGCCGCTCGTCGAGCCGCTCGTCGACGAGCCGCTCGCCGCCCTCCTCGAGCAGGTCGAACAGCACGAGCGTCGCCGGGGTCGCCTTCGCGGCGCGCACCGCCTGCCGGCCCGAGAGCCCGCCGCGGTCCTGGAGCGCCTCGAAGTCGGCCGCGCCGCGCTTCAGGATCACGACCTCGCCGTCGAGCACCGCATCCGCCTCGATCGCCTTCGGCACCGCCTCGACGAGCTCGGGGAAGGCGCCCGAGAGGTCGCGCCCGTTGCGGCTGAGCAGCCGCACCGATGAGCCCGAGCGCTCGACGAGCACCCGCCAGCCGTCCCACTTCACCTCGAACGACCACTCGCGCTCGTCGTCGATGCCGGATGCATCGCCGAGCGTCGCGAGCATGGGCCGCAGGTCGGTCGGGGCGTCGCCCTTCGCGCGCGCCGTGCGCCCGAGCCTCGGCGCGAGCCGCCGACGCGGCGCGGGCGGCGCCGCGGGCTCGGCCGCGTCCGCGTCGTCGGGCTCCTCGCCGCGCGCCGCGCGCGCCTGCGCGGCCTTCGAGGGCGCGTAGCCCTTGAGCCGCGCGTCGCGCTCGGCGTCCTGCTCCTTCATGCGGTGCACGAGCCACTGCCGCTTCTCGGCGTCGGTGCGGATGAGCGCGAACCGATACGGCTCGCCGCCGAGGCCGCCGTCGGGCTGCCCGTGGAGCGTCGCGATCACCTCGTCGTCGCGCCACTTCTCGAGCTCGTACGTGCCCGAGTCCCAGATCTTCACGACGCCCGCGCCGTACTCGCCCTTCGGGATGGTGCCCTCGAACGAGCCGTACTCGAGCGGGTGGTCCTCGGTCTGCACGCCGAGCCGGTTCTGCTTGGGGCTCGACGGCAGGCCCTTCGGCACCGCCCACGAGACGAGCACGCCCTCCTGCTCGAGCCGGAAGTCGTAGTGCAGCCGCGTCGCCTGGTGCTTCTGGATGACGAACGAGCGCCCGTCGGTCGGCGTCGGCGGCTCGGCGGGCACCGGCTCGGGCGTGCGGTGCGCCGAGCGCATGCCGCGGTACTTCGCGAGCCGGTCGGGCGGCGGGTCGAGCGACGCGATGAGGTCGCCGTCGCGCTCGAGCCGCTCGAGCACCTCGGTGTACTCGAGCTGCTGCAGCCCGCCCGCCTCGATCTCCTCCCACGTGCGCGGCGCCGCGACCGTCGGCCGCAGCCGCCCGCGCAGCGAGTAGGGGGCGACGGTCGTCTTCGAGCCCGAGTTCTGGCTCCAGTCGAGCAGCACCTTGCCCTCGCGCAGCGACTTCTTCATGTCGCTCACGATGAGCTCGGGGTGCATCTGCTCGAGCGAGCGCGCGAGCGTGTGCGCGACCTCGCTCGCCTGCTCGCTCGTGACGGTGCCGTCGAGCCGCGCGTACAGGTGGATGCCCTTCGAGCCGCTCGTGAGCGGCACGGGGTGCAGGTCGATGTCCTCGAGCACCTCGCGCACCCACAGCGCCACCTGCGCGCAGTCGTCGAGGTCGGCGCCGGGGCCGGGATCCAGGTCGAGCACGAGCCGGTCGGGGTTCTGCCGCTCCCCGTCGAGCATGCGCCACTGCGGCACGTGCAGCTCGAGCGCGCCCATCTGCGCCATCCACGCGAGCACCGCGGGCTCGGTGAGCACCGGGTACTGCTTCGGGCCCGTCGAGTGCTGCAGCTCGACCGTCTGCACCCACTCGGGCGCGCCCTTCTCGAGCGTCTTCTGGAAGAACACCTGCCCGGGCTTCCGCTCGGTGCCGACGCCCTCCGTCCAGCGCTTGCGCGTGACGGGGCGGCCGCCCGCATGGGCGATGATGGGCTCGGATGCGCGCAGGACGTACTCGAGGACGTCGCGCTTCGTCGTCCCGGTCGACGGGTACAGCACCTTGTCGGGGTTCGTGAAGCGCAGGCTCCGCCCGCCCACGACGATCCGGTCGGCGGCCGCCACGTCAGGCGGACTTCCGCTTGCTCGCCGCCGTCGACTTCGCTGCCGGCTTCTTCGCGGCCGGCTGCTTCGCCGCGGGCTTCTTCGCCGCGGGCTGCTTCGTGGCCGGCTTCGACGCCGTGCCCTTCTTGGTCGCTGCCGCCTTCGCGCCGGAGCTCGCCGGCGCCTTGCGGGAGCGGGCCGCTGGCCTCGCGCCGGCGTCCTCGTCGGCGTCCTCCGACTCCTCCGACGCATCCGAGCCCTTCGACGCGCGCGAGCCCTTCGGCGCATCCGCCCCCTTGCGCTTCTCGACCGAGCGCTGCAGCGCCTCGAGCAGGTCGATGACCTCCGCGCCCTCCTCGTCGTCGGTCTCGCCGAACGTCGCGGCGGTGTCGAGCGCGTCGCCCTGCTCGAGCTTCGCCTCGACGAGCGTGCGCAGCTGCTCCTGGTACTCGTCGACGTACTGCTCGGGGTCGAAGTCGGCCTCGAGGTCGCGCACGATCGACCGGGCGAGGTCGAGCTCGCGCTTGCCGACGCTCAGGTCGTCGCCGAGCGAGTCGAACTCGGCCGCGCGCACCTCGTCCGACCAGCGGATCGTCTGCACGAGCAGCACGTCGTCGCGCACCCGCATGGTCGCGAGCCGCGTGCGCTGCCGCAGCGAGAGGCGCACGACCGCGGTGCGCTCGGTCTCCTCGAGCACGCGGCGCAGGAGCACGTAGGCCTTCGGGCTCTTCGAGTCGGGCTCGAGGTAGTAGCTGCGCTCGAACAGGATCGGGTCGATCTGCTCGTTCGGCACGAACTCGAGCACCTCGATCTCGCGCGAGCGCTCCGCCGGGAGCGCCTCGAGGTCGTCGCCCGTGAGCACGACGGTCTGCTCGCCGTCGTCGTACGCCTTGTCGATGTGCTCGTACGCGACCTTCTTGCCGCACACCTCGCACTTGCGCTCGTAGCGGATGCGCCCGCCGTCGGCGTCGTGCACCTGGTGCAGCTGCAGGTCGTGCTCCTCGGTCGCGGAGTACAGCTTCACCGGGACGTTCACCAGCCCGAAGGTGATCGAGCCCTTCCAGATCGCGCGCATGGCTTCACTGTCCACCATGGGTCTGCGGCGCACCATCGGCGACTTCTCAGCCAGCATCCGACCGGGTGCGCCGGGAGGCGCACACAGCGGCGTGCGAGAATCCGCGCATGACGGTCGTGCATCCGGCGCCGCGATCGCCCCGCACGTTCGGGGTCGAGGAGGAGGTCGCGCTGCTCGAGCCCGCGAGCCTCGACCCCGTCGACGTGGCCGAGGAGGTGCTCGCCGAGGTCGAGCGCGGCGTCGAGGGCCGGGTGAGCCACGAGTTCCTGCGCTCGCAGCTCGAGCTCTCGACACCCGTGCTCGTCGACGCGCCCACGGCCGACCGCGTGCTGCGGCGCTGGCGGAGCGCCGTGGGCGCCGCCGCCGAGCGGCGAGGCCTCGTCGCGGCGAGCGTCGGCACCCCGATCGGCCGGGAGCGCTCGCGCGTGAGCGACGGCGACCGCTACGCCCGCTTCGACGAGCTGCTGGGCGCCGCCCGCCCCGACCACCGCATCCAGGGCCTGCACGTGCACGTCGCGGTGCGCTCCCGCGACGAGGGGGTCGCCGTGCTGCGGGCGATGCGCCCGTGGCTCGCGCCGCTGCTCGCGCTGTCGGCGAACTCGCCGTGCTTCGACGGCCGCGACACGGGCTTCGCGAGCTGGCGCACGATCGTCGGCCGCCGCTTCACGACCGCGTCGGTGCCGCCCGACTTCGCGGACGCGGCCGACTACGAGCGCCGGGTGCGCGCGATCGTCGGCCTCGGCGCGACGATCGACGAGCACTCCCTCTTCTGGATGGCGCGGCTCCCCGAGCACTACCCGACGGTCGAGCTGCGCGTGTTCGACGCGCAGCTCCGCGCCGACGAGACCGTCGCGCTCGCGCTGCTGAGCCGGGCGCTCGTCGAGACGGCGGCGGCGGGCGAGCTGCCGCACGCGGCGGCCGCCCGGCAGCCCGAGCTGCTCGACGCCGCCGTGTGGCACGCCGCGCGGCACGGCACGGAGGCGGACCTCGTCGACCCGGCCTCCGCATCCGCCGCACCCGCCTGGGTGGTGATCGAGCGGATGCTCGGGGCCGCCCGCCCGGCGCTCGAGGCGACGCGGGACTGGGAGCGGGTCGCGGCGTTCGCGGCTCGCGTGCGCGCCGAGGGCTGGCTCTTTTACACATCTGACGCTGCCGACGACCC
>NZ_JANQCH010000013.1 GCF_024723325.1 Agrococcus sp. HG114
CTCGGCGCCCTCGCGGTCGGCATCGTGGGGCTCGGCCGCATCGGCCGCGGCGTCGCCGCCCGCCTGCGGGGCTTCGGCCCGCGCATCCTCGCCGCGGATCCCATGCTCGACGCGGCGCAGGTGCGCTCGGCCGGAGCCGAGCCGCTCGACTTCGCCGCCATGGCCGACCGCTGCGACCTCGTCTCCCTCCACGCGCCGGGTGGGCAGGCGCTCGTCGACGCCTCGTGGCTCGACCGGCTCGAGCGGCCGATCGTGCTCGTCAACACCGCTCGAGCCGACCTCGTCGACGAGGCAGCGCTCGCGGCGGCGATCCGCGACGGCCGAGTCGCGGCGTTCGCGGCCGACACGCTCTCGGGCGACACGGCGGCGAGCGCCTCGCCGCTCCTCGCCGACGACCTCGCCGATCGGGTGACGGTGACGCCGCACCTCGGCGCGCAGACGGTCGAGGCGGTCGACGCGATGGGGGCGATGGCCGTCGCGAACGCGCTCGCCGTGCTCGAGGGGCGCCCGGCGCCCCACCCCGTCAACCGCATCGACAGCGCGGCAGAGGGCCGCGGGAAGGAGCCGCAGTGACCAACCGACTCGCAGCGGGCACGCTGCAGCGCGTGAGGGAGGCCGGCGTGCTCGCCGTCGTCCGCGCCCCGAGCGCCGAGGCCGCCGTCGCAGCCGGCGACGCGCTCGTGCGCGGCGGCATCACCGGCATCGAGGTGACGTTCTCGACCCCCGGTGCGCTCGAGGCGATCGCCGAGCTGCGGCACCGCCATCCCGGCGCGGTCGTCGGGGCCGGCACGGTGACGACCGCGGCCCAGGCCGAGGCCTCGGCGACCGCGGGCGCCGCCTTCCTGGTCTCGCCCGGCACGCTCCCCGAGCTCGCGCGCGCGATGCTCGCGACCGGGCTCACCACCATGACCGGCGCGATGACGCCGAGCGAGGTCATGCAGGCGATGGCGCTCGGCGTCGACGTCGTGAAAGTCTTCCCCGCGTCCCTCGGCGGGCCGGCGCTCGTCAAGGCGCTCCGCGAGCCCTTCGCCGACGCCGTGCTCATGCCGACGGGCGGCGTCACGGCCGAGAACCTCGCCGACTTCCTCGCCGCCGGCGCCATCGCGGTCGGCGCGGGGGGCGACCTGCTGCCCCGCGCGGCGCTCGAGGCCGGCGACTGGGACGCGATCGAGACGCGCGCGGCGCGGTACGCCGACGCGCTGCGGGCGGCGAGGTCGGCATGAGCGGTCGGATGGGGTTCATCGGCGTCTCCACGGGCGCGTCGTCGATCATGCGCATCTTCCCCGTCTGGGCCGAGATCCTCGAGCTCCCCACGCGCCGGCTCGAGGGGCACGACCTGCCGCTCGACGCGACCGACGCGCAGTACCGGGCGCTCGTCGAGGCCATCCGCGACGATCCCGACCACCGCGGTGCGCTCGTGACCACGCACAAGATGGCGCTCTACGCCGCGGCAAGCGACCTCTTCGACGAGCTCGACGAGTTCGCGCGGGCCTGCGGCGAGGTCTCGAGCATCGCCAAGCGGGGCGAGCGGCTGCTCGGCCACGCGAAGGATCCGCTCACCGCGGGGCTCGCGCTCGACGAGATCGTGGGGTCGCAAGCGTTCGGCGGCGTGCGGGACGCCGTCGTGCTCGGGGCCGGCGGCGCCGGTCTCGCGCTCACCTGGCGCCTCGCCGAGCGAGAGGACGCGCCGCGCCGCATCGTCGTCACCGACACGAGCCGTGCTCGGCTCGACCACCTCGCCGAGGTCCACGCGCGGCGCGGCACGCCGCTCGAGCTGCTCCACCTCGTGGAGGCGAGCCCCGAGGCGACGCGCGCCGTGCTCGCCGACGCGCCGGCCGGCAGCCTCGTCGTCAACGCATCCGGCCTCGGGAAGGATCGGCCCGGCTCCCCGCTGCCGGACGGCACGCCGTTCCCCGAGCGCGCCGTCGCGTGGGAGTTCAACTACCGCGGCTCGCTCGAGTTCCTCCGTCAAGCCGAGGCGCAAGCGGCCGAGCGCGGTCTCGAGGTCGTCGACGGCTGGCGCTACTTCATCCACGGCTGGACGCAGGTCATCGCCGAGGTCTTCGGGCTCGAGATGACGCCGGCGCTCGTCGAGCGCCTCGCGGACGCCGCGACCCCGTTCCGCTGATGGCGCGCGTCCGCACCGTGCTCGGCGACATCGATGCCGCGTCGCTCGGGCCGGTCGACGCGCACGAGCACCTCTTCCAGGTCTCGCCCCTCCTGCCCGGCGACGAGCTCGACGACCCGGAGCGGTCGGAGGCGGAGGCGAGCGCCCTGCGCGGCAGCGGCTTCGCGGCGATGCTCGACGCGACCCCGATCGGGCTCGGCAGGCGACCGGAGGATGCCGCCGCCATCAGCGCCGCGACGGGGCTCGCGGTGGTCGCGAGCACGGGGCTCCACCGCGAGGCGCACTACCCGGCGGGACACCCGCTCCGCGAGCTCGACGTCGGAGCGCGCGCCGAGCGGTTCATCGCGGACCTGCGCGACGGGATGCCGGTGCGCGACGAGGTGGGCGCCCGCGCAGCGCGGCACGACGGCGCGCCGGTGCGGGCGGGCGTCGTCAAGACCGGCATCGGCTACTGGTCGATCTCCGCGTTCGAGCGAGCGACGCTCGAGGCGGCCGCCATCGCGCACGCCGCGACCGGTGCGGCCCTCGTCGTGCACCTCGAGCACGGCACCGCCGCCCACGAGGTGCTCGACCTGCTCGAGCGCGCGGGCGTCGGGGCCGCGCGCGTGCTGCTCGCGCACGCGGACCGGCTGCTCGACCCCGGCTTCCACGCCTCGCTCATCGAGCGCGGCGCGACGCTCGGCTACGACGGCATGGCCCGGTGGCGGGAGCACAGCGACCACGAGCTGCTCGAGCTCACCGCCGCGGTCGTCGATAGCGGGCACGATCGCATCGCGCTCGGAGGCGACGTCGCGCGCGCCTCGCGCTACATCGCCTACGGCGGCATGCCGGGGCTCGCGTACCTCGGCGACCGCTACGTGCCGCGCCTGCGCGAGCGGGTCGGCGACGAGGTCGTCGAGCGCATGCTCGTCGACCATCCGCGCGCGCTGCTCGCGCTCCCGGCGTAGCGAGCGCCCCCGATCCGCGAGGACCGGGGGCGCCGCCGCTGGATCAGCGGGTCACTCGTAGAGGACCGCGGCGATCTCCGGGTCGTCGATGTTGTCAGCGTCGTACCAGTACGAGCCGGTGTCGGTGAAGTCGTCGAGCTCCTCGCCGTTGATCGCGGCGATGGCGTTCTCGACCACCGTGCGGCCGATGCCGATCGGGTCCTGCGTGATCGCGCCCGCCATCGCACCGCTGCGGATCGCCTCGATCTGCGCGGCGCCGGAGTCGAACCCGATGACCGTGATCTCGCCGTTCGGGAGGCCGAGCTCGCTCACCGCGTTCACGATGCCGATCGCCGAGCCCTCGTTCGTGCCGTAGAGGCCGACGAGGTCAGGGTGCGCGGCGATCATCGCCTTGGCGATGTCGGCCGAGCGGAGGTGGTCGCCGTCGCCGTACTGGATGTCGACGATCTCGATGTCGGGGTGGTTCTCCTCGATGTACTGCACGAAGCCGTCCCGGCGCTCGACACCGGTCGAGTTGATCTGGCTGTGGCCGACGATGCCGATCTGGCCCTCGCCGCCGATGAGCTCGGCCATGTGCTCGGCGGCGAGCGCACCCGCCGCGATGGAGTCGGTCGCCGCGAGGTTCTGGCTGTACTCGCTGTCGCAGGGCGCGTCGAACTCCACGATCGGGATGCCGGCGGACTCGGCCGTCTCGTAGAGCGGGATGCACGCCTGCGGGTCGAGCGCGGCGTAGCCGATCGCGTCGGGGCCGCGGTCGATCGCCGCCTGCAGCATCTGCAGCTGCGCGTCGATCTCGGTCTCGGCGGCGGGACCCTCGAAGGTCACCTCGACGCCGTGCTCCGCAGCGGCCTCCTCCGCGCCCGTGCGCACGGCCTGCCAGAACTGGTGCTGGAAGCCCTTCGACACGAGCGCGATCTGCAGGCCCTCGCCGTTGCCCTCCGCCCCCGTGCCGCCCTCCGAGGCGGTCGGCGCCGAGCCGCCGCTGGAGCAGCCGACGAGCGCGAGCGCGACCGCCGCGGTGCCGGCGAAGAGCGCCGTCCTCTTGCTGAACTTCATGGAAACTCCGTTGTCTCTCGGAGCCGGTGGCCCGACTCTCTCCTTGGTGCTGTGCCGCTGTCTCCCTCGCGGGCGAGGAGGTGCCGGAGCGCTCCGGCAGCGCGCGACGGTCGGCACGGGGCCGTCGTGCGCAGGCTTCTCAGACGCCCTTGCGGTTGCGCAGGGTGTCGGCGAACACCGCGATGGCGATCACGACGCCGACGACGACGTTCTGCCACTCGGTCTGGATCGACATGATCCGCAGTCCGTTGATGAGCACGCTCATGATGAGGGCGCCGATGAGGGTGCCGACGATGGAGCCCCGGCCGCCGAGCAGCGAGGTGCCGCCGATGATGACCGCGGCGATCGCCTGCAGCTCGTAGCCGACGCCGAGCTGCGGCTGCGCCGAGTCGAGGCGAGCCGCCATGACGACACCGGCGATGCCGGTGAAGACGCCCGCGACGGTGTAGACGGTGACGAGCCAGCGGCGCGTGTTCACGCCGGAGAGGCGCGTCGCCTCCTCGTTGGAGCCGATCGCCACCGTGTAGCGGCCGAACGACGTCTTCGCGAGCATGACGTAGGCGATCGCCGCGAGCGCGAACATGATGAGCACCGCGTTCGGGAGGCCTGGGACGAGGGTGCCGGTCGCGATGCCCTTGAACCCCGGGACGCTCGAGAAGTAGATCGGGCGGACGCCGGAGATGACGAGCGCGAGGCCCTGCGCCACCATCATCATCGCGAGCGTCGCGATGAACGGCGGCAGCCGCAGGAAGGCGACGTTGACGCCGTTGATGAGCCCCATGAGCGCGCCCGTCGCGATGCCCGCGAGCACACCGACCACGAGGGGCATCCCGAGGTTGACCGCGAAGATGCCGGTCATCACGGAGGCGAGCGTCATGCCGGTGCCGATCGACAGGTCGATGCCGCCCGTCGTGATCACGAACGTCGTGCCGAGGGCGAGGATGCCGATGACGGCGGTCGCGAGCAGGATGCCCGAGATATTCGACCACGTGAAGAAGTTGCTGCTCGCGATCGAGAAGAAGACGAGCAGCACGATGAGCGTGCCGAAGGCGAGGCCCTGCTGCAGGCCCTTGCGCCAGATGTCGGCGCGCTTGCCGCGCTCGCTCGCGACGGCCTCGTCGGAGGGTGCCGGCGCAGGGGTCTGCTGAATGGTGTCGCTCATGCTGCTCCCTGTTCGTCCGCGACCAGGTTCGTCGCGTAGTCCATGATCTTCTGCTGGGTCGCGTCCTCGTTGGCGAGCGTGCCGGTCACCCGGCCGTTCGCCATCACGACGATGCGGTGCGCGAGTCGCAGCACCTCGGGCAGCTCGCTCGAGATGACGATGATCGACTTGCCCTCGTCCGCCAGTCGCTGCAGCAGCCGGTAGATCTCCTCCTTCGCGCCGACGTCGATGCCTCGCGTCGGCTCGTCGAAGATCAGGATGTCGCTGTCGCGCGCCAGCCACTTCGCGATGACGACCTTCTGCTGGTTGCCCCCGGAGAGCAGCTTGACGAGCTGCTCGGTCGAGGGCGTCTTCGTGCGCAGGTCCTCGACGTACTGCTGCGCCACCCGCCGGGCCTTCGCCTGCTGCACGAAGCCGAGCGGCCCGGTGAATCGGTCGATCGAGGCGAGCGAGGTGTTGAAGGTCACGCTCTGCTCGAGCATGAGCCCCAGGCGCTTCCGGTCCTCGGAGAGGTAGCCGATGCCCGCCTTGACGGCGTCCGCCGGCTGGCGGATCGTCACCGGTTTGCCGTGCACCTCGATCGAGCCGGCCGTGCGAGGGTCGGCGCCGATGATCGCGCGGGCGCTCTCAGTGCGGCCAGCGCCCATGAGCCCGGCGAAGCCGAGGATCTCGCCGCGGTGGAGCTCGAAGCTGACGTCGCGCAGCAGATCCCGGGTCGAGAGCCCGCTCACGCGCAGCACGACGTCGTCGCGGGCGTGCTCGCTCGCGCGCGGTCGAGCGCCCTCGTCGATGGCGCGGCCGACCATCATCTCGATGATCGTGGGGACGTGGATCTCGTCGCGCTCGAGCGTGCCGATGTACTCGCCGTCGCGGAGCACGGTCACGCGGTCGGCGAGGCGCTTGAGCTCCTCCATGCGGTGCGAGATGTAGATGATGCCGGTGCCCTTAGCCCGCAGGCTCTCGATGAGCCCGATGAGCGTCTCGACCTCGGTGTCGGTGAGCGCGGACGTGGGCTCGTCCATGATGAGCACGCGCGCGTTGAACGAGAGCGCCTTCGCGATCTCGACCATCTGCTGCTTCGCGACGGTGAGGTCGCCGACGAGCGCCTTCGCATCGAGCTTGATCCCGAGCTCGTCGAGGAGCTGCTGCGCCTTCCGGTTCAGACCGCGCTCGTCGAGGAAGGGGCCCTTGCGCGGCTCGCGCCCGATGTAGATGTTCTGCGCGACCGTGAGGTCGGGCATGAGGTTCATCTCCTGGTGGATGATGCTGATCCCGAGCTCCTGCGCGCGGGCCGGCGTCGTGATCTCGACCTCCTGCCCGTCGACGCGGATCGACCCTGTGTCGCGCTGGTAGATCCCCGAGAGGATCTTCATGAGCGTCGACTTGCCCGCTCCGTTCTCGCCGACGAGCACGAGCACCTCACCGGCGTGCAGGCTGAACTGCACCTCGTGGAGCGCCCGGACGCCCGGGAAGCTCTTGCTGATCCCCTCGACCTCGAGGAGGGCTGCTGTCACGTCGAACCTGCTTCGTTGGAGGAATAGTCGTCGCCGACTCGCGTCGGAAAGATCCGACCTATGATGCCCACATCGGAACCGCCGTCGCAAGTTGTATCTGAATGTACCTACCGCGCGCGCCATGCGCGACCCCGGAAGGTCACGAGCGGATAACCATTTGGCCGGTGCGCGCGGGCCGCGCCAGGTCGCGCTCGGCCGCGCCGTTGGCGGACCGTCGGCGCGGGCAGCGCCGCGCGCGGGCCGCGCTCCGCGCCGCATCGGCCGGTCGGATGCGTCGGGATGAGGCTCCGTCAGACATCCGACCGCCCACGGCTCACAGCGCGACGTCGCCGCAGAGGTGCACTTGGATGCCCATGCCCGAGAGCATGGCCGCCTTCGCGGTGAGCGCGCGGTCGGCGGCTTCGGCATCGGGGGCGTAGGCCACCTGCACATGGTTCGACTTGTGCCGCGCCATGAGCTGGTCGCGGCTCACGCCGTGCAGGACGGCGTGCATGATCGGCCACTGCGGGTCCGTCGACTCCAGCCGGCGGCGCGTCTCCTCCTCCGGCAGCTCCACGACGTGCGCGCGGCCGACGTCGGCATGCAGCGCGCCGTCCATCACGAACACCCGCGACCAGACGATCTCCCCAGGCTTCGAGACCCCCGCGAGCGTGCCGCCGCCCTTCGGGAAGAACATCGGCACCTGGCGCATCGAGTAGGACTTGTCGTAGCCGCCGTTGTGGCTCGCGGGCACCGAGCCCGAGATCTCGAACACCCAGACGAAGTCGCCGTCGTACTCCTCGCCCCAGCGGATGTCGTGGAGCGTCGTCGCGGGGTCGAAGCCCATCGCGGTCCACACCCGGTTCGTCACGAGCGCATCGACCGCGACCCCTTCGTCGACCTCGTTGAAGTGCGGCAGCGGCGCCCCCGGCCACAGCTCGCGAGCGCCGTCGCGCGAGCGCACCGGCGGGCGCTCGACGTTGTTGAGCAGGCCCTCGGCCAGGTCGGAGGCGGCGCACTGGTCCTTGAGGCCCTGCTGGTACTGGATGCCGATGGCATCGACGCCGTAGTCGTCGCCGATGCGCAGTGCCGCGATGTACATGCGCATTTGGCTCAGCACCTGCGCGCGGGTCAGCTCCGTCGCGTCGTCCGTGCCCCAGTGGAACCGCAGCCCCGCGTCCTCCAGCCAACCGAGCGCCGCCTCGGCCTCCCCGGCGGGCACGCGATCCATCTCGGCGAGCAGCGCGCTCTGCGAGAGCCGCTCCTTGTAGATGCCCGTCGCGTTGAGCATCTCGTCGTCGATGATCGCGTTGTACATGCCCATGCAGCCCTCGTCGAAGATGCCGATGACCGCGTGGTCGTCGCGCAGCTGCTCCGCGAGCGCCGTGCCGAGCTCGGCCTCCGGACCGTCGGGCAGCGCCCCGAGGGGGCGCACGTGCGACGTGTCGTGCTCGATCGAACCGGTCTCGAGCCACTCGCGGAGCTTGCCGAGCGCCCATTCGTCGGTGAAGTCCTCGCTCCAGAGGATCGAGTGCGCGATGCCGGCCTTGGTCAGGCTCGCCGTGAGGTTGAGCAGGCCGACGAGGCCGGGGAACTCTCCCGCCCAGTTGGCCACGATCAGGATCGGCCCTCGGTGCGCGCGGAGGCCCGCGAGCACGTGGTGGCTGTACTGCCAGACAGCGTCGACGACGACGACCGGCGCCTCCTTCGGCACCGAGCGGAAGACCTCGATGCCCCGGGCTTGGGAGTCGATGAAGCCGTGCCCCGTCTCGGGGTCCACGTCGTGCGCGCGCTGCATCGCCCACCCGTGCGACTCGAGGGCCGCGCGCACCTGCGCCTCGAAGGCCTGCTGCGCCGGCCAGCACGTCGTGTTCGCGGCGAGCCGGAGGTCGCCGGAGGCGACGGCGTAGACGGTCCTAGGGGCGGCCTCGGGCCACGCGCGTCGCTCGGGGATGGCATAGGCGGTCGTCATGGTGCTCCTCCTGTAGGTGGTCAGCGGCTGCCGGCCGCGAGCGCGTGGGCGATCTCGCGGGTGGCCGGATAGAGGTCGCGGTAGTGGCGATAGCGCTCGTCGTAGAGCGCGCGTCGCGCGGGGTCGGGCTCGACGACCACCGCGGGCGGGTTCCATGCGGCGATGTCGGGATCGCCGACGAGCCCGGCCGCGAGGAAGGCGGCGCCGAAGCTCGCGCCTACCGTCACGCTCGGCACGGCCTGCGGCAACCCGGTCACGTCCGAGACGATGCGCGTCCAGAGCCCGCCCGTCGTGCCACCGCCGACCGCGACGACGCGGTCGATGCGGGTGCCGGCATCGCGCATCACCTCGATGTTGTGGCGCACCCCGAAGGCGGTCGCCTCGAGCGCGGCGCGATAGAGGTCGCCCGCGGTGGTGTCGAGGGTCATGCCCACGAGCACGCCGCGCGCATCCGGGTCCTGGATGGGCGTCCGCTCCCCCGCGAAGTACGGCAGCATCAGCAGCCCGCCCGCGCCCGGCCCGCTCTCCTCCGCGAGCCGGATGAGCGTCGCGTAGTCGCTCCCGGGGAGCAGGTCGCGCAGCCACGTCGTGATCGCGCCGGATGTCGCCATGCCGCCGGCGAGCGAGTAGGAGCCGGCCTCGACGCCGCGCGTCGTCCACATTCCCGGCGCAGCTGGCCGCTCGTCCGTCGTCGTGATGAGGAACATCGTCGTGCCGTACATGAGCATGAGGTCGCCGCTGCCCGTCGCGCCGGCGCTCACCGCCTCCGTCCACGCGTCGATCGTGCCGAGCGCGACGGGGATGCCAGCCGGGAGCCCGGTGAGGCGCGCGGCCTCGGCAGTGACGGTGCCCGCGGCGTCGCTCGGCAGCGCGAGCTGAGGCCGCTCGATGCCCGGCGCGATCGCGTCCCACCACGGCTCGTGCCAGCGCGCGCCGTCGAGGTCGTAGAGCGGCCAGGACTGGCTCGCGGAGTGGTGGTCCAGCAGCAGCTCGCCCGTCAGGCGGTGGGCGAGGAACGACGCCGGCATCGCGAAGGATCGCGCTCGCGCGTACGCCTCCGGCTCGTGCTCGCGCACCCAGGCGATCTTCGGCCCCGCGGCCTGCGAGGTGAGCGGCGTGCCGCCGAGCTCGACGATCGGCCCCTCCCCGAGCTCGGCGCGCAGCCGCGCGATCTGCTCGCCGGCTCGCGTGTCGACGCCGTAGAGGATCGCGGGCCGTACCGGTGCCCCGTCGGCGTCGAGCAGCACGACGCAGGGGCCCATGCCGCTCACGCCGACCGCGACGACCTCAGCGCTGCCGCGCTCGAGCAGCTCCCGGACGAGCTCGATGAGCTCGAGCCACCAGCGCTCGGCGTCCATCTCGACGTGCCCCGGTGCCGGCCGATCGACCGCGTGCTCGCGCGCCGCGCTCGCGAGCACCTCGCCGTCGAGGCCCACGAGCACGCCCTTCGTGCTCGAGGTGCCGATATCGACGCCGATGACCGCTTGCCGCATGGGAACTCCTTCGATCCAGCGACTAGCGTGACAGAGATCCGATGTTCGCGCGACTCGACGCGCAGGAGTCGCATTCCCCTCCTCGCGACAGCCCGCGAACATCGGATGCCTGCGTCATGCCGCCGCCCGGCTCAGCCCGAGGCGGACGTCGCCGGCACCGAGGCGGCCGCGGCCGCGGACTGCCGCTCCCAGGGTGCGGGGATCGGGAAGTAGGCCTCGAGGAACTCGCGCACCGCGCGCGTGCGGTCCTCGACCGAGAGCTCGGGGAACGAGCCGTCGTTGAGGCAGAACATGTCCTGGTCGCGCTTGCGCAGCAGGCGGTCCATCGCCGGCAGCGCCTTGCGCAGCGTCGTCTCGATGTACTGCACCTTCGCGTCGCGCTGCTGCACCGCGCGGCCGGTCATGAGCGCGTAGTAGTGGTACAGCGAGTTCGTGACCGAGATGTCGGTCGCCGAGCGGAACTGCGCGGCGGCGGTGCGGCGGAAGTCCTCGGGGAACTCGGCCTCGAGCTCGGCCATGACGCTGCGCCGCAGGGGCGCGGCGCAGTGCTCGAGGTGGCGCGTCGTGATGGCGCCGAACCGCTCGCGGAGGAGCCGCCGGTTCGTGCGCGCCGCGTTGTCGTGCCCCGAGCGGCGCTCGTGCGTCTCGCCGAGCCCGATGCGGGTCGTCGCCTCGACGAACTTCGTGATGCCGCCGGGCGAGAAGAAGATGTCGGGCCGCAGCGGCCGGCCGAAGAACATGTCGTCGTTCGAGTAGAGGAAGTGCTCCGAGAGCCCCTCGATCCGGTGCAGCTGCGCCTCGACCGCGTGCGAATTGTGCGTCGGCAGCACCGACGGGTCGGCGAACATCGCCTCCGCGGGCACGAGCGTCACCCGCGGGTGCTCGGCGAGCCACTCGGGCGCCGGCGAGTCGGTCCCGATGAAGATGCGGCGCACCCACGGCGCGAACATGTGCACCGAGCGCAGCGCGTACTTCAGCTCGTCGATCTGGCGGTAGCGCGCCTCGGAGTCGTCCCCCTCGCCGACGACGTACGCCTGCATGCGGCGGGCGCGCTCGCGCTGGAACTCGTCGCTCGAGCCGTCGACCCACGAGAAGACGATGTCGATGTCGAACGCCACGTCGCTCGCGAGCGGCTCCCACATGTCGCGGATCGTCTGCCACTCCCGGCCGAACCGGTGCACCGTGTCGACGACGGCCTCGCTGCGCGGCATCGTCGCGCGCATGAGCGCGTTCGGCAGCGGCGCCTTGAGCGTCTCCTCCCCGAACCGCCACAGCTCGAGCTGCGCGGCGGTCTCGCGCCCGTAGCGCAGCCGCCCGAAGGGCGCGACGCGCGGGCGGTAGACGCGCATCGCCGACGCCTTGCGGTGCCCCGCGAGCTGCCCGTCGGCGAGCAGCGCCGCTCCCCCGCGCACCGCCTTGTCGGGCGCGATCGCCTCGGCGTAGAACGGCTCGTCTGCGAACGCCGTCGCGAGCGCCGCGGTGAGCTGCTTGCGCAGCGCCCGATCGACCGCGACGATCGGCCTCCCGTCGTCGTCGCGCACGAGGAGGCACGGGATGTCGGCGGCGTCGAGCGCGTCGCGCAGGGCGAGCAGGTCCTCGACCATCGACTCGTGGGGCGTCATGTGGCCGCTCTGCAGCGCGTAGCGGCCCTTCTGCACCACGACATCCGGCCGGTCGAACCGGTCGAAGCGGCCGCCGGCCGGCAGCACGACGAGCTCCGGGGCGTCGGAGACCCGGATGCCCCTGACCGGTGGCGCGGGCGCGAACGCGCCGTCGTGCGCCGGTGCGTTCCGCTGCTGCTCGTCGGTCACTGCGTGGGCCGGTCCTTCCCTCGGGGTACATCCATGCTACTTCTCGGGAATCCGGTGGAGAGCCGCCCTGTTCTCCATCGGTACACGCCGAGTTCACGCCGCGTTCGCGCGCGCACGCTGGACTAGCCTCCGAGCAGAGCTCGACACTGTGCCGAACCCGACACCCGGATAGGACGAATCGTGACAACCCGCTCGGCCGAGCACCCGCGGCCGGACCACTTCCTCCTCCACATCTCCGACACCCACCTGCTCGCCGGCGGCGGCCGCCTCTACGACCGCGTCGCGAGCGAGGACCACCTGCGCCGCCTCTTCGACGAGTTCGACGCATCCGGCGCCCGGCCCGAGGCGATCGTCTTCACCGGCGACCTCGCCGACAGGGGCGAGGCGGATGCGTACCGTCGCCTCCGCGGGATCGTCGACCCGGTCGCGGAGTCGCTGGGCGCCGAGGTCGTGTGGGTCATGGGCAACCACGACGAGCGCCGGGCGTTCCGCACCGAGCTGCTCGACGAGCCGGCGTCCGACGCGCCGATCGACGCGGTCACGCGCATCGGCGGCCTGCGCATCATCACGCTCGACTCGACCGTGCCGGGGCACCACCACGGGGAGGTCGCCGACGCCCAGCTCGAGTGGCTGCGCGCCGAGCTCGCCGAGCCGGCCCCGCACGGCACGATCCTCGCGATGCACCACCCGCCCGTGCCGAGCGTGCTCGACCTCGCCGCGAGCGTCGAGCTGCGCGACCAGCGCAACCTCGAGGAGGCGCTCGTCGGCACCGACGTGCGCTCGATCCTCGCCGGGCACCTGCACTACTCGTCGACCGCGACGTTCGGCGGCATCCCCGTCTCCGTCGCGTCCGCCACGTGCTACACGCAGGACCTCAACGTGCCGGTCGGCGGCACGCGCGGCCGCGACGGCGCTCGCGCGTTCAACCTCGTGCACGTCTACCCGACGACGGTGCTGCACTCCGTCGTGCCGCTCGGCGACTTCGCGCACCTCGACTGGATCGACGCCGACGAGTCGGCGCGACGGCTCGAGGCGGCGGGCCTGCGCCTCGCGCCGCGCTCGGCTCCGGCGCTCGTCGGCGCCTAGACCAGCCGCGCCTCGATCGTCACCGCGTCGGTCACGCGCACCCGCACGTCGGCGAGCGCGATGCCCGAGGGCAGCTGCGACGCGAGGTCGATGCGGCGGCCCTCGTAGGCGGCGATGCGGCCGCGCACCGCGCCGAGCATCGCGGCGACGATCGGGTTGCCGCTGTCGACGTGGATGTCGGAGAGCGTCACGCCCATGCGGTCGTCGATCGAGGCGCTCGCCGTGCCGCGCACCGAGGCGCCGAGGAGGCCCTTGCGGACCTTCGCGTCGACGGCGACCCGGAGGTCGCGAGGCCCCGCGGACTCGATGTCGAGGTCGAGCTTCGACACCGAGACGCCGTGGTCGAGCAGCGCCGACTCGGCGAGCCCGAGCACGGCCTTCCCGATCTGCGACTTCGGCACCGACACGATCGCGTGCCCGTGCAGCGGCCGGTCGGCCGTCGGCCGGGCGAGGTCGACGGCGAGCTCGCCGTGGTCCGTCTCGATCCAGGTGAACGGCACGTCGGTGAGCTGCGCGTCGAGCGTGACGTCGGCGCCCGAGACGTGCATGGGCGCGGCGTGCACGCGCAGGTCGCGCAGCACGGCCGACTCCCACCGCACGGACGCGCCCTGGGGCTCGAGGCGCGCGCGGTCGCGGTCGACCTCCCCGGCGAGGATGAAGCCCGTCAGGTCGAGGTGCAGCCGGGCGATGTCGGGCCCGTCGAGCTCGGCGTCGATGATCGAGGTGCAGGCGATGCCGGCGGGCTCTGCCGCGATGACGACGGTGCGGATGCGCTTCGCGAGCTGTGCGCCGTCGGTCGGCCTGGGTGCGTGCCCGAGGAGGATGCTGTCAGCCACCCCGCGACCATACCCCTGTTGCCCGAGGACCGGGAATCGGCGAGCGCCCGCCGCATCCCGCGCGCCGCGCGGCGCATGACGAGCGCGTGCTGGGCCGCGAGCGCGCGGTGCAGCAGCAGGCTCGCGAGCCGCAGGAGCGGCGCCTTCGCCTCGACCTCCTGCTCGAAGTGGACGCGCGTGCCGCCGGCCTCGGGGCGCACGCGCCACGAGCACGAGCCCGCGAGGTCGCCGCTCATGGTCGCGCGCAGCTCGTCCGCCGTCCGCCCGGCCTCGCGGAGGGCGAAGCGGATGCGGTACCCGAGCGGTGCGCGCACGACGAGGGCCGCCTCGCGAGCGCCGGGCGCCGCGCGCGAGCCCGTCGCGCGGACGCCCGGCCACCACCGCCCGTAGCCGCCGACGTCCTCGAGGAGCGCGAGCACCGCATCCGCCCCCGCATCGACGAGCCAGGAGTGCTCGAAGCGGTAGTGGGCGCGGCGCATGCCGCCATCCTGCCGCGGACGGTCAGATCGCGTGCCCTGGTGCCCGGCGCGGCCCGGGCGTAGCGTCGCGGCATGAGCAGCCTGGTCGTGCACTTCGAGATCCACGCGCGCGAGCCGCAGCGGCTCATCGACTTCTACTCGGCGCTCCTCGGGTGGCGCTTCGAGCAGTACGGCGACGTGCCGTACTGGACGATCGACACCGGGTCCGGCTCGATCCGCGAGGACGCACCCGGCATGGGCATCAACGGCGGGCTCACGCAGCGCGAGGGGCCGCCGCCCGAGGTCGGCGCGCCGATCAACGGGACGAACGTCGTGGTCGGCGTGCGCGACACGGACGCGATCGTCGCGCGGGCGCTCGAGCTCGGCGCGAGCGAGGCGGTGCCCGCCTCGGAGATGGAGGACATCGGGCGGCTCGCCTACCTCCGCGACCCCGACGGCAACGTCTTCGGCGTCATCTCCGACCGGCTCGCCGACGGGCGGTCCGTGCGCCGCGAGCGGCCCGTCGACCTCGAGGCGCCCATGCACGGCGAGAGCAGCGCCCTCGACCCGATGACGGTGACGCCCGAGCCGTAGCCGTCAGCGCAGCGCGGCGACCGCCTCCCGGAACTCGCGCACGAGCAGGTCGAGGTCGGCCTCGTCGATCACGATCGGCGGGGCGAGGCGCACCGTCTGCCCGTGCGTGTCCTTCGCGAGGATGCCGCGCTCGAGCAGCCGCATGCACACGTCGCGCGCCGTGCCGACCGCGGGGTCGATGTCGATGCCGGCCCAGAGCCCCACGCCCCGCACCGCGGTGACGCCGTGGCCCACGAGCTCGCCGAGGCCCGCGTGCAGCCGCTCGCCGATCCGGCGCGCGCGGGCCTGCATGTCGCCCTCGGCGAGCATCCGCACGACCTCGAGCCCGACGGCCGCCGCGAGCGGGTTGCCACCGAACGTCGAGCCGTGGGAGCCGGGCGTGAGCACGCCGAGCACGTCGGCGTCCGCGACGACCGCCGAGACCGGCACGACGCCGCCGCCGAGCGCCTTGCCGAGCAGGTAGACGTCGGGCACGACGCCCTCGTTGTCGCACTGGAACGTCGCGCCCGTGCGGCCGAGTCCCGACTGGATCTCGTCGGCGATGAAGAGCACGCGCTCGCGGCTCGTCACCTCGCGCACGCGCTGCAGGTAGCCGGCCGGCGGCAGCACGATGCCGGCCTCGCCCTGGATCGGCTCGAGCAGCACCGCCGCGGTGTGCGGCGTGATCGCGGCCTCGAGCGCCTCGGCGTCGCCGAACGGCACCCGCACGAACCCGGGCGTGAACGGCGCGTAGCCGCTCGTCGCATCCGGGTCGTCGGAGAACGAGACGATCGTCGTCGTGCGGCCGTGGAAGTTGCCCTCCATCACGATGATCTCGGCGTGCCCCGCGGGCACGCCCTTCACCTCGTACGCCCAGCGGCGGGCGACCTTGATCGCCGACTCGACCGCCTCCGCGCCCGTGTTCATCGGCAGCACCATGTCCTTGCCCGCGAGCGCCGCGAGCTCCTCGACGAACGGACCGAGGGCCGCGGAGTGGAACGCGCGGCTCGTGAGCGTCACGCGGTCGAGCTGCGCGTGCGCGACCGCGAGCAGCCGCGGGTTGCCGTGCCCGAAGTTGACCGCCGAGTAGGCGGCGAGGCAGTCGAGGTAGCGGCGGCCGTCGACGTCCGTGACCCACGCGCCCGACGCATCCGTCACCACGACGGGCAGGGGGTGGTAGTTGTGCGCCGCGTGCGCCTCGACCTGCTCGATCGCCGCGTGCGTGGCAGGGCTGACGGCGCGCGTCGCCTCGGTCGTGCCGGTCATCGCCGGAGCTCCAGCGTGCAGCACTTGATGCCGCCGCCGCCGAGCAGCAGCTCGCTCAGGTCGAGGCCGACGGTGCGGTAGCCGCGCTCGGCGAGCTGGCGCTCGAAGCCCGTCGCGCGCTCGGCGATCAGCATGGTCGCGCCGTCGCCGAACGAGTTCAGGCCGAGCACGGATGCGTCCTGGTCGTCGACGAGGATCGCGTCGGGATAGCGCCGCTCGAGCTCCTCGCGGCTCGCGTCGTCGAACGCCGTGGGGAGGTACGCGATGTTCGTGTCGTCGAGGATCGCGATGGCCGTGTCGAGGTGGTAGAACGCCGGGTCGACGAGCCGCAGGCTCACGACCTCGCGGTCGAAGATGCCGCGCAGCTCGTCGTGCGACTCGAGCGTCGTGCGGAAGCCGTGGCCGGCGAGGATCGCGCCGTTCGAGAGCAGGAAGTCGCCCTCGCCCTCGTTGATCGCCTTCGGCTCGTGCACCTCGAAGCCGTGGTCGGCGAGCCACCGCATGTAGGCGGGGCCCTCCGGCATCCGCTGCTCGTAGGTGAACTTCGCGCCGTACGCCTTGCCGTCGAGCGTGAAGCCGCCGTTGGCGGCGTAGACCATGTCGTTGAGCCCCTCGATCGGGTCGATGAGGTGCACGTCGTAGCCGAGGCTCAGGTAGGCGTCGCGGAGCGACTCCCACTGCTGCACCGCGAGCGCCGTGCTCGTCGGGCGCTCGGGATGCATCCACGGGTTGATGCGGTAGGTCACGGTGAAGAAGTCGGGACGGCACATGAGCACCGTCCTGGGCACGGCCTTCCGCGTCTCGGGGCCTGCGGTCATGGTGTCGGTCGCGGTCTCGGGGCGCGCGTCAGTCGTGGTCTGCTGCTGCATGCTTCCAGGGTCGCAACGGATCGACGCAAGTACGGGCGCCCGCACGCGAGTTTCGTGCGAGGTGGGCCCGCGCCGCGGTAGATTCGTGCGCATGGACAGGATCGACCACGGCATCATCGATCGGCTGCGCCTGAACGCGCGCGCCGGCTACGCCGACATCGGCGCCGAGGTGGGGCTCTCCGCCTCCGCGGTGAAGCGGCGCATCGACCGGCTCGTGGCCGACGGCGTGATCCGCGGCTTCACGGTGCAGGTCGACCCGGCGGTCGAGGGGCTCGCGACCGAGGCCTACGTCGAGCTCTTCTGCCGCGGCACCGTCTCGCCCACCGACCTCAAGCGCATCCTCTCGGGCGTGCCGGAGATCGTCGAGGCGGGCACGGTCACGGGCGAGGCAGACGCGATCGTCATCATGCGGGCGCGCGACGTGATCGCGCTCGAGGAGGCGCTCGAGAAGGTGCGGGCGGCCGCGACCGTCGACCACACGCGCTCGGCGATCGTGCTCTCGAAGCTCATCACGCGCACCGCGGGCTGAGCCGCGTCACGCGGCGCCTCTTCGCGCCCAGCGGTTCGCGCGGCGCTGCGGCCGGATCGCGATGCTCAAGCGCGCGCGAGCGGGTGCGGCAGCTCGGTCTCGCCGTCGTAGTAGGCCCAGACGAGCCAGCGCCAGGGGCCGAGCTCCGCCGCCTGCGAGCGCGCCTCGGGCGGCAGCTCGGGAGCGAGCCGCTCGAGCTCCGCCGCCCAGCGGCTCCCGACCTCCGCGGCGCGGTCCGCCGGGATGCCGCGCTCGAGCGCGAGCGCCCTGCGCTTCGCCTCTCGAGCGCCATCGCGCCAACCGGGAGCCGTGGACGTCGCGCCGCGCCTCGGCCGAGCGCGCAGCGCGATCACGAGCGACGCGAGCACCGCGACGGCCGCCGCGGCGAACCACGTCGTGGTGGAGGCGACGCTCGAGGCCGCGACCATGTCGTCGACGCGGAAGGCGCTGACGACCACGGCGGCGACGGCCAGCACGCTCGTCATCGCCGCGAGCCCCGCGGCGTACGCCGTGCGGCGCGGGGCGGAGGGCACGGGCAGGATGGCGAGCGCGGCGAGGGCGGTGGCTCCGGCGGCGAGCGCGACCGGCGCAAAGCCCATCACGAAGTCGAGCTCGACGACCTGGCTCCGGCGCGGCGGCAGCAGGGCGGCTGCCCCGACCAGCGCGGCCGCGGCGCCGAGCACGAGCGCCGTCCACCAGGGGCCTCCCGACCGGGCTCCGGACGCGGGCTCGCGCTCCTCCTTCACCGGTGCGGCGGCGGGTGCGGACCCCTGGACCATCTGATGCATGACCGTGCGCCGCAGGGTGCCGATCGAGCCGAGCTCGGTGAGCCAGGAGCGGGCGTCCGCGCGCGCGACCGCTCGGCGCGCGGCGTCCGCCAGGCTCGCGATGACCCGGTCGTCGCCCTCGAGGCGCACGACGTCCCTCACGATGCACGCTCCGCTCGCGCGGCCGGGCGCTCGAGCCAGCCGAGCGTCGAGACGATGGCGTCGAACACGGCGTGCGCCGCCACGATCGACGGGGCGCGGCTTCGGCGCCGGTGAGCAGCGCCCCCGTGAGCAGCAGCGGGCGACGCCGGCCGGAGCCGGGAACGGGGATCACGCGCTCGGCGATCGTGGTCTCGAAGCTCATCACGCGCACCGCTGGCTGAGCAGCGCATCAGGCTGCAGGGCCGAGGCGCAGCGACTCGGCGAGGCCGACCGCCGGCTCGAGCAGCCGCGCGGCGATGCCGATGTCGCCGTCGATGATCTCGATCACGACGATCATGTCCGCGATCGCCCCGATGACGCGCAGCACCGCCGCGGCTCCGGTCGAGCCGGGGATCGGCCAGAGCGCGCTCGTGCAGACGAGCGTGCCGTAGGTCGCCGACTCCCGCGGCTCCGCCCGCTGGAACAGGGCGCCGTCGTAGCCGTCGGTCGCCCACTCCTCGATGCGCTCCCGCCACCCGGGCTCGAGGGTCTCCGCGTACGCGTGCACGACGCGCGAGACGCCGGGCTCGACGGGGAGGTGCCAGAAGCGGGCGACGGGGTCCGGCAGCGGCGTCGGGCTCGACGCGACCACGAGCGCCATGTGCTCGAGGTCCGCGCGCTGCAGGTCGTCGAGCCGCCAGAACGGCGCGAGGTCGGCGACGGCCTGGGCCGCCCATGCCTGGGGCGTCGACCAGGGCTCGCTCGGGAAGCCGAGCGGCACCGGCACCCACACGTCGGGGTCGGCGTCGAAGTGGGCGACCGCGTCGTTCAGCTCCACCGGAACGTCTCCACGATCGCGTCGGCGAGCTCGACGAGCGCGCTCGTCACCGAATCGGTCTCGGGCGTGCCGAGGTGCAGGATGCCAGCGGTCAGCAGAATGCCCCGGCGGGGGTCGTCGCCAGGCTCCGGGTAGACGTAGGACACGGTGCGCGTGTGCACGCCCTCGCGCGTCGACGCGCCGTCGCGCTCGACCATCCAGCGCAGCACGGTGCCGTGCGGGAGGTCGATCCGCACGACTTCGGTGCCCGCGCGAGCGCGCACGTCAGCCTCGAGGGCGGAGCCGGCCGGCGCGAGCCAGCGGGACGCGACCATCGACATCGGCATGCCGGTCTCGGATGCGGCTTCGGGCCCGGGCACGTACATCGCGACGCCCCGCCCGCGCTGCAGCCCGTCGAGCTGCTCGCGCACCTTGCGGCGCAGCGCCGCGTCGAGGTCGGGGCGCCCGGCGAGCCTCGCGCGCTCGGCGACGTCGCGCAGCAGCGCCGCCCTGCCTCGCTCGTCGACCGGGTAGTGGCGCCAGCCGGGCGGGAAGGCGATGCGGAAGCCGCGCGGGGCCTGGCCCGTCAGCTCGTCGCGCAGCGAGCCGGCGCGCGGGTTGTCGGCGCTCATGGCCGCCGCCCGCCCCGCGCAGCCCGCCCGACGCGCACGACGAGGGCCGCGAGCGCGATGAGGGCGACGAGGGCGGCGATCCAGTGGCGGCCGAGCTCGCCCTCCGGCACACCGACGCCCGCGTAGACGTTCGCGAGCCCGAGCGGCAGGAGGCCGAGCAGCAGCGCCCCGATCATGAGGTCCTGGAACGCTACGCCGACCTCGCGCGTCGCGTCGCGCCGCACCGCCATCCCCACAGCGGCCACCGCGGCCACGACGCCGATCGCGATCGTGAGCCACGCGGGCACCGGCACGACGGGCCACTCGGCGAGCGGCTCCCACTTCGGCCAGGCGTCGGCGAGGAACTGACCGCCCGCGAGCAGTCCCATGACGAACACCCAGCCGAGCTGCGCGGCAGCGGCCATCGCGGTGAAGCGGAAGGCGCGCTCCCAGCGGTCGCGAGCGCGCGCCGGTCGGATCGCGATGCTCACAGGCGCACGAGCGGATCCGTCTTGGGGATGAGGCCGAGCTTGTCGCCGACGTCGGCGGCGGTTCCCGAGACCCACAGCGACACCTGCCCCACCTGCGAGGCGACGCTCGGCGTGGCTCGCACGATCATGTCGTCGATGCTGCTCACCACGGCAGGGTACTGGCCGAGGTTGCCGCGCGCGGTCTGCAGGAACTGCAGGGTGCGGCCGGTGTCGGCCCCGCCGAACCGGATGGAGCTCCACGCGTCGCCCGTGAGGATGCCGGGCCTCGGCGTCGCGGCTCGGGCCTGGCTCCACGCTCCGACTCGGTTCGTGAGCGGGCGGTGCCACGTGAACGGGTTGAGCGTCGGACCGCGCATGCCGGCGCGGATCGCGGGGCGCGCGATCGCGCGGGTCGTGCCCATCGCCGTGCTGAGCGTCGGGGCGCCCTTGCTCGCGACCCGGGCGATGACGCCGCCGGCGCCGAGCGTGATGAGGGCGAAGCCCGCGAGCGCGACGTCCTGCCACGTCGTGCGGCCCGTCGCGTACTGCGCGATCTTGCCCGCGAGCAGCACGAGCGAGCCGATCACGACGAGGGCCATGATGACCGCGCCGATCGGCCCCGAGACGAAGAGCGCGACGATCGCGAGCCCGGTCACGACCCACCCGAGGATGTCGAGGAAGTCGGCGAGCCCCTCCCAGAAGCCGTCGTCGTTGCCCGCCGCCTCGATCGCGCCGTCGACGCCCGCGACCGCGTCGTCGTACGCATCCGACCATGCCGAGAAGACCGTCTCGAACGACTCCCACCGCTCGTCGCGGATCTGCTTCGCGGCCGTCTCGGCGCCCTCCGCGCTCGACACGGCGCCCTGCGCCGCCGCGATCTGCGCGTCGGTCGGCTCGTCCTCCCACGGCATGACGCTCGAGAGCCTGCCCTGGTCGCGGCGCGCGTCCTCGCTCGCCTCGACCGCGCTCCGCCACCGCTCCTCGGCCTCCTCGACCGAGTGCTGGTGGTCCTCGATCCAGCGCTTGGCCTTGCGCAGCTCGGGCGCGTAGGCCTGCAGCACCTCGGCGGTGCCGCGGTAGCGCTCCTCGGCCTTGTCGACCTCGGGCTTCGCCTTCGTCGCGAGCTCGGCGAGCGCATCCGTGCCCTTCGACCTGTGCACGCCCGACTCGCCGATCGCCTGCAGCTCGCCCGAGAGCGCGTCGAGGTCGTCGGCGAGCGCGATGAAGCTCGCCGCGTCGGTCTCGATCTTGTCGGGGTCGCCCTCGAGCGGTCGCAGCTCGTAGCCGGCGTCGGGGGAGCGGTAGCTCATCGGGTGCCCTCCGTCGGCTCGAGCTCGGCGGCGGTCTCCGTGTCCCACCGATCCCACTCGGTGATGATCGTGTCGATGCCCTTGTGGATCTCCTCGAGCATCTCGGTGAGGTCGCCGCGGCGGCCGTTCCAGTCGGACTCGAAGTCGCTCACCTTGCGGCGCAGCTCGTCGCGGTCATCGGGGTTCGCGACGGCGCGCTCGAGGTCATTGTTGAACGAGCTCGCCGCCCGGAAGCTGTCGACGGCGCTGCCGAGGCTCGTGCGAGCGGCCGTGAGGCGCTCGAGGTCGAGCATGATGTCCACGATGGTCCTTCCGGGCTGGGGCGGTCTCGGACGGGAGGAGCCGGCGGGCGCGACGTGGCGCCCACCGGCCTCCGGCGGCGCGTCAGCTGCCGGCGAGCTGCTCGTCGAGCGACTGGATCGCCTGCATCATGCCGCGCAGCGCCTCGCCCATCTCGGAGATGCCCTCGATCGCCTTCTCGAGGCCCGTCGTGAGCTCCTCGTAGCCCTCGCCGAACTTGCCCGACGCGTGCTGCGTCTTGAAGTCCTCGCCCAGCAGCGTGTCGACCTGGCCCTTCAGGTCCTTCAGGACACCCGAGATGTCCTCCTTGCCCGCGTCGAGCTTCCCCGCCACGGACTCCATCTCTGCGTACGATGCGCCGAAATCGGCCATGCGACTGATCACTCCCTCAAGTCTGACGTGATGGCCCGGTCCGGGCCGACGCATCCACGGTATGGCCGGGCGCCCCCGAGCGCGATGGGGAGAAGTCCCCTGGCGGCTGCGGGCGCCTAGCCTGGAGGCATGGGCACCATCACCGTCTCGGCGATCTGCTTCGAGCGCGAGGACGGCCGGGTGCTCACGGTGCGGAAGCGCGGTACGACTGCGTGGATGCTCCCGGGCGGGAAGCCGGAGGGTGGCGAGACCGCCGCCGAGTGCGCCGTGCGCGAGGTGCTCGAGGAGCTCGGCGTCGAGATCGGCATCGACCGCCTCGAGACGATGGGCGAGTTCGTGACGCGCGCGGCGAACGAGGCGGGCTTCGCGCTCGTCGCGAGCGTGTTCCGCACGCGCGACGCGATCGATCCGCACCCCCGCGCCGAGATCGAGGCGGTGCGCTGGATCGACCCGGCGCTCGGCATCGACGACGAGGCGGAGGCGCCGCTCAACCGGGAGCTCGTGTTCCCGATCCTGCTCGGCGAGCGGTCGATCGAGCGGTAGGGCGCGCGGGGCCGCAGACGAGAGAGGGGGCCCGACCAGCTCTGGTCAGGCCCCGCTCGGTGTGTTGGACGACTGGCTCTCGCCGAGTCGTGCAATGCCCCGTCCCTGAGGCCACTTGCACTCCGGCGCGATGCACCGGACCCCTGTCTCGTTGCGCCCGTTTCCCCTCGCGGGGCCCCAGCCGGGCGTCCTGCCACCGTAGGGGGCAGCCCTATGAGGCGTCGATGGGGAGAACTACCCATGTCTGGGAATCGGTCCTCCCCCGCGCGTCGGGACGGGGGTGGGGCGGCGGGGACGATAGCGCTCCCAGACGCCCCGGTACTGCTGGTATCCGCCCCGCATGCACGCCGCCGCCCACGCGAGCCCGACGGCGACGCCGACCGCCACCGCCCATCCCACCGCGGCGCCGACGCTCACGAGCAGCGCGCCGCCGAGCAGCCCGAGCACGCACGCGTTCACCACGACGATGAGCACCATCGAGCTCCCGAACAGGTGGGTGAAGGTGCTCCGCTCGCGCAGGAACGAGTAGGTGCGGATCATGCCGGCCTCGTCGTCGTGCACCGACGCGAGGAAGAGGTCGGCGACCGCCGGGTCCAGGTCGACGTAGCCGCCGCGCAGCCGGTTCATCGCGACGACGTACATCATGTCCTCCTGCGCGACGTTCATGACCCGCAGCTGCGTGAGGATGCCGATCACCGCGACGAACGCCAGGATGGCCAGCATCGCCGGCGAGAACCAGCCCGAGTACGCCGAGGCCTGCCCGAGCAGCCCGATCGTCACCAGCGCCGCTGACACGAGGGTGAGGAACAGCGTGATGCGGGTGAGCACCTCGCTCTGCGCGGTGCTGCGGGCGGCGAGCAGTCCCCAGTGCTCGGTCGCGAGCATCTGCACGCGGCGCGCGAGTGCCGCGTCGGTCTCCGCTGCGTGCGGCTCCTGGCCGTCGGCCATGGCTCATCATCCACCCGCTCGGCGCGCGCCACCAGGGGCGCTCGCGCGACCCGTCCCGCCGGGCTGGACCGGCGCATCCGCCCCCTACCGCTTCGCGCGGGGGCTGCGCCAGTGCAGCATCCAGTCGCCCGCGATCTCGGCGAGCAGCGTCGGCATGAGGTTGTAGACGCCGTTGCGCGCGGCGACGAGCACGGAGCTGCGCGTCTCGGTCGTGAGGTGCGCGAGCCGGTGCGACAGCTGCTTGAAGCGGTCGGTGCGACGGATGCGCTCGCTGTCGTAGGCGCGCAGGGCCTGCTCGAGCGGGTGGTCGGCGAGGAGGATGCCGAGGGTCGCGGCGTCCTCGAAGGTGAGGTTGCCGCCCTGGCCCAGGGTCGGGAGCATCGCGTGCGCGGCGTCGCCGAGCAGCACGACGCCGGGGCGGTGGAAGCTCTTCAGCGGCGTCGCGAGCCAGTGCAGGTCGCGGCGCGTGATCGACGCCTGCGGCGTCGCGGCGATGTGGTCGCGCACCTCGGGCGCCCACGTGTCGAAGCGCTCGCGGGCCGCCTCGAGCTCGTCCTTCGCGGTGCGGCCCATGCGCGCGTGGGCCATCGCCCACCAGTAGACGCGGCCGCCGTCGATCGGCATCATGCCGAACTCGGCGCCGCGGCCCACGTACTGCCGCGCGCCCGCGGGCGAGTCGGCCTCCGCCTGCAGGACGCCGTACCAGCAGGTCGCCCCCGAGTAGTCGGTCGCGGCCTTGGGCCACAGGGCCTTCCGCACGGCGGAGTCGATGCCGTCGGCGCCCACGACGAGGTCGGCTTCGATCGTCTCGAAGCGGCTGTCGGCGTCGGCGCGCACCTGCTGCTTCGTCGCGCGCCGCTCGGCGCGCCGGTCGACCGGATCGTCGCCCGGCTCGAGCGCGCGCTGCAGGCCGCGGCCCACTCGGATGCCGAGCGCGCGGTCGGCGCGCGCCTGGCGCTCCGCGCGCGCGTCGCGCGAATCGGGGTCCGCAGCGCCGTGCTCGACCGTGACGCTCGGGCGCCCGCGCTCGCCGTCGGTGACGCCGACGACCCGCATGCCGGTCTCCACTCGGCGGTCGCCGCGCAGGAGCTCGAGGAGCGTCGCGCGATGGATCGCGTGCACCGCGCTCGACTCGTGCGCGAAGCCCTGCTGCAGCCGCGACCCCTGATCGGTGAAGACTCCCTCCGGCAGTGCCCTGACCGCCTGCTCTCGCACCGCATCCGCCACGCCCAGCTCCTCGAGCGCTTCGAGCCCGTTGCTCGTGATGCTGATGCCGGCGCCCATCGCGCGCACCTTCGGCGCCGCCTCGAGCACGCGCACGTGCCAGCCCGCGGTCTCGAGCGCGCGAGCGGCGGCGAGGCCGCCGAGTCCGGCACCGACGATGATGGCGGTCTGCGTCATGGCGGCAGGCTATCGGGGCTGCCCGGACGCCACCATGCAGGGTGGCCCGTCGTGCCGCGCGGTCAGTCGCGCTCGGGCGCGTCCGCCTCGCCGGCCCGCTGCGAGACGCGGCGGTCCCAGACGAGCCACTTCTCGTCGACCGCCCGCTCGATGTCCACCCCCGTGGCTTCCGCGAGCGCGAGCAGCATGCCGAGCGCGTCGGCGAGCTCGAGCGCGAAGCGGCGGTCGATCTCCTCGGGGCTGTGCCCCTTGTCGCGCTGCCTGCCGGTCTTGGCGAGCCACGCCTGCACGAGCTCGCCCACCTCCTCCTGCAGCTTGAGCACGAGCCAGTCGGCGTCGCGCTCGAAGCCGTACACCTCGGCGTAGCGGCGCGAGATGGCGTCGATCTGCTGGGCGAGCGCGCGGAGCTCCATGCGGCCCATGCTCGCACGAGGGCCTAGATTCGATGATCATGGAGAACGCCTTCGACGACCTGCTCGCCCACAACCGCGACTTCGCCGCATCCTTCGACCTGCAGGGGTTCGACGGGGTCGCGAAGTCGGGCGTCGCGATGGTCACGTGCATGGACTCGCGCATCGATCCCCTCCGCATGGTGGGGCTCCAGCCGGGAGATGCGAAGATCCTGCGCAACCCGGGCGGCCGGACGACCGAGCGCACGCTCGTCGCCCTCGTGCTGGGCGTCAACCTGCTGGGCGTCGACCGCGTGCTCGTCGTGCAGCACACGCGCTGCGCGATGGCGTCGAAGTCGGAGCGCGAGCTGCTCGTCGACATCTCGAAGGCGGCGGGCACGGATGCCTCGTGGCTCGACCTCGGCGCGATCGAGCACCAGCGGCTCTCGATCATCGAGGACGTGCACCGCGTGCGGTCGCACCCGCTCATCGGCGACCGCGCGCGGGTCGGCGGCTTCCTCTACGACGTCGACACGGGCCTGCTCGAGCAGGTCGCCTGAATCTCAACCGGTCCAGTGGTCGGCGGACGCGATTATCGCGTCGCCCGACCACAGAACCGGTTGAGAAGTGCATGATCGAGGCATGAGCGTGTTCGAAGCGGTGCCCCTCGATCGGCTGCGCGAGCGCACGAGCGTCAAGTGGCGGTTCTTCGAGCCCGACGTGCTGCCGATGTGGGTCGCCGAGATGGACGTGCTGCCCGCCGAGCCCATCACGCACGCCGTGCACGATGCGATGCTGCGCGGCGACACCGGCTACCCGCACGGCACGGGCTACGCGGAGGCGTTCGCCCGCTTCGCATCGGACACCTGGGGCGCCGAGGTCGCGGTCGACCGCACCGCGCTCGTGAGCGACGTCATGATGGGCGCGTTCGAGCTCATCCGCATGCTCACCCCGCCCGGCGGCTCGGTCATCGTCACGAGCCCGGTGTACCCGCCGTTCCACGCGTACTCGCGGCACGCGGAGCGCTCGGTCGTCGAGGCGCCGCTCGGCGACGACCTGCGGCTCGACCTCGTCGCGATCGAGGAGGCGTGCGCGCGAGTCGGGGGCGTGGCGGATGACGGCCGCGCCCGCGCGGTGCTCCTGCTGTGCAACCCGCACAACCCGACCGGCACGGTGCACACGCGCGCCGAGCTCGAGCGGCTCGCGGCGATCACGGCCCCCTACGGCGTGCGCGTGATCTCCGACGAGGTGCACGCGCCGCTGCTCTTCGACGCCGAGTTCACGCCCTACTGGACCGTCGACCCGCGCGGCCTCTCGCTCACGAGCGCGTCGAAGGCGTTCAACCTCGCCGGCCTCCGCACCGCGCTCGTCGTCGGCGGCGACGACACGGCCGCCGACCTCGCGGGCATCGCCGAGGTCGTGAGCCACGGCCCCTCGCACATCGCGTCGATCGCGCACGTCGCGGCGTTCGACGAGGGGCGCGAGTGGCTCGCCGACGTGCTCGACGGCCTGCGGGACAACCGGGCGCTCCTCGCACGGCTGCTCGCCGAGCACGCGCCCACGATCCGCTGGCGGCCCGGCGAGGCGACGTTCCTCGCATGGCTCGACTGCCGCGGCACGCGCGTCGCCGATCCGGCCTCCGCTCCGGACCCCGGCTACATCGGCCTCTCGACCGGCCCGGCGAAGGCGTTCCTCGAGCGGGCGCGCGTGGGCCTGAGCGCCGGCGAGGCGTTCGGCACCGGCGGCGCGAACCACGTGCGCTTCAACCTCGGCACCCGCCCCGACGTCATCGAGGAGGCCGTGCGGCGCATGGGCGCCGTCGCCTGACAGCCGCGGCGAGCACTACGGCGCCGCGGCGAGCAGGTCGACCATCCGCTCCTCGAAGCCCGGCTCGACCTCCATCACGACGCGGTGCCGAGCGCCCTCGCGGTCGGGCCACTCGCCCCACGCGCCCTCGAGCGTCGTGATCGTGCGGCCGCGCGCGGGCCCGTCGGAGCAGTCGACCGTCACGTCGACGATCGGCGAGAGCGTCGTGCGCACGAGCCCGGTCGCGACCGCGAGCGCGAGCGCGTCGTGGTTCCCCGAGGCTCGCTGCCCCGTGTAGCCCTCGTAGTAGGCGAGGTAGAAGTCCAGGATCCGGTCGCAGAACCGACCGACCGCTCCCCCGGCCGCGAGGCGCGCGCGGTGCTCGTCGGTGATGAGCGACGTCATCGTCACGTCGAGGCCGACCATCGTGAGCTCCCACGGGGCGTCGAAGACGACCTGCGCGGCCTCGGGGTCGTGCCAGATGTTCGCCTCGGCCGTCTCCGACACGTTGCCCGGCGCGAGCGCGGCGCCGCCCATGACGGTGACCTGGCGGATGCGCTCGGGCAGCTCGGGATCGGCGTCGAGCGCGGCCGCGAGGTTCGTGAGCGGCCCGACCGCGACGAGCTCGAGGTCGCCGGCGTGCTCGTGGCTGAGGCGGAGGATGAGCTCGACCGCGCTCTCGGCCGCGAGCCGGGGCTCGTGGGCCGTGTCGGCGCATCCGCCGAGCCCGTCCGCCCCGTGCACCTGCGGCGAGAAGACCGCGGGGGCGCCGTTGCGAGGACCCGCCGCGCCGACCGCGACCGGCACGTCGCCGTGTCCGGCGAGCCGCAGCACCTCGGAGGTGTTGCGCGCGCCCTGCGCGACGTCGACGTTGCCCCACACGACGGTGCAGCCGACGAGGTCGATCTCGTTCGAGAGCGCTGCGGTGAGGATGGCGAGGGCGTCGTCGATGCCCGTGTCGACGTCGAGGAGCACGGTGGTCACGGCCTCGAGCCTAGGCGGCCCGGTGGCCCACCGGCCGCGGGCGCTACTCGACGCAGAGGCAGAACGGGTGGCCCGCCGGGTCGAGCATGACCCGGAACGTCTCGCCGGGCTGGTGCTCGTGCCGCGTCGCGCCCAGCGCGACGACCGCCGCCTCCGCCTCGTCGAGGTCGTCGACGTCGACGTCGAGGTGCATCTGCTGCGGGTGCTCCTGCCCCGGCCACTCGGGCGGCCGGTAGCCCTCGACCTGCTGGAAGCAGAGCATCTGCCCGTAGTCGGCCTGGATCTCGACCCAGTCGTCGTGGTCCTTGACGACCGGCCAGTCGAGCACCGCGCCGTAGAACCGCGCGAGCGCGGCGGCGTCGGGGCAGTCGATCACGAGCGTGGGGAAGCGTGCGATGGCCATGCGCGCGAGGCTACGCGGCGCGGCCCCCGGCCACCAGGGGCGGCCGCTCAGAAGCCGTGGACGAGCGGGAAGATCGGCAGCGCCTCGGGGTGGTGCGCGTGCACGATCACGAGGAAGACGACCGCGTCGAAGAGCAGGTGCACCGTCACGACGTAGAAGAGGTTCTTCGTCCACGAGAAGATCGCGCCCTGCACGAGCGCGAACGGGATCGTCAGCAGCGGCCCCCACGCCTGGTAGCCGAGCTCCCACAGGAACGAGACGAAGATGCCCGCCTGCAGCAGGTTCGCGAGCCACGGGCGGAAGTGGCGCAGCAGCAGCGTGTAGACCGTGCAGATGAAGAACAGCTCGTCCCACAGGCCCACCGCGTTCACGCCCATGAACAGGCGCGCGATCATGTTCGCGTCCTCGACCGCGGGCCAGTTCCGGTACACGCCCGAGGTGAGGAAGTAGAAGGGCAGGATCAGGTAGGCGGCGAACACGACCACCACGAGGTAGGTCCACATGCGCCGCGTCCAGCGCCCGCCCTTCCACGGGAACCGCACCGCGTGATCGCGGTAGAGCCAGCGCGAGATCGAGTACGGGATGAGCACGGCGCCGCCGAGCGCGAACGCGAAGCGCAGGATGCCGGCGTCCGACAGGTCCGCGTGGAGCGAGATGAAGCTGATCCACGTCAGGGCGATCGCGATGATCGCGAGGTCCTGCCCGAGCTTCCGCGACAGGCCGGCGCGGTCGGTGAGGATGCCGCCGACGACGCCCGCGACGAGCGGCACGTAGCCCCAGTCGCTCAGCGCCCAGAACAGCAGCACCGCGCTGAGGGTCACGAGCGCCGCGGGCACGATCGCGAGCAGATGCGTCGGGCTCCCCTCGGCACGGATCGTCCGCCCCGCGGAGCGGTCGGCGGGCGCTGCGGCGGCGGTCGTCACGGCATCAGCCTACGGACGGCTCCCCGGTCATCCGCCCGGATGATCCCGCTCCGCCGGGCGATGCAAAGCGGGCGGATGCGCGGGGCCGCGCCGAGCGGGCGGTGCTCCGATGGGAGCATGCACACGAACCGGCTCGATGCCCACGCGCTCACCCACACCTACGGGCACGGCGACACCGCCGCGCCCGCCCTCGCCGACGTCTCGCTCACGATCGGCGCCGACGGACCCGAGGCGGTGGCCGTCATGGGACCGTCGGGATCGGGGAAGTCGACGCTCCTGCACGTGCTCGCGGGCATCATCGCCCCTGCCTCGGGCCGGGTGCTCTGGCGCGGCGGCGACCTCGCGGCGATGCGCGACGCGGAGCGCACCCGGCTGCGGCGCAGCGACTTCGGCTTCGTCTTCCAGTCGGGGCAGCTGCTCCCCGAGCTGCCGGCGATCGAGAACGTCGCCCTGCCGCTCATGCTCGGCGGCGGCTCCCGCTCGGGCGCCGAGGCGGCCGCGGCCGCCCTGCTGCACCGGCTCGGGCTCGGCAGCATGCTCACGCGCCGGCCGGGCGAGCTCTCGGGCGGTCAGGCGCAGCGCGTCGCGATCGCGCGCGCCCTCGTCGGCTCGCCCGGCATGGTCTTCGCCGACGAGCCCACGGGCGCGCTCGACCGCGCGACCGGCGACGCGGTCATGAGCCTGCTCATCGGCGCGACGCTCGGGCACGGCGCCTCGCTCGTCGTCGTCACGCACGACCCGGAGGTCGCGGCGATGTGCTCGCGGGTCGTGCGGCTCCAGGACGGCCGCATCGTGAGCGACGAGCGCGCGGCGGCGCCGGCCGCCTCGTACGGCGCCGCCCGCGCGGAGGCGTCGCGATGAGCGCCGTGCGGCTGTGGGTGCGGCTCGCCCGCGCGACGGGCCCCCGCGCGACCGACGTGCTGAGCGCGATCGCGTTCGCGTTCGCGACCGCCGCGCTGCTCGCGGTGCTCGGCGGCGTGAACGCGTTCCGGGCGCGGCTCGAGGACGGCAGGGTCGAGCAGTCGTCCGGCGCGCTCGTGCTCACGCTCGCGCTCGTCGCGGCGGCGCTGCTGCTGCCGGCGGTGTGGACGCTCGCGCAAGCGGCGGTGCCCGTCTCTTTTACACACCTTACGCTGCCCCCC
>NZ_JANQCH010000140.1 GCF_024723325.1 Agrococcus sp. HG114
GCGCTGCGCCTCGCGGGCGCGACGCGCGGCCAGGTGAGCGCAATGGCGGTGCTCGATGCCGTCGCGCAGGCGCTCGCCGGCGTGGCCGTCGGTGCGATGCTCGCGCTCGCCGTGACGCCGGGGCTCGCGCGCATCGAGTTCCAGGGCATGCCCTTCACGGTCGCGGAGCTGCTGCCCCCCGCGTGGGTGTGGGGCGGCGCCGCGGGAGCGGTCGTCGCCACCGCGCTCGTCGCGGCGCTCGCGTCGCTGCGGCGCGTGCACGTGACGCCGCTCGGGGTCGCGCAGCGCGTCGGCGCGAGGCGGCTGTCGCTGTGGCGCATCGCCGGCTTCGGGGTCGCCGCCCTCGGCTACGTGCTCGTCGTCGTGCTCGACGTCGTGCCGGTCGAGCAGACGGTCTCGATCGCCTTCGTCTCGGTCGTCGTGCTCGCGTACGCGCTCATCGGTCCCCTGCTCATCCAGGGCCTCGCGTGGATCGTCGCGAAGTCGGCGCGGCGCCCGGCGACCCTGCTCGCCGCGCGCCGCGTGGTCGACGACCCGCGCGGCGCGTTCAACATCGTCGGCGCCATGGCGATCGCGGTCATGGCGGGCGGCTTCGCGTCGCTCGCTCCCGCGATGGCGGGCGGCCGCGACCAGGTGAGCGCCGACATGGCGACCGGCGCCGTGCTGACGATCGCGATCGCGGGCGTGCTCGGCGCCGTGCTCGCGGGCATCGCCCAATCCGCGAAGGTGCTCGACCAGCGTCGCGAGCACCAGGCGATGCACCGGATGGGGGTCGAGCTCTCGGTCATGCGGGCGGCGCTCGTGCGGCAGGTGGCGCTGCCGCTCGTCATGGCCGTCGGCGCGGCCGCGGGCGTCGCGCTGCTGCTGATCCTGCCGATGTTCGTGCTGTGGATCGCGCACCCGGCCTCCGTGATCACCTGGGTCCTCATGGCGGTGGGCGCCGTCGGGCTCACCCTCGCGGCGACCGCGGCGGCGCTGCCGCTCGTGCGCCGCGTGGCGACGGAGCCCGCGGCGGCGTAGCGCGCTCCTCCGTGCGGGTCAGCGGGCCGGGAGCAGCGGCAGCACGTCCTCCGAGAGCTGCTCGAGGAAGCGGCGCTGGTCGTGCCCCGGCCCATGGAAGACCAGATGGGTGAAGCCCAGGTCGACGTAGTGGGCGATCTCGCCCGCGACCGCCGACGCATCCGACCCCACGATCCAGCGCTTCGCCACCTGCTCGATCGGGAGCTCGTCGGCGAGGCGCTGCATCTCGAGCGGGTCGTGCACGGCGTGCTTCTGCTCCTGCGAGAGCGAGAGCGCGGCCCAGAACCGGGTGCTCTCGAGGGCCCGCGCGGGGTCTCGGTCGTACGAGACCTTGATCTCGATCATCCGGTCGACCTCGGCGGTGTCGCGGCCCTGCTGCGCGAGCCCCTCCTCGAGCGACGCGACGATCGTGCCGCGGTAGTACTCGTCGCCCTTGCCCGACGTGCAGATGTGGCCGTCGGCGAAGCGCGCGGCGTACCGCGTCGTGCCGGGGCCGCCGCCGGCGACGTAGATGGGGATGCGCTCGTCCGGCCGGTCGTAGATCGTCGCGCCGGCGAGGGAGTAGTAGTCGCCCTCGAAGTCGACGCGCTCGTCGGTCCACAGCCGCTTGATGAGCCGCACCGCCTCGCGGAGCCGCGCGAAGCGCTCCCCGAGCTCGGGGTACTCGACGCCGATCGCCTGCTCGTTGAGCGCCTCGCCCGTGCCGACGCCGAGGATGAGCCGGCCGGGGTGCACCTGCCCGAGCGTCGCGAACTGCTGCGCGACGACCGCCGGGTGGTAGCGCAGCGTCGGCGTCAGCACCGAGGTGCCGAGCACGAGCCGCTCGGTGCGCTCGAGCGCCATGCCGAGCCACGCGACCGCGTTCGGCGCGTGCCCGCCCTCGTGCCGCCACGGCTGCAGGTGGTCGCTGATGAACGCGGTGTCGAGGCCGACGCGCTCGGCGAGCACCACGAGGTCGAGGAGCTCCGCGGGCGAGAACTGCTCCGCGCTCGCCTTGTATCCGTACCGCATGGGACCCCTCAGACTCGCAGCTCGAGCATCGCCCGGTCGGGGATGCCGTAGCGGTGCGCAGTGATCGACACCGACTGCTCGCGCACGAACGGCAGCAGCTCGATGCGCCCCTCGCGCGTCACCGGCCCGTCGTAGACGGCGACCGCGGTCCCGCCCGCGAGCGCCTCGCGCAGCGCAGGGTCGCTGCCGACGACGCGGATGCGCCGCACGGGCTCCGAGGGCCGCTCGAGGCCGAGCACGTCGTCGCGCTCGACCGGCTGCAGCGCGGCCCCCGACCGCACCCGGGCGCGGAAGTCGGCATCGGACTCGACGACGGCCTCGAGCATCCGCAGCGCCGGGAGCGGTCGCCGCGCGAGCTTCACGATCCCCTCGGGCACCTCGACCGCACTCGAGACCCGCACCGCGGCACGCGCGCGCGCCGCCGCGGCGAGCACGCGCACGAGGTCGACGACCGCGCCGTCCTCGGCGAGCCGCACGAGCACCTCGGCGGGCCGGTAGCGCAGCACGTTCCGCTCGACGCCGAGCCCGGAGACGTCCTTCGACGCCCCGAGCTCCTCCTCCCACCACGCCTCGTCGCTGTTCGCGCCCGCGCGCACCGCGTCGAACTCGACGAAGTCGAGCGACGGCGTGGCCGCGTCGATGAGCTCGGTCACCTTCCGGTCGAGCCCGTGGAGGCGCACCGACGCCTTCGGCTCGGCGTGCACCGGCTCCCAGTCGACGAGCGGGAGGAGCGAGCCGGGGCCGCCGGAGTGGGTGCCGGGGCCGACCTGCGAGCCCTTCCAGCCGCCGAGCGGCTGCCGCCGGACGACGCTGCCGGTGATGCCGCGGTTCACGAAGAGGCTGCCCGCCTGCACCTCGTCGAGCCAGTGCTCGACCTCCTCGGGATCGAGCGAGTGGATGCCGGCGGTGAGGGCGAGCTCGGTGCTGTTCTGCACCTCGATCGCGTCCTCGAGCGTGTCGACCTCGATGAGCGAGAGGTGGGGGCCGAGCAGCTCGGTCACGTGCGTGAACGAGCCCGGGAGCACCGCATCGCGGATGCCGGGCGACCAGAGCCGGCCCGACGCATCCAGCGCCTTCGGCTCGAGCAGCCACTCCTCCTCGTCCTCGAGCGTCGTGAGCGCGCGCAGCAGCTCGCCCCGCGCCGGCTCGATGAGCGGGCCCACGTCGGTGCGGGCGTCGAGCGGCGACCCGACGCGCAGGGCCGACGCGGCGTCGACGAGCTGGCGGCGGAACCGCTCGCTGTCGCCGGCGGTGTCGACGAGGATCACGACGGACGCGGCGGTGCGCTGCTGGCCCGCGCCCGCGAAGGCGCTGCGCACGATGTCGGCGACCGCGAGGTCGAAGTCGGCCGACGGCGTGACGACGATCGCGTTCGTGCCGCCCGTGCGCGCGAGGAGCGGCAGGTCGGGACGCGACGCGGTGCACCGCGCGGCCGCCTCGGAGGAGCCAGTGAGGAGCACGCGGCCGACCGCCGGGTGGGCGACGAGCCGTCGCGAGAGCTCGCCGTCGTCGACGTCGCACAGCACGAGCACCTCGCGCGGCACCCCGGCCTCCCACAGCGCCTCGACCATGACGGCCGCCGAGCGGCGCGCTCGCGGGTCGGGCTCGACGATGACGGCCGAGCCGGTCGCGAGCGCGGCGGTCACCCCGTCGCACGCGGTGGCGACGGGCGAGCTCCACGTCGGCATCACGAGGGTGAGCTCGACCGGGCGCCAGGCGGCGTCCTCGATCCGCTCGAGCGCGATGCCCTGCTCGGCGTGGTGGCGGGCGAAGTCGACCGCGGCCGAGACCTCGCGGTCGGCGTCCGCGAGCGTCGTGCCGGTCTCGGCGAGCATCGCCTCGACGAGGCGGCCGCGGTAGACGCCGAGCGCCGTGGCCGCGTCGCGCAGGATCTGGGCGCGGCGCTGCGCACCCAGCCCGGCCCATCCCGCCGCCGCCTGCGCCGCCCGGTCGATGCGGCGCTCGAGTGTCGGCCAGTCGTCGATGCGGTTCAGCTCGAGCGTGCGGAGGCCCACCTGCGAGTCGGCCGCGCGCCGCAGCACCTGCCGGCCCCACGCGCGGTTGGCGGCGAGCGACGGGTCCGTGTCGGGCTCGTTCGCGAAGCCGTGCGGATGCGCGACGGAGACCGCGAGGTCGCCCAGCCGGTCCTGGTAGCGGGCCGGCTGCGGCTCGCCCGCCGCGCCCTCGCGCTCGAGCACCTCGAGCGACGCGAGGAAGCGGTCGCGCTCGCGCTGGAACGCGGCGGGCTCGGCGAGGTCGCCGATGCTCGCCATGAACCCCTCGTCGGCCGCGTGCTCCTCGAGCCGGCGGACGAGGTAGGGGACGGCCGCGTCGAGCCGGCCGGGGCGCACGACGGGCACCCCGAGCACGAGGCTGTGGAACACCTCGCGCACGGCGTCCCGGTGCTCCGCCGCCATGCCGAGCAGCATCTCGGCGTCGACCCGCCGGTGGGTGCCGTGGTGCCTCGCGAGCTCCGCGGCGTACGCGAGGTCGAACAGGTTGTGGCTCGCGACGCCCACGCGCACGGCGAAGGCGTTGTCGGGCAGCAGCGCCTCGCGCAGCACGCGCTTGAAGCTCGCGTCGCTCGCGGCCTTCGAGCCGGTCGTCGCGAGCGGCCAGCCGTGCAGGGCCGCCTCGACGCGCTCCATCGCGAGGTGCGCGCCCTTGACGAGCCGCACCCTGATGCCCGCGCCGCCGCCCGCGCGGCGCTCCTTCGCGAAGGCGGCGAGGCGGCGGTACGCGGCGAGCGCGTCGGGGAGGTAGGCCTGGAGCGCGATGCCGGCCTCGAGCCGCGCGAGCTCGGGCCGCGACAGCAGCCGCTCGAAGACCGCGATCGTGAGGTCGCGATCCCGGTGCAGCCCTGCGTCGAGGGTGAGGAGCTTCGGCGGGCTCGACTCGGCCGCGAGCCGGTAGAGCGGCAGCAGCCGCTCGACGAGGCGCTCCACGGCCTCGTCGAACGCCCACGGCTGCGGCCGGGGCGCGACGTCCGAGATTGCGATCGACACGGCGGGCACGTCGTCGTGCTGCAGCAGCTCGGTGATCTCGGCGATGCGCCTCCCTGCGCCCTCCTCGCCGAGCACGGCCTCGCCGAGCGGCGCGATGCTGAGCTGGGTGCCGTCCTCGCGGAGCCGCGCGAGCTGCTTCGCGAGCCGCGCCGGCGCCGCGTCGATCACGAGGTGCGAGACCATCTCGCGCATCGCCCGCTTCACGACCGGGATGATGAGGCGCGGCACGACGATGCCGAAGCCGCCGCCCGCGGTGATCCCGAGCTTGAGGTACCAGTCGAGGAACCCGGGGATCTCGCGGCTGAGCGCCTCGAGGTTGCGCGCGCCGACCTTCGGGTCCTCGGGGCCGATCACCTCGTCGACGAAGCCGAGCGCGAAGCGGAGGCCGTTCGGCTCCTTGAGCAGCGCGGCGAGCCGCTCGGCCGCCTTGTCCTGCCCGCTGCTGCCCGGGCGCGACACCCAGCCGCGCACCCGCTCGATCGCCGCGAGCACGAAGGGGTCGTCGGTCGACGGCTCGGTGAGCTCGACGGGCGGTGCGGCGACCGGCTCCGCGGCCACCGGGTTCGGCACGGAGGGTTCCGCGGCCGGTGCCGGCGCGGCGGGCTCGGCGG
>NZ_JANQCH010000141.1 GCF_024723325.1 Agrococcus sp. HG114
CAGCAGCATCGCGGACGCGCCGGCGAGCGACACGAGCGCGAGCGCTGCGGCGAGCAGCCCGAGGCCGCGCACCCCCCGCTCCGACGCGCGCATGGGCGCAGGCAGCAGCGCCGTCACGAGCAGGACGAGCGCTGCGGCTGCGATCGCGGCGGCCGTGCCGACCGCGAGCTCGACCGCGGAGCCCTCGGCCACGGCCACGCTCGTGAGCGCGGCGAAGCCGGCGCCGAACCCGACCCAGGCGAGCACGTGCGCGACCGCAGCACGAGCCCGCCCTGCGCCCATCAGGCTGCGCCGGGGCGGTCGCCCTCGTCGGCAGCGCTGCGGCCGGGCTCCTCGAGCCGGTCGAAGCGACCCTCGACGCCGCCGTCGGCGACGCGACCGCGCGCATCCGCCTCGACGTGCTCGACATGCTCGGCCGTCATGGCCGTCGTGCGCTTCGCGAGCGCGCGGTCGAGGACGATCGCGACGAGCGCGCCGAGCGCGCCGCCGGCGACGAACCCGACGACGAGCATGAGGCCGATGACCGGTGTCGTGTCGACGCGCTCGCCCGCCTCGTTGAGCGCCTGCGGCATCGATGCCGCGAAGAGCCAGCCGCCGATCGCGCCGAGCAGCGCGCCGAGCCCCATGAAGACGCCGTACTTCGGCGAGCGCCGCACCGTGACGTCGACGCGCTCGGGCCGCGACCCCGCGCGCTCGCCGGGCCGCCATGCGCCGCCGTGCGGGTCGCGCTCGGGAGCCGGCTCGTGCGTCGCATCCATGCGACCAGCATCCCACGCGCCATCGCGCACGAGTACGGTGCGAGGGGGCGCGCCGTGCCGCGCCGAGCGGCCGCGCGGCGGCTCGCCGGCGCCGGACGCGTGCCCTGATGAGCGACGACAGGGGCGTGCAGGTGGAGGGATCGCAGCGGCGGAGCACGGCTCGGCCCTCCGCGGCCGATGCGGCGGCTGCCGCGAGCGCGCAGCCCCGCGACTGGAGCGTGGTCGACGCCAGGGAGGCGGCTCGTGCCCTCGGCGTCGACCCGGACCTCGGCCTCTCGACCGAGGAGGCCGACGCCCGTCGCGCCCGCTCCGGCCCGAACGAGCTCGCGTCGACGCCGCCCGAGCCCGCGTGGCGACGCCTCGTGCGCCAGTTCGCCGACCCGCTCATCGGGCTGCTGCTCGCGGCCATCGCGATCTCCGTCGTCGCCGGGCTCGTCGAAGGCGCAGCCGGGGTCCCGATCGACGCGGTCGTGATCGCCCTCATCGTCGTCGCGAACGGGATCCTCGGCTTCGTGCAGGAGGCGAAGGCGGCGGATGCGGTCGCGGCGCTCCAGGACATGACGGCGGCGACCGCCACCGTCCTCCGCGACGGCCGCGCCGAGCGCGTGCCCGCAGCGGCGATCGTGCCGGGCGACGTGCTCGTGCTCGCCGAGGGCGATGCGGTCGCTGCCGACGCACGACTCGTGGCGTCCTCCTCCCTGCAGATCGCGGAGGCATCGCTCACCGGCGAGTCGGTGCCGGTCACGAAGTCGCCGGCCGCGCTCGCCGCGCCCGCGCCGCTCGGCGATCGGCGGAACTCGGTCTTCAAGGGCACGGCGGTCACGCAGGGCGTCGGCCGCGCCGTCGTGACGGCGACCGGCATGCAGACCGAGATGGGCCGGATCGCGACGCTGCTCTCCGAGACGGAGCAGGAACCGACCCCGCTGCAGCGCGAGATCCGCGCGCTCGGGCGCACGCTCGGGATCGCCGTCGTCGTGATCGCGCTCGTCGTCATGGGCGCGATCGGCGCCGTGAACGGCATCGGCTCGCTGCAGGAGGCGGTCGAGGTCCTGCTCGTCGGCGTCTCGCTCGCGGTGGCCGCGGTGCCCGAGGGGCTGCCCGCGATCCTCTCGCTCGTGCTCTCGATCGGCGTGCAGGCGATGAGCCGTCGCGGCGCGATCGTGAAGAGCCTCTCCTCGGTCGAGACGCTCGGGTCGGCGTCGGTCATCTGCTCCGACAAGACCGGCACGCTCACGCGCAACGAGATGACGATGCTCACCGTGCACACCGGTTCCGGCGTGGCGGACATCACCGGCGTGGGCTACGCGCCCGAGGGACGCGTGCTCATCGACGGCAGCCCGCTGCTCGAGAGCGACCCGGCGCTCGAGCTGCGGGCGGAGGACATCGTCGTGCTCTCGGGCGGCACGCTGGCCTCGGATGCGGAGGTGCGGCAGCAGGAGGACGGCTCGTGGGTCGTCGTCGGAGACCCGACCGAGGCGGCGTTCGTCGTGGCGGAGCGGAAGGCCGGACTCGCCGAGCGGCGCGCGCAGCGCTTCACGCGCATCGGCGAGGTGCCGTTCACCTCGGAGCGGAAGATGATGTCGGTCGTCGTCGAGGACGCCGACCATCCCCTGCCGGGCGCCGAGCGCGGGCGCCCGGTGCTCATCGCGAAGGGAGCCCCGGACGTGCTGCTCGAGCGCAGCACGCGCCGGCGCATCGGGATGCGCGTGACGGAGCTGACGGACGAGGACCGCGCGCGCGTGCTCGCCTCGGTGGAGTCGATGTCGTCGCAGGCGCTGCGCACCCTCGCGGTCGCGTACCGTCCGCTCGAGCCGGACGAGTGCGCATCCGTCGCCGCCGCAGGCGGATTCGACTCGGACGACGCCCGAGCGCTCGAGCGCGACCTCATCTTCGTCGGCACCGTCGGCATCATCGACCCGCCCCGCTCGGAGGCGGCCGACGCGGTCGCCGCGGCGCGCGGCGCGGGCATCCGGGTCGTGATGATCACGGGCGACCACCCCGGCACCGCGCAGCGCATCGCGCAGGAGCTCGGCATCGCCGGCCCGGGCGAGCGCGCGGTCGCGGGCGCGGGGCTCGACGGGATGGACGAGGATGCGCTGCGGGAGGCGGTGCGCGAGAGCTCGGTCTTCGCGCGGGTCGCGCCCGAGCACAAGCTGCGCATCATCGGCGCGCTGCAGGCCGACGGGCACATCGTCGCGATGACCGGGGACGGCGTGAACGACGCCCCGGCGCTCAAGAAGGCCGACATCGGCGTCGCGATGGGCATCACGGGCACCGAGGTCTCGAAGGAGGCCGCCGCCATGATCCTCACGGACGACGACTTCGCCACCATCGTCGCGGCGGTGCGCCAGGGCCGCGTGATCTTCGGCAACATCCGGAAGTTCCTGCGCTACCTGCTCTCGTCGAACGTGGGCGAGGTGCTCACGATGCTGCTCGGCGTCCTGCTCGCCGGCGCGCTCGGGCTCGCGGGGCACGACGGGGCGGTCGTGGTGCCGCTGCTCGCGACGCAGATCCTGTGGATCAACCTCATCACCGACTCCGGTCCGGCGCTCGCGATGGGCGTCGACGCCGAGACCGAGGACGTCATGGCGCGACCGCCGCGCGCACCCCGCGAGCGGGTGATCGACGGCCGGATGTGGTCTGGGATCGTCTCGATCGGGCTCGTCATGGCGGTCGCCACGCTGCTCGCGCTCGACCTGCACCTGCCGGGCGGGCTCGTCCCCGGTTCGGAGGACGTCGAGACGGCGCGCACGGCCGCGTTCACGACGCTCGTGCTCGCGCAGCTGTGCAACGCGCTGAACGCCCGGTCGGAGGAGGAGTCGGCGTTCCGCCGGATGCTCACGAACCGCTGGCTGTGGGCGGCGATCGCGTTCGGCGCCGCCACGCAGGTGCTCGTCGTGCACGCGCCGCTCCTGCAGGCAGCGTTCGGCACGGCGCCGCTCTCGCTCGCGCAATGGCTCACGTGCCTCGCGCTCGCCTCGAGCGTGCTGTGGTTCGGCGAGCTCCGGAAGCTCGCGCTGCGCGCTCGGCGGCGGTCCGGGCCGCGACGCGCAGCGGCGTAGCCGGCGCCGCGCCGCCGACGGGTAGTGTCTGGCTTCGGGCCTGTTGCCCCGTACATCCCTGCATGCACAACGAGGTGAACCATGACGAACGCCACCGCTGAGAAGCGAACCGGAGCCCCGCTCGCGCGCGCGATGCGGCCCATCAACAACGTCGTCGAGCGCTGGATCCCGTCCGCGCTCGTCTTCGCGATCGTGCTGACGCTCGTCGTCGCGCTGCTCGCGCTGACGGTGACGCAGACGAACCCCGTCGATCTCGTCAAGAGCTGGGGCGACGGGCTGTCGGGCCTGCTCGCCTTCATGACGCAGATGGCGCTCATCCTGCTGCTCGGCCACATGCTCGCGAACACCCGCCCGGTGCGCAGGCTCCTGACGAGGCTCGCGGCGCTGCCGCAGACGCCGGTGCAGGCCTACCTGTTCGTGTTCGTGATCGCGTCGGTCGCCTCGCTCATCACGTGGGGCCTCGGCCTCGTCGTCGGCGGGCTGCTCGCGCGCGAGGTCGCCGCCTCGGGCAAGGAGCGCGGCCTCAAGCTGCACTTCCCGATGCTCGTCGCGGCCGGCTTCTCCGGCTTCGTGGTGTGGCACATGGGCTACTCCGGCTCCGGCCCGCTCACGGCCGCGACGCCCGGGTCCTTCATCGCCGAGCACCTGGGCGGCGAGGTCGTCCCGATCACCGAGACGACGTTCGCCCTGCCGAACCTCATCGGCGCGGTCGCGACGGTCGTGGTGGTCGCCGTCGCGCTCGCGCTCGTCGCCCCGCGCGGCAGCGACCGCATCGTCGAGCTCCACCTCGACCTGCGCGAGCAGCTCGCCGATGACGAGGAGGAGATCGTCACGCCCGCCGACCGCATCGACGCGAGCCGCGTCATCACGCTGCTCGTCGGCGCCGCGCTCGTGGCCTACCTCGTCGTGCACTTCGCGCAGGGCGGCACGCTCACGCTCGACATCGTGAACTGGTCGTTCCTCGCGCTCATCTTCCTGCTCGTGAAGAACCCGTTCGAGATCATCCGCCTCACGAAGGAGGCAGCGTCGAACGTCGGCGAGATCCTCCTCCAGTTCCCGCTCTACGCCGGCATCCTCGGCATGATGACGGGCTCCGGGCTCATCCAGGTCTTCTCCGACTGGTTCGTCGCCGTCTCGACCCCCGTGACGTTCGGCGTGCTCGCGCTGCTCTCGGCCGGCCTCGTGAACTTCTTCGTGCCCTCCGGCGGCGGGCAGTTCGCCGTGCAGGCGCCGATCCTGCTCGACGCGGCCGAGCGCATGGGCGTCGACCCGGCGATCCCGATCATGGCGGTCGCGTACGGCGACCAGTGGACCAACATGATCCAGCCGTTCTGGGCCCTGCCGCTGCTCGCGATCGCGGGCCTGAAGATGCGCGACATCCTCGGCTACACGACGGTGACGCTCCTCGCGTCGGGACTCGTGTTCGCGACCGTGCTGCTCGTCTGGTCGCTCTGACACCGATCGCTGACGGCTCCCGCTCGCTGCGGGGGCCGTCGGCGATCAGCGGCGACGGCGCTGCAGCGAGTCGAGCGTCAGCGAGGTCTTCGACAGCGCCGAGGTCGTGAGCGACGAGCGCACGAGCGACGAGCCGCGGCGGCGCACCCGCTCTGCGTCCGCGAGGTCGAGGCGCCCCACGAGCGCCTCGACGAGCGGGTCGCCAGTCGAGGGCACGCCCTGCTCGGCACGCGCTGCCGCCATGTCGGCGGCGCGTCGCACCTGGCCGCCCGCGCGCCGCGCCGCCTCGGCGCCCTCGGCGACCTGCCGCTGCAGCCGCTCGTCGACGCGGCCGCGGAGCTCCTCGA
>NZ_JANQCH010000142.1 GCF_024723325.1 Agrococcus sp. HG114
GGTCCGCTGCGCCGGAGGCCGGGCGCGGAGAGCGGGGCGGCGCGACCGCCGCAGCGCAGGGCGGGCACGGGGCGCCGGTGCCGGAGGACGGCGCGGCGGTCCTCGAGGTCGAGCTCCGCAACCAGCACGGGCTGCACGCGCGGCCGGCCGCGCTGCTCACGCGCACCGCCGCGGGCTTCGACGCCGAGGTGACGGTGAACGGCGTCGACGCGGCGAGCCTGCTGCGGGTGCTCTCGCTGGGGCTCGACCGAGGCGCGACGGCGACGTTCGCCGCGACCGGACCGCAGGCGCGCGAGGCGATCGACGCGATCCGCGAGCTCGCGGAGGGCGGCTTCGGCGACGCCTAGGCGCGGTGCGCCGCGAACTCGTCCGCGGCCGCGCGCGCGACCACGAACGAGCACTGCGGGCGGATCCGCAGGCCCTCGGCGATCGTGGCGCGCAGCGCCTGGTCGACGAGCTGCGAGCCGACGCCGCGCCCGCCGAACGCGGGGTCGACCTCGGTGTGGGGGAAGGAGCGCACGCCGTCGCCGTCGCGGTAGTCGGCGAAGCCGGCGAGCGCGCCGTCGATGCGCGCCTCGAAGCGCTGCGCCTGCGGGTCGTCGACGATCTCGATCTGCTCGCTCATGGGGCAACGGTAGCCGGAGGCGCTGGACGTCTCGTGTGCGGCTCGTGCGGCATGCTGGATCCATGCAGCTCGATCCGCGTCGCATCCTGATCTTCCGCACGGTCGCGCGCGAGGGCTCCGTGTCCGGCGGCGCGCGCGCGCTCGGGTGGACGCAGCCCGCCGTCAGCCAGCACATCCGGCTGCTGGAGGAGGAGGTCGGGCAGGCGCTGCTGCTGCGCTCGTCGACCGGCGTGACGCTCACGGAGGCGGGGGAGCGGCTGCTGCGGCATGCCGACGGCATCGCCGGGCTGCTGGGCTCGGCCGAGGCGGAGCTCGCGTCGCTCGCCGAGGGAGCCGGGAGCGTGACGATCGCCGCGTTCCCCTCGGCGCTCGCCGACTTCGTGCCCCGCGCGATCGCGGCCGCGCGGCTCGCCGTGCCGGGGCTCACTGCCCGCGTGATCGAGCTCGAGCCGCCCGAGGCCATCGAGGCGGTGCTCGCGGGCGACGCCGACGTCGCGGTCGCGTTCGAGTACGACGAGCTCCACGACGACGTGCAGCTCGCGCGCATCGAGCTCGGCGCCGACCCCTCGTGCATCGTGCTGCCCGCCGAGCACGAGCTCGCCACCGGCGCGCCCGTCGAGCTCGCCGCACTCGCCGGCGCCGACTGGGTGGGCGGGTGCGAGCGGTGCCGCTCGCACCTCGAGTCGCTCGCGACCGAGGCCGGCTTCGCGCCGCGCATCCAGTTCGAGACCGACGACTTCGTCGCCGCGCAGTCGTTCGTCGCCGCGACGGGCTCGGTCACGCTGCTGCCCGACATGGCCCTGCGGGTGCTGACGCGCGACGACGTCGTCGTCGCGCCGCTCGCCGACGGCTCGGGCCGCACCGTCTCGCTCCGGCACCGGCACGGCGCCGAGCGCGTGCCCGCGGTCCTCACCGTGCTCGAGGCGATGCAGCGGCTCTGGGCCGAGCGTCGCGCCTGAGCCGCCTCACGCGGCCCGCGCGGCCTCCGTCGCGGGAGCGCCGAGGCCCAGCCGCTGCTGCAGGCTCACCGCGAGCAGCGCCTGCCCCGCGACGTACGGGACGAGCACCGCGAGCGCGCGCAGCGCATCCGGCATCTCGATGACGAACACGCCGATGCCGAGCACGAGCACGCACGCCATGAGCAGCAGGCCCCCGAGGAGCCCCGCGGTGTCGACCGCGGCGAGCGCCGCGACCGCCGCGAGCAGCAGCGCGAAGAGCACGACCGCCGCCGCGAGCGGTCCCGCGTGCGCGGCGATGACGCCGCCCGAGATGATCGCCACGACGCCGTAGCCGACCGCGGCCCACCCCCACGCGAGCGAGCGGCGGCGCGTCGGCCACAGCGCCGCGAGGAAGGCGAGGTCGGCGACGAAGAAGAGCCCGAGCAGCACGAGCAGCTCGCCCGTCGCCGAGCCGATGCCGTCGCCCAGCCAGCAGAGGACCACGGCGACCACGTGCCAGACGCCGACGGCGTGCCGCAGCGCGCCGAGCGCGACGAGCGCGACCGCGATCGGCGGCACGAGCCCCCACATCGTCACGCCGCGCACGATGGTGAGGACGCCCTCGTCGCCGATCTCGGCGTCGAGCAGCACGGCCGCGAGCACGTTGACGGCCAGCACCGCGCCCGAGACCCACAGGCCTGCGCGCAGCGGTCGGGGGAGCGACGGCATGCCGCCATGCAATCACGAGCGGGGCCGCCGGGCGCGGCGCTCGGCGCGTGTCGGCGGGCGGTGCGAGAGTGGGCGGGTGCACGACAACCCGTTCCGGCCCGGCTTCGGCATCTCGCCGCCGACGCTCGCGGGCCGCGACGCGCTGCTCGACGAGTGGCGCGAGGTGTTCGCGCTCGGCGCGTGGTCGCCCTTCCGCGCCGCGCTCGTCACCGGCATGCGCGGCGTCGGCAAGACGGTGCTGCTGAACGCCGTCGAGGACGCGGCGCTCGAGCGCGACTGGACGGTCGTGCACGGCACCCTGCACGCGGGCCTCGTCGAGACGCTCGAGCGCGACCGGCTGCCCGCGACGCTGCAGGAGCAGGATCCCGAGGCGCGCTCGCGCGACCTCGTGGGGCTCACGGTGCCGTCGATCGGCGGCGCGAGCACCCAGGTCGTCGAGCACTACCCGCGGGAGCCGCGGCTCGAGAGCATGCTCGCGCGCCTCGTCGAGCTCGCCGAGCAGCGCGGCGCGGGCGTGCTCGTCTCGCTCGACGAGGTGGCCCGCGAGTCGCTCGGCGAGCTTCGCCGCATCGCGATCGCGGTGCAGCACCTGCTCCGCGAGGATCGCCGCATCGCGATCGTCGCGGCCGGGGTGCCGGCGTCGATCGCGGCGGCGCTCGACGCCGACGGGCTCACGTTCTTCCGCCGTGCGCAGCAGGTGCGGCTCGACACCCTCACGCTCGCCGAGACGCGGCGCGCGCTCGCCGAGCCGATCCGCGAGCGCGGCCGCTCGATCGGCGAGGCGGCGCTCGAGCGCGCGGCGCGCGCGAGCGAGGGGTACCCGTTCCTCGTGCAGTCGATCGGGGCGCGGGCGTGGGAGTACGCGCCGACCGTCGCGGAGATCACGACGGATGCCGTGCAGCACGCCGTCGAGGTCGCCTACGCGGCGATGGGGGAGAGCGTCATCGTCCCCGCGCTCCGCGGCCTCTCGGGCCGCGACCGCGACTACCTGCTCGCGATGGCCGAGGACGACGGCCCCTCGTCGACCTCTGCGGTCGCCCAGCGCATGGCGACGTCGACCGGCAACGCCGGCAGGCAGCGGTCGCGGCTGCTCGACGCGGGCATCGTCGTGGCGCCCGAGCGCGGGATCGTCGACTTCGCGATCCCGCTCATGCGCGAGCACCTCCGCGCGCACCCGCACGACGCGCAGCTCGGCCTCCCCACGGCAGCGCGGCAGACGTTCCGCGACGCGCCGGCGACCGGCTAGCATCGAGCGCGTCAGGCGCCGCACCGGCGCCGGTCACGACAAAGGCGACCACGCGCACCGCGCGCGACACACATGGATCCTTGACGATGAGGCTCCGTGCGTGCCGCCGAGCCTCCTGCCCCTGGAGCTCGCCCATGCCCGCTGCCGCCCACCCCACCGCCTCCGTCGCCGCCGCCGTCGCGGCCGAGCTCGAGCGCCACGCATCCGCCGTCTTCGCCCTCATGGGCAACGGCAACGCGTGGTTCCTCGACGCCGTCGTGCGCCGCGGCGCGATGGCCGTCGTGACGGTGCGCCACGAGGCCGCGACCGTCGCCGCCGCGGACGCGCACCACCGCGCGAGCGGGCGGCTCGCGGTCGCGACCACGACGTACGGCCCCGGCTACACCAACGCGATCACGCCGCTCGCCGAGGCGGCGCAGGCCCGGGTGCCGCTCGTGCTCGTCGTCGGCGACCGGCCGACCGCGGGGCCTCGGCCGTGGGACGTCGACCAGGCCGCGATCGCCACCGCGGTCGGCGCGCCGACGATCGTCGTCAGCCGCGCCGACCCCGCCTCGGCCGCGCGCCGAGCGGTTGAGACGGCGCTCGTCGAGCGCCGCCCCGTCGTGCTCGCCATCCCGTACGACATCGCCCACCTCGAGGCCCAGGCCGAGGCCGCTGCCGAGCCGGGCGACCGGCCGGCCCAGCCGTTCCTCGGCATCGACGCCGAGCAGCTCGCGCTCGTCGCGCGCCAGCTCGTCGAGGCTCGCCGCCCGCTGCTCCTCGCAGGGCGCGGCGCGCACCTCGCGGGGGCTGCCGATGCCCTGCGCTCGCTCGCGGCGGCGATCGGTGCCCGCACCGCGTCGAGCGTGCTCGCGAGCGGCATCTTCGCCGACGACCACCGGCACCTCGGCACCGCGGGCGGCTTCGCGTCCGAGCGCTCCGCCGCCGCCATCCGAGCGGCCGACGCGGTGCTCGTCGTGGGCGCCGGGCTCAACCAGTTCCAGATGCGCTTCGGCGACGCGTTCGCCCCCGACGCCCGGGTCGTGCAGGTCGACGTGCTCGAGGGCCCCACGAACCCACGGGTGGATGAGCACGTGCGCGGCGACGCGCGGCTCGTCGCCGAGGCGCTCGTGGCGCTCGTGGACGGCGAGGCCGTCGCGCGGCACGGCGACGACGGCTGGGCCGCGGTGGGCTACGGCGACGTCACCGGCGCGCACCGCGACCGCGCGCCCGGGGAGCCGTCGGCCCCCGACGGCCGCCTCGACCCCCGCAGCCTCTTCCACGCGCTCGAGGCGCTGCTGCCGGCCGACCGCGTGATCGTCTCGGACGGCGGCCACTTCATCGGCTGGGCGCCGACGCACCTCTCGGTCGCCGACCCCGAGCGGCTGCTCCTCGTCGGCACCGCGTTCCAGACGATCGGGCTCGGGCTCGCGAGCGCCGTCGGGGCGGGCGTCGCGCGCCCCGACTCGACGATCGTGCTCGTCTCGGGCGACGGCGGTGCCCTCATGGGCCTCGCCGACCTCGACTCCGTCGTGCGCACCGTGCGGCACGGCGTGGTCGTGCTCGTGAACGACGCGGCCTACGGCGCCGAGGTGCACCAGTACGCCGTGCGCGGGGTCGCGGAGGCGCCGATGCTCATCGACGAGGTCGACTTCGCCGCCGTCGCGCGCGGCCTGGGCGCGGAGGGCGCCGTGATCGAGACGCTCCACGACCTCGAGCACCTCCGCGCGTGGCTCGAGCGCGGAGACGACGGCGTGTTCGTCGCCGACTGCCGCGTGAGCCGCCGGGTCGTCGCGCCCTACATGCTCGAGGTCGTCGAGGCGGCGACCCGCGCCGCGGGGTAGCGGCGGCTCAGCGCTCGTCGAGCTCGAGCAGGCGCCGGAAGAGCGCGAGCACCTCGTCGGGCAGGAGCGGCTCGGCGACGGTCACGTCGCAGCGGGTCTCGACCGTCACGCGCCAGAGCGGCGCGTCCGGCAGCACCCGGCCGTCGAGCTCGGCGAGGCGGCCCGACGCCACGAGCGTGTCGAGCTGCTCGCGGTCGTCGCCCGGGATCACGGCGAGCTCGAGGGT
>NZ_JANQCH010000143.1 GCF_024723325.1 Agrococcus sp. HG114
CGACGACGTGACGCGCGCGGCCGAGGCGCCGGTCGCCCCCGTGCCCGCGGGTGCCCGCACCCCTGCGCCCGCGCCGCGCGCGGCGTGGACGGGCGGCCGCGAGGAGCGCATCCCCGTGAAGGGCGTGCGCCGGGCGACCGCGCAGGGCATGGTGCAGTCCGCGTTCACCGCGCCGCACGTGTCCGTCTTCACCGACGTCGACGCGACCCGCACGATGGAGCTCGTCGCGCGGCTCAAGGCGTCCCCCGACTTCGCGGGCGTCAAGGTGTCGCCGCTGCTCATCATGGCGCGGGCGATCCTGTGGGCGATCCGCCGCTCGCCCGAGGTGAACTCGACGTTCACCCCCGAGGAGCTCGTCGTGCACCACTACGTGAACCTCGGCATCGCCGCCGCGACCCCTCGGGGCCTCCTCGTGCCGAACATCAAGGACGCGCAGGACCTCTCGCTCCTCGAGCTCGCGAAGGCGCTCGAGCGGCTCACGATCACCGCGCGCGAGGGACGCACGCAGCCGGCGGACATGCAGCACGGCACGTTCACGATCACGAACATCGGCGTCTTCGGCATCGACACGGGCACGCCGATCCTCAACCCGGGGGAGACCGGCATCATCGCGCTCGGCACGATCCGGCAGAAGCCGTGGGTCGTCGACGGCGAGGTGCGGCCGCGCTGGGTGACGACCGTGGGCGGCTCCTTCGACCACCGCGCGGTCGACGGCGACGTCATCAGCCGCTTCGTCGCCGACGTCGCGTCGATCCTCGAGGAGCCGGCGCTGCTCGTGGAGTAGCGCCGGCCCGTCGCGGGGTCAGTCGAACAGCGCGCCCGCCCCGGGCCGCCACCAGCTGTCGTCGGGCGTCACGGGCATCCGCCGCTTGTGCTCGGTGCGGGTGTAGCGGTCGACGATCTGCTCGGCGACCGCCGGGTCGACCTCGCGGCCCTCGAGGAACGCGTCGATCTGCTCGTACTGCAGGCCGAGCTCGGCCTCGTCGCTCTGCCCGGGCCGCTCGTCGAGCAGGTCGGCCGTGGGCTCCTTCTGCCACAGCCGCTCGGGCGCGTCCAGCTCGCGCAGCAGCTGCTTGCCCTGCCGCTTGGTCAGGCCGGCGAGCGGCAGCACGTCGGCGCCGCCGTCGCCGTACTTCGTGTAGAAGCCGGTGACGCCCTCGGCGGCGTGGTCGGTGCCGATGACGAGCAGGCCCAGCTGCCCGCCGATCGCGTACTGCGCGATCATGCGCGCCCGCGCCTTGACGTTGCCCTTGTGGTAGTCGCTCACCTCGCCGACGCCCGCCTCGATCGATGCCTCGAGCGCGTCGACCCCCGGCTTGACGTCGACGGTCACCTCGCGATCGGCGGCGATGAAGTCGAGCGCGAGCTGCGCGTCGGCCTCGTCGCGCTGCACGCCGTAGGGGAGCCGCACCGCGGCGAAGGTCGCGTCGCCGCCGTCGGCGCGCACGCGCTCGACCGCGAGCTGGGCCAGGCGGCCGGCGAGCGTCGAGTCCTGACCGCCCGAGATGCCGAGCACGTAGCCCTTGGCACCGGTCGCCGCGAGGTAGTCGACGAGGAAGCGGATGCGGCGCTCGAGCTCGCGAGCGGGGTCGATCTCGGGTTGCGACCCGAGGGCGGCGATGATCTTCGGCTGGGCGATGCCGATCGGTGTGCGCTCCATGGCCCGAGCCTACGCGGGGGAGCCGGCGCTAGCGTGGCGTTCGCTGAGCGGCGAGATTGACAATCGTTCTCAACAAGGCGTAGCGTCGTCCCGTGCGGCACGGCGTCGCACTCGGACAGGACTCCCATGCGACTCACCCACGCCACTGCAGCCCTCGGCGCGATCGGCGCCGCCACGATCCTCCTGAGCGGATGCGCCGGCGCGCCCGCCGGGGCGGGCTCGGCCGACGAGCGGCTCGAGATCGTCGTCACCACGACGCAGCTCGCCGACATCACCCGCGACATCGTGGGCGACGAGGCCGAGGTGACGAGCCTGCTGGCGCCGGGAGCGAGCGCGCATGCGTTCGACCCGGGTCCCGCCGCCCTCTCCGCGCTCGCGACCGCCGATCTGCTCGTCATCAACGGCGCGGGGCTCGAGGGCTGGCTCGACAGCACGATCGAGGCGTCGGGCTTCGACGGCACGCTCGTCGACACGTCGGCCGGCATCGACCTCATGCCCGCCGAGGACGACCCGCACGAGGGCCACGACCACGACACCGAGCAGCCCGAGGACGCGCACGCGGAGGGCGAGCACGCCGAGGAGGAGCACGCCGACGACGCGCACGCCGACGACGCGCACGCCGAGGAGGGCCACGCCGAGGATCCGCACGCCGGCCACGACCACGGCGCGTTCGACCCGCACGTCTGGACCGACCCGGCGAACGTGATCGTGCAGGCGGAGGCCGTGCGCGACGCCGTGACCGCAGCCGACGCCGGGATCGACATCGACGCATCCGCCGACGCCGTCATCGAGCGGCTCACGGAGCTCGAGGCGTGGATGCGCGCCTCGATCGAGCAGGTGCCGGTCGAGGAGCGCCTCGTCGTCACGACCCACGACACCTTCGGCTACCTCGAGCGCGCGTTCGACGTGCAGGTGGTCGGCACGGTGCTCCCGAGCCTCGACGACAGCGCCGACGCGAGCGCCGCCCACATCGACGAGCTCGTCGCCGAGATCCGCGAGACGGGCACGCCCGTCGTGTTCAGCGAGAACGCGATCGACCCGCAGCTCGCGGCGACGATCGCCCGCGAGGCGGGCGTCGAGCTGCGGCAGGGCGAGGATGCGCTCGCGGCCGACGCGCTCGGCGCCGAGGGCAGCCCGACGGGCACCTACATCGGCGCGCAGATCCACAACGTCACCGCGATGGTGACGGCATGGGGCGCCGAGCCGCTGCCGGTGCCAGGATCGCTCTCATGAGCGAGCCCCCCGTCGTCGAGATCGCCGACGCGTCCTTCGGCTACGGGGGCGCGCCCGTGCTCACGGGCGTCTCGTTCGAGGTGCGGGAGGGCGAGGCCGTCGCGCTCATCGGCCCCAACGGGGCCGGCAAGTCCACGCTGCTCGCGGGCATCCTCGGCCTCGCCGAGCACGACGCGCGCACCTTCCGCGTTCCCACGGGGCGCGGCGAGATCGGCACGCTGCCGCAGTCGAGCGAGATCGACCCCGCGTTCCCCGTCACGCTCGAGCAGGTCGTGGCCATGGGCCGCACGCCGAGGCTGGGCCTCCGCTGGCCGGGCGGGCGCGACAAGCGCATCGTGGCGGACGCGCTCGCGGCCGTCGGGCTCAGCGAGCACCGCGGGACGCGCTTCGGCGACCTCTCCGGCGGTCAGCGGCAGCGCGGCCTGCTCGCCCGCGCGCTCGCGAGCCAGCCCCAGCTGCTGCTGCTCGACGAGCCGTTCAACGGCCTCGACCACGGGTCGAGGGATGCGCTGCTTGCGACGATCCGGCGGCTCAAGGCCGACGGTGTCGCACTCATCATCACGACGCACGACCTCGAGCTCGCGCGCGCGGTGTGCGACCGCACGCTGCTCGTCAACCGCGAGCAGATCGCGTTCGACGAGACCGCGTGCGTGCTGACGCTCGAGCGCGTCGAGGCGGCGTTCGCGAGCCACGTCATGGAGATCGACGGGCACACGCTCGCCACGACCGAGCACCACGAGGCGGAGCACGGCGTGCACCACCACCACCTGCTGCAGGACGACCTGGTGCAGGACCACGGCGGCGCACCGGGCGCCGACGGCCGATGACCGCGCTCGCGGCGCTCGTCGACCCGGTCACGCCGTTCGCGGCGCCGTTCCTCGCGCGACCGCTCGTGCTGCTCGTCGCGCTCGCCGGCGCGGCGGGCACGGTCGGCGTGCTCGTGCACGTGCGCCGGCTCGAGTTCTCGACCGACGGCCTCACGCACGCCGTCTTCCCGGGCCTCGCGATCGGCGCGATGCTCGGCGGCGCGGCGGGGCTGCTGCCCGGCGCGATCGGCGCGGCGCTCGTCGCCGCGGTCGTGCTCGCGCTCATCTCGCGCCGCGGTCAGGCGCGCGACACGGCGGTCGCGATCGTGCTCACGTCGTTCTTCTCGCTCGGCGTCGTGCTCGTCTCGGCGAGCGACGGGATCGCGGGCAGCCTCTCCGACTTCTTCTTCGGGCGCCTGCTGACCATCACGTGGAGCGACCTCTGGGTCGCGCTCGCGCTCATCGGCATCGCGGTCGCGCTCATCGTCGCGACGGCGGGCCAGCAGCTGTACGCGGCGTTCGACCCGGTCGGCGCGCGGCGTGCGGGGCTCAACGTCCTGGCCCTCGAGGTCGTCGGCAACGTCGCCGTCGCGCTCGTCGTGGTCGCCGCATCCGCCTCGGTCGGCACGCTGCTCGCGCTCGCGGTCGTGATCGTGCCGACCGCCGCCGCGCGCGCCCTCACCCGCTCGCTCGTGGCGGCCGGCGTGCTGTCGGCGCTGTTCGGCGCGCTGACCGGCTGGCTCGGCCTGTGGCTCGTCGTGCAGCTCGCGGCGCTCGGCCTCGATGCGGCCCCGGGCGCGACCGTCGCGCTCACGATGATCGTCGGCTACCTCGTGGCGCTCGCGGCGGGGGCGGTGCGCACCCGGGTCGCGCGGCCCCGTCGTCGGGGCCGCGACCTCGCCGCCGCGCCTCTCGCGCGCACGGCTGCCGCATCCGTCCCCCGGTCGCACGAGCCCGTCCCCGGCACGCGAGCGGACGCTGCGCGATGAGCCTCGCGACCCTCGACTTCTTCAGCCTCGCGATGCTCGAGGTCGTGCTCGCCGGCGCGCTCGCGGGCGTCGTCGGCGTGCTCGTCGTGCTGCGCGAGCGCGCCTTCTTCACGATGTCGCTCACGCACGCGACGTTCCCCGGCGCCGTGGTCGCGGCGATGCTCGGGGGATCGATCCCGCTCGGCGCGGCGGTCGCGGCCGTCGCGCTCGTCGCGGTCGCCGTGGGGATCGGCCGCATCCGCTCGCAGGGCCCCGCGGTCGCCTCGGGGGTGATGCTCACGGCGGGCTTCGCGCTCGGCGCGCTGCTGCAGTCCCTCAGCCCCCTCGCGATCGACGTGGAGTCGTTCCTCGTCGGCCAGGTGCTCGCGGTCACGGGCGCCGACATCGCCCTCACCGGCGTGCTCCTCGGGGCCGCGGTCGTCGTGTGGGCGGTCGCGGGCCGCCACCTCGTCTTCTCGAGCGCCGACGAGGCCGGGTACCGCCGCGCGGGCCTGCGCCCGTGGGTGCCGGAGGCGGTCTCGCTCGCCATGATCGCCGCGACCGTCGTCGCGATCATGCCGGTCGTCGGCGCGATCCTCGGTGTGGCGCTCATCGTCGCACCGGCCGCGGCGGCGCGGCTCGTCGTGCGAGACTGGCGCGCGATGCTCGTGCTCGCGCCGCTGATCGCGGTCGCGTCCGGCGTGCTCGGCCTGCTCGCATCGCGCTGGCTCGAGCTCGCGGCCGGCGGAGCGATCGCGCTCGTGGCCGCCGCGTTCTACGCGCTCGCGTGGCTCGTGGC
>NZ_JANQCH010000144.1 GCF_024723325.1 Agrococcus sp. HG114
GCGCTCGGGAGCGCTCGCCGCGGCGACCGGCGCCGTCTCGACCGCCGCCGAGCTGAGCGGCGCGCTGCGCACGGTCGTGGACGCCGACGACCGGCTCCTGAGCGAGGGGGCGCGGCGGCGGATGCGCCAGCGGCAGTGGTCGACGACGGGTCGCGACGGCGCCGGGGCCGGCTACGGGCTCGGGCTCATGCTCCGCGAGATCGACGGGCGCACCTGGCACGGCCACGGCGGCGCGTGGACGGGGCAGGCGACGCGGACCCTCGTCGACGCCGAGCGCGACATCGTCGTGAGCGTGCTCACGAACGCGATCGACGCGCCCGCCGAGGAGCTCGCCGTCGGCGTCGCCCGGATCGTGCACGCCGCGCTCGAGCCGAGCGAGCGGCTCGCCGCCGAGCGCCTCGCGCTGCTCCGCTCCTTCGAGGGAGCCTTCGCGAGCATCTGGGGCCGCCTCGACGTCGTCGAGCTCGGCGGCCGGCTCCTCGGCATGAGTCCCACCGCGGCGGACCCGCTCGCCGCGGTCGACGAGCTCACGCCGCTCGACCGCGATCGCGTGCGGATCGCCGCCGCGAGCGGCATGGGCTCGGGGCACGAGATCGCGACCGCTGAGCGCGATGGCGCCGGCAGGGTCCTGCGCTGGCGCGGCGCCTGGCACCTGGAGGCGGTCCACGCGGTGCCCGCGCACGGGGTGCCGGAGCGCGGGGCGCACGCCGACGCGCTCGAGGTCGCGGTCTCCCGGTCCTAGGCGCCGTCCAGTCGCTGGCTCGCGGGCCGGAGGTCCTCGTTCCGGCGGCGACGGGCCGTGCGCCACAGCGACCAGCCGAGGAGCGCGAGCAGCAGCAGGCCGACGACCACGAGCAGCGGCGCCACGATCGCGAGCAGCGACAGGCCCACCGCCCCGACGTCCTCGACGGTCGAGATGACGGGGGCCGCGACGCCGGCGGTCGCGACGTTCGCCGCGGGGCGCACGGCGGTCTTGCCGGCGTGCACCACGAGCGCGATGACCGCGCCGACGACGATCGGCACCCACTGGTTCGAGGCGAAGAACTCCGCGGGGTCGGTGACGGCGACCGTCGAGGCCGTCGACGACGAGCCGAACACGAGCCCGCCCGCCGCGGGACGCACGATGGTCTGGAGCACGTCGTTCACGCTGTCGACCGCGGGGATCTTGTCGGCGACGACCTCGACGACGAGCAGCACCGCCACGATGCCGAGCACCCACCAGTTCGACAGCCAGGCCCACCCCTCCGGGAGCGCGAGCACCCCGGGGAAGAGCCGGTCGGCGAGGCCCACGACGAGCAGCGGGATGTACGCGTTCATGCCCGCGGCGGCCGCGAGCCCGGAACCGGTCAGGAACTCCAGCACAGGGCCTCCTCCCGCGGACCCGCAGCCCGCTCGCGCCGATCGTAGACCCCGCCCCCTGCAGCTGCACCGAAGGGCGCGCATCGCGCGGTAGCGTCGGAGCATGATGGGGGCGGTCACGACGGCTCGCGCCGGTGGCGCGCGGCCCGATCGCACGCGCGAGCGCGCGACCGCCGTCAACCAGCTGCTGCTCGCGGCCGCGATCCTCGTCGCCGGATCGATCGTCGTCGTGCTCGGCGAGGTGCAGCAGGGGGAGCTCCTCTTCGGCGGCCTGCTGCTCGTGTTCGCGCTCACGACCACCGCGCTCGTCGCGCCCTGGAACCGGCTGCACGCGACGTGGGTCGTCCTCATCCCCGTCGGCGACCTCGTCGCGATCTTCCTGCTGCAGCTCTCCTCGCCCGAGAGCGGCATCTGGCTGCTGTGGATGGTGCCGGCCACGTGGCTCGCGACGCTGCAGGGCCCGTGGGGCCTCGCCCTCGGCGCCGGCGGCTCGACCGTGCTCTTCTGGCTCGCGCACCTCGCCGACGACCACGTGCAGGACCCCCTCGACCACGCCCTCGGCCCGGTCGCCCTCACCGCGGCATCCGTCGTCGCGTTCATCGGCGCCCGCCGCTCGTCCGCGCAGCGCGCGCTGCTCGACGAGCAGGCCGACTACCTCGACCACGCCGTCGAGCGAGCACGGCGCCAGGAGGACGCGGTGAGCGAGCTGCTCGACGCCGTCGACTTCGGCGTCGTGCGCATCGGTGCCGAGGGCAGCATCTCGATCGAGAACGACGCGCACGCGCGGCTCACGACCGTCGACGACGAGGAGCTCTTCGAGGCGGACGGCGTCACGCCGATCGAGCCCGGCATGTCGCCGGCGGCGCGAGCGCGCCGCGGCGAGACCTTCGAGAACCTGCTGCACTGGCAGGGACCCCCGGGCGACAACCGCCGCGCGCTGCAGTCGACCGCGCGCCGGCTCATCGACATCAACGGCGCCGATGCCGGCGCGATCCTCGTCACGCGCGACGTGACGGCGGAGCAGCAGGCCGTGCACATCCGCGACGAGCTCGTCGCCTCCGTCTCGCACGAGCTGCGGACGCCGCTCACGAGCGTGCTCGGGCACCTCGACCTCGCGCTCGACAGCGGCGACGTCGGCCCGGGCGCGCGGCGGAGCCTCGAGATCGCCGAGCGCAACGCGTCGCGCCTGCTCGTCATCATCGGCGACATCCTCGCCGCGACCGCGGACGGGCCCGGGCGCTTCGACGTGCGGCCCGTGCAGGAGGACCTCGCGCGCGTCGTGCAGGCGTCGGTCGAGGCCCTCGAGCCGCGCGCGGCCGAGCGCAACATCCGCATCGACAGCTCGGGCATCGAGCCGGCGGAGGCGGAGTTCGATCCCGTCCGGATCCGCCAGGTGGTCGACAACCTCGTGGGGAACGCCGTGAACTACCACGCGGGCGACGGGCTCATCGAGGTGGGCGTCACCGCCGACGACAAGCACGCGTGGCTCGTCGTGCGCGACGACGGCCCGGGCATCGCCGAGGACGCGCTGCCGCACCTGTTCGAGCGCCGGTTCCGTGCCCAGTCCTCGAGCGGCCGGGTCTCCGGCAACGGGCTCGGCCTGTCCATCAGCCGCGATCTCGTCCGCGCCCACGGCGGCGAGATCACCGTCCAGAGCGAGCCGGGGAGCGGTGCGACCTTCGTCGTGCGCCTCCCGCGCCGCGCATCGGGAGCGACCGCATGACCCTCGACCCAGACACCGTCAAGCTCATCACCGCCCTCGTCGTCCACGTCGCCGGCGGGATGTTCGTGCTCGAGACGATGCTCCGCAAGGACGACCGCGCAGGACGGATGTGGGCGCTCGGCTTCCTCGCCGCGATGATCGCGACCGAGGCCGCCGTCGTGCGGGCCGTGGCCGAGATCGGCCCCTGGCCCACCGCGGTCGGGAACGCGGCGTGGGTCGGCTGCCTCGGCCTGCTGTGGCTCGGGTGCCGCGTGTTCAACGGGCGGCGCAGCGGCCGCGCCGCCGCGGTCGTCGCGTTCGCGAGCCTGCTCGCGCTCCTCGCCGTCATGCTGCAGCCGCCCGCGGGCGAGGGATGGTCGGGCGTGCTCGTGATGTTCGCCGCGAACGCGACGTTCGCGGCGCTCGGCGCGGCGGAGACGCTCCGCGGCGCGATGCGGCGATCCCGCACCGGCCTCGGCCTCGGCGTCGTGCTCGCGATCGTCGCGGTGTTCCAGGCGGTGCGGTTCCTCGGCGCGCTGACCCTCGGCACGCAGCACGAGCTCTTCCGCAGCTGGACCGATAGCGGTGTCGCGGGGATCGCGACGATCTGCCTCGTCATCGTCGCCGTGGTCGTCGCATCCGTGCTGCGCGCCGAGCAGGTGCGGCTGCGCGGCACCGAGGACTCCGCGCTCATGGCGATCGCCCCCGACGGCGTGCTGCTCGCCTCGTCGTTCTCGCGCGTGCTGGGCGGCCGTCTCATGCGCGCGAATCGCCGGGCGGAGCTCTTCGCGGTGCTCGTCGTGCGCATCGACGCGCTCTCGCGCATCGCCACCGCGTTCGGCGCCGACGAGGCCGAGCACGTGCGCCAGGCCGCGCGCGCGGCGGTGCGGCGCCTCGCGCCGACCACCGCGGCGCTCGGCACCGACGACCGCGGACTGCTCATGCTCGCGTTCCAGCCCTCGTCGCCCGCCGACGCCCGGCAGCTCGCGGCGCGCATGCACCGCGCGATGCTCGACCAGCTGCGCACCGCGGGCGTGCCGGTGGTCCCACCGATCGGCATGGGCCTGAGCCTGACGAGCGTGTCCGGCTACGACCGTGACGTGCTCGTCGACGCCGCGCGCGCGGCGGCGAAGCGCGCGATGGCGAGCGATGACGTCACGGTGGTCGTGGCAGGCGAGGACGGCGACGCGGACGAGCCCGCGCGCGGTCAGGCGGTGCGGCGGTAGCCCACGCCTCGCACGGTCTCGATCCAGCGCGGCTCGGACGGCGACTCGCCGAGCTTGCGGCGCAGGTTCGCGACGTGCACCTCGATCGCGCGCGCGTCGTGCTCGCTGAGGAAGTGGTCGGGCTCGCCGCGCTCGCCGCGGAGCATGCCCGCGAGCTGGAGCTTGCTGACGACGCGCCGGCCCGAGGCCAGCAGCATCCGGAGGATGTCGAACTCGCTGCGCGTGAGTTCGATCTCCTGCCCGTCGAGCTCCACGACGCGGGCGCCCGGCTCGAGCCGCAGGCCGCGGTGCTCGAGCGTGAGCGGGTCGGCCGGCTCGGCCCACGGCGCAGACGCCGGGTGCGGCGGGCTCGAGGGCGAGTGGACGACCGGCATGCTGCCCGTCGCGGTGGCCGCGCCCTCGTGCACCGCGCGGGGCGGCGACGGATGCGTCGACGCGAGCACGCGCGGACGGCGCATCATCGCCTCGATGCGAGCGCGCAGCTCGCGCGGCCGGAACGGCTTCACGATGTAGTCGTCCGCGCCGGCCTGGAGGCCGACGAGCGTGTCGATCTCGTCGCCCCGGGCCGTGATCATCACCATGTACGCGGTCGTGATGCTGCGCACCTGCCGCGCGGTCTCGAACCCGTCCATGCCGGGCATGTTCACGTCGATCGTGACGACGATCGGGTCGTGCTCGCGGACGAGCTCGACGCCGCTCGGACCGTCCGCCGCGGTGTGCACGGTGAAGCCGCCCTGCGTGAGCACCTGCGCCAGCAGCTCACGGATGTCCTCGCCGTCCTCGATGACGACCGCGACGTCCTCGTGCATCGGTCCTCCCGCATCCCGCACCGCTCGGGTCGGTGCAATGCCGTTCATGCTAGCGCCAGGCCGCGCGTTCACGATCGCACGCTCCCGGCTCCGGACACGACGAGGGGCGAGCCGACCCGACGCGGCCGCTGCCCCACGAGCGCGACGGCGATGAGCAGGCCCACGCCGGCGAGCACGGGCAGCCCCACCTCGGGCTCGCCCATCGCGGCGACGACACCGCCCGCGATGGGCACGCGCAGGCTCGGCGCCCACGCGTCGGCCCCCAGCCGGTGCTGCGC
>NZ_JANQCH010000145.1 GCF_024723325.1 Agrococcus sp. HG114
GGCTGGCGTCCCGCACGAGCGCCGCTCGAGCGCTCGCGGCGCCGCCGAGCGAAGGGACCGCGCGTGGCCGAGCGCCCCCATCCGCCGCGCTGAGGCCTCCGGCAGCAGGGCCGCCGACCGGTCGAGCGCCCGCTCGAGGTCGTCGATGAGGTCGGCCGGGTCCTCGAGGCCGATCGAGAGCCGCAGCACCGAGGCGTGGGGCTTCGCCTCCGCGGCGACGGGCCGGTGCGTGAGCGAGGCCGGGTGCTGGATGAGCGAGTCGACGCTGCCGAGCGAGACGGCGTGCGTGAACAGCTCCACGTGCTCGGCCACCATCGCCGCCCGCTCGTACGAGCCGACGTCGATCGCGATCATCGAGCCCGGCCCCGCCATCTGGCGGCCCGCGCCCACGAGGCCGCCCGGGTCGCATCCGTCGAGCCCCGGGTAGTGCACCGCGCGGACGCCGTCCATCGCCCCGAGCGCCCGCGCGACGACCTCGGCGCCCGCCTGCTGCGCGCGCACGCGCAGCGGCAGCGTCTGCAGGCCCCGGTGCATGAGGTAGGCGCTCAGCGGATGCGCGATCGCGCCGGTGATCGCGCGGATCGGCCGCAGCGCCCGCGCCCACTCGGCATCGCACGCCACCACGCCGCCGACCACGTCGCCGTGCCCCCCGATGTACTTCGTCGCCGAGTGCAGCGACAGCGCCGCGCCGTGCGCGAGCGGCCGCTGCAGCACCGGCGTCGCGAACGTGTTGTCGACGAGCACGGGGGCGTCGCCCGCGGCGGCGGCGAGGGCCGACAGGTCGACGAGCTCGAGGGTCGGGTTCGCGGGCGTCTCGACCACGACGAGCCCGGTGTCGGGTCGCACCGCTCGCGCGACCGCGTCGACCGAGTCGACGAACGTCGCCTCGGTGCCGAGCAGGCCCGTCGCGAGCAGGTGGTCGGTGCCGCCGTACAGCGGCCGCAGCGCGACGACGTGGCTGCCCCGCCGCTGCCGCGCAGCCATGAGCACGGCCGTCACCGCGGCCATGCCCGAGGCGAACGCCACGGCGCGCTCGGCGCCCTCGAGCTCTGCGAGCGCCGACTCGAAGCGGGCGACGGTCGGGTTCCAGAGGCGCTGGTAGACCGCGGAGCCGTCGCCCGCGTCGCCGCCGGTCGCGAGGCGCTCGTAGGCATCGCCGCCCGAGAGCACATCCGCGAGCGGGCTCGTCGAGGAGAGGTCGAGGGGGGCTGCGTGCACGCCGAGCGACCGCAGATCGTCGCGGCCGGCATGCACCGCGAGCGAGTCGGGTCGGAGGCGAGCGTCATTGCTCGTCGTCATGCCTCCGATCATGCCCCATGTCGTGCGTGATGGGGAGCAGGGCGCGCTGCCAGGCGGACGCACCTGGCGCCGCCGCGCGGGCTGGGGCATCCTGGCTCCACGCGGCCGCCCGGGCCGCAGCGAAGGAGCCGAGCATGGCAACCCTGCTGAACCCCTACCTCGCCTTCGGCCGCGAGGCCCGCGAGGCGATGAACTTCTACCACGGCGTGTTCGGCGGGGACCTCGTCATCAGCACCTTCGGGGAGTTCGGCATGGCGCAGGACCCCGGCGACGCCGACCTCGTCATGCACTCGCAGCTCACGACCGCCGACGGGCACACCCTGATGGCGAGCGACACCCCGGCCTCGATGGAGCGGCCCGGCGGCCGCCAGCAGGTCTCGCTGTCGGGCGACGACGACGCGGCCCTCTCGCGCTACTGGGAGGGCCTCAGCGACGGCGCCCAGATCCTCGAGCCGCTCGTGCAGGCGCCGTGGGGCGACCGCTTCGGCATGCTCGTCGACCGCTGGGGCGTCCTGTGGATGGTGAACATCGCCGCGACCGGCGGGGCGGGTGCGACGTCGACGCTCGACGACGCGGTCGCGACCGAGGGCGGGCACCAGGCGGAGCCCACCGCCTGACGCCCGGAGCCGGGCCGGGCCGCGGCTCCGCCCGGCTCCGCGCGAGCGCGGAGCGCGTCAGGCGGGACCGCCCGACGCGGTGTCCTCCTCCGTCTCGGGGTTGTGCTGGTCGGGCTCCGGGCGCGCGCGCTCGACGTCGCGCTCGACCTCGTCGGGCTGCTGGCCCTGCTGCTGCTCCGTCATGCTGCCTCCTGTCGTCGGAGCACCAGTCCTACCCGCCGCACCTGGACGCCTCGTGCGCACCGCGGTGCGTGCCGGCGGAGGTGAACCGCTCGTCAGGTTCCGTGCCCGAGCGCCCGCAACGGGGGTACGCTTGGCGTGACACCGACCTGCGAAGGAGCAGTCACCATGCCCGAGACGATCATCGCCGGATACGCGCGCACGCCGTTCGCCAAGTTCCTCGGCCAGCTCGCGCAGACGAAGTCGACCGAGCTCGGCGCGCACGCCGCCCGGCACGCGCTCGAGCGCGCCGGGGTCGCTCCCGGGGAGGTCGACGCCGTCGTCGTCGGCCAGGTGCTGCAGGCCACCGTGGGCCAGAACCCGCCGCGCCAGACGGCCGTCGGCGCCGGCGTGCCGATGACGGTGCCCGCGCTCGGCATCAACGCGGTGTGCCTCTCGGGCGCCGAGGCGATCGTCACCGGCCACCGCATGATCCAGCTCGGCGAGGCCGACGTCGTGCTCGCCGTCGGCCAGGAGTCCATGTCGCTCGCCCCGCACGCCGCGCCCATGCGGGCCGGCGCGAAGTTCGGCGACACGAGCCTCATCGACACGATGCAGTTCGACGGCCTGACGGATGCGTTCGACCGGGTCGCGATGGGCGCCTCGACCGACGAGCACAACGACCGCTTCGAGATCACGCGCGAGCAGCAGGACGAGTTCGCGGCCGCCTCGCACGCGCGCCTCGCGCGCGCCCAGCAGGACGGCACGCTCGACGACGAGATCGTGCCGTTCGAGGCGACCGCCGGCCGCAGGACCGTCACGGTGTCGGTCGACGACGGGCTCCGCGCCGACACGACGGTCGAGTCGCTCGCGGCCCTCCGGCCCGCCTTCACGCCCGACGGCACGGTCACGGCCGGCAACGCATCCCAGATCACCGACGGCGCGGCCGCCGTCGTGCTCGTCTCCGACGAGTACGCGAAGCAGCAGGGCATCACGGGTCTCGCCCGGATCGTGTCGACCGGCTTCGTCGCCGGCCCCGACGTCTCGCTGCACTCGCAGCCCGCCGACGCCATCGAGCAGGCGCTCGAGCGAGCGGGCCGCACGGCCGACGAGCTGCAGGCCGTCGAGATCAACGAGGCGTTCGCCGCGGTCGGCGTCGCCTCCACGCGGCAACTCGGGGTCGACCCGGAGATCGTGAACGCCAACGGCGGCGCGATCGCGCTCGGCCACCCGATCGGCGCGTCGGGCACGCGCATCGTCGGGCACCTCGCGCGGCGGCTGCAGCAGCTCGGCACCGGCGCGATCGGCGCGGCGGGCATCTGCGGCGGCGGCGGCCAGGGCTCCGCGGTCGTCCTCGAGGCGATCTGACGCACCCCGTCGACGCACCCGCCCGGCGTAGGCTGGGCGGGTGCGTCTGTCTGTGCTCGACCTCGCCCCCATCCACCCGGGTGAGACCGCGGGGGAGAGCCTGCGGGGCTCGGTGCTCCTCGCGCAGGCCGCCGAGCGCCTCGGCTTCGCGCGCGTCTGGTACGCCGAGCACCACAACATGGCCACGATCGCCTCGAGCGCGACGAGCGTGCTCATCGCGCACGTCGCCGCGCACACCGCCCGGATCCGGCTCGGCGCCGGCGGGGTCATGCTGCCGAACCACTCGCCGCTCGTGATCGCCGAGCAGTTCGGCACGCTCGCCGAGCTGCACCCCGGCCGCATCGACCTCGGGCTCGGGCGCGCACCCGGCACCGACCAGCGCACCTGGACGGCGCTCCGCCGCGACATCCGCGCGTCCGAGCGGTTCCCCGAGGACGTCGTCGAGCTGCAGGGCTACCTGCGGGGCGAGCCGACGGTGCAGGGCATCCGCGCGGTGCCCGGGCACGGCACCCGCGTGCCGCTCACGATCCTCGGCTCGTCGCTGTTCGGGGCGCAGCTCGCGGCCGCGCTCGGGCTGCCGTACGCGTTCGCGTCGCACTTCGCGCCGGATGCGCTGCACCAGGCGGTCGCCGTCTACCGCGAGCGCTTCGAGCCCTCCGAGCAGCTCGCCGAGCCGTACGTGATCGCCGGCATCAACGCCGTGGTCGCACCGAGCCGCGCGGAGGCGCTCGACATGCAGCGCGCCGTCGCGAGGGCGCGCGTGCGGAGCCTGCTGCTGCGCGACAGCCCCATCGCGCAGCAGGTCGGCGACGACGAGCTCGACGCGCTCGCCGCGAGCCCGCAGGCGGTGCCCGTGCAGAAGATGCTGCAGCACACCGCGCTCGGCACCGGCGAGGAGGCCGTGGCGACGCTGCGCAGGTTCCAGGTCGAGGCGGATGCCGACGAGCTCATCATGGCGGTCCACGGCGCGACCGGCGAGCGCGTGCGGGCGCTCGAGCTCATCGAGGCGGCCGGCGGCCTGCGCGACGCAACTGCCCCCTAGCAGGAGCGCGCGCTCCGGAGGACGATGAGGCCATTCCGAGAGGAGGGCATCATGCCCGTTGCAGGACGCGCCGTCGCGGCGCTCGCGGCAGCCGCAGGCCTCGCCCTGGGCCTGGCGGCTCCGGCCACCGCCGCCCCCGGGGGCGGCCGCCCCTTCACCGTGGAGCTCACGGGCGAGGCGGAGGTGAACGCCCAGGGCGTGCCGAACCAGGGCGACCTCGACGGCACGGGCACCGCGCACGTGACGGTCAACCCCGGCACGGGGCTCGTCTGCTGGACGATCGAGGTGGACGGCATCGAGCCGGTGCTCGCAGCGCACATCCACGTCGCGCCGTCGACCGAGCCCGGCCCCGTCGTCGTGCCGCTCAGCCCGTACTCGGGCGGCTGCACGACCGTCGACCGGGAGCTCGCGCGCGAGATCGTCAGGTCGCCCGAGGACTACTACGTCAACGTGCACACGGCGACGTACCCGGCCGGCGCGCTGCGCGGCCAGCTCGGGTAGCGGGGCCGCTCAGGCCGCGGGCGCCCGGAGCGCGAGCCGGGCGACGGATGCTGCGGCCGATTCGAGCAGTCGTGCGGCGTCGCGCTGCAGCTCGGCGAGGCTCGCCGCTCCCGCCGCGATCGAGAGCGCCGGCACGCGCATCGCGGCCGCGGCCGCCGGATCCACCGAGCCCGCGAGCACGCACACGGGCACGTCGTGCCGCTCGGCCGCGCCCCGCACGACCGACACGACCTTCCCGAGCGCCGACTGCCCGTCGAAGCGGCCCTCGCCCGTGATGACGAGCGCGGCGCCCTCGAGCGCGGCGCCGAGGCCCGCGAGCTCGGCGAACCACGCGCCGCCGGCGACGATCTCGCCGCGGGTGAGCACGCGCAGCACGCTCGCGA
>NZ_JANQCH010000146.1 GCF_024723325.1 Agrococcus sp. HG114
CCCCCGCGCCCGCCGCTCCCCAAGGCGCACGCCCACGCCGCGCGACTCGCAGGCGGCGTCGGCGGCGGCATCGCGTGGCTCGGCCTCGGCATCGCGCAGGCCGCGATCATCCTGCTCGCCCTCCCGATGGTGTTCAGTGCCGCCGTCTTCGGGATCGGCTTCGCGATCAGCGGCGGGGGTCCGAGCGCGACGAGCGGCGCGTGGCCGCAGCTCCTCGACTGGCTCGGCTCGCCCGGCGCCGTGCTGCTCATGCTCCTCGTCCCGCTCGGCGTCGTCGTCTGGCTCCTGGGCCTCTGGCTCAGCGCCCGCATGCTGCGGCGGGCGGGCCTCGCGCGCCCGGCGGGCGTCACCTGGGCCGGCTTCGGGGTCGCGCTCGGCGCGAACCTGCTCCTCGGCAGCCTCGGCGGCGTCACCTTCGGCCCCGCCCTCGGCATGCCGTTCGGCGGCCCGAGCGTCGACATCGACCCGAGCGACACCGACTGGGGCCGGGACTGGGGCGCGAACGGCGTCGACCTCGACCCGCAGCTGCTCGAGCGCATCGCCGACCCCGGTCAGCTCGTCGCCCTCGCGAGCCCGTGGGTCGCGCTCGGCACCCTCGCGTCGCTCGTCGTGCCGATCGCGCTCAGCGTCCTCTCCTGGTGGTGGATGGCGCACGCCCTCCGCGCGAAGGTCGAGCCCGAGGTCGTCGCGGAGGCCTGACCGGCCGAGCCGTCGCCGCGCGGCCGAGCCCGCGCATCCGCCCTGCCCCTCGGCGTGCAGGGCGGATGCGCCCGGTCGCGGCAGGATGGACGGGTGACTGACGAGCTCGAGACCCCGCACCGCCGACCGCTCTGGTCGCTCATCGGCATCGGCCTGTTCGCCGGATTCCTCTCGGGCCTGTTCGGGATCGGCGGCGGCATCGTCATCGTGCCGCTGCTCGTGCTCGCCGCCGGATTCAAGCGGCGGCTCGCGGCGGGCACCTCGCTCGCCGCCATCGTGCCGGCGGCGCTCGTCGGCGTCGCGAGCTACGCGGCGCTCGAGCAGGTGGACTGGCTCGTCGCGCTCATCCTCGTGCTCGGCTCGGTCGTGGGCGCGCAGCTCGGCGCCCACCTGCTGCACCGGCTGCCGGTGATCGCGATCCGCTGGGCGTTCATCGTCTTCCTCGTCGCGGTCGCCGTGAGCCTGTTCTTCGTCGTCCCCTCGCGCGACGCCGAGCTCGAGCTGGCGGTGCTGCCCGTGATCGGCCTCGTCACGCTCGGCTTCGGCACGGGCGTGCTCTCCGGCATCCTCGGCGTCGGCGGCGGCATCATCGTCGTGCCGATGCTCATCCTGCTGTTCGGCCAGAGCGACCTCGTCGCGAAGGGCACGTCGCTCGCGATGATGATCCCCACCGCGATCTCGGGCACGATCGGCAACCTGCGCCGCACGAACGTCGACATCCCCGCCGCGCTCATCGTCGGGCTCTCGGCGTGCGTCACGACCGCCCTCGGCGCGGCCGTGTCGGTCGCGCTCGACCCGCGCACCGCATCCATCGTCTTCGCCGTCTTCCTCGCCGTGCTCATCGTGCGGCTCGTCATCGAGGCGTGGAAGATGGGCCACCAGGAGTGACCCCGGCCGGGCGCGGCTCGGCTCCTCCCTGGTCGCGACGGCGCGGCGGCGCCCGGTCGGCACCGCCGCGCCCGATCACGGGGGCGGATGCGCGGCGTCAGCTGAGCAGGTGCGCCCAGGTCACGGGACCCACCGAGCCGTCGACGTAGAGCCCGCGCGACGACTGGAACGAGCGCACCGCCTGCAGCGTGATCGAGCCGAACGAGCCGTCGACGACGGGGTTCCAGCCCCGCGCGTTGAGCGCCCCCTGGAGCGCCCGCACCGCGTTCGAGCTCGCGCCCTGCCGCAGGGTCACGGCGAGCGGCGACTCCCACGTCTGCTTGCCGACGATCCCGTCGGCGACGATGCCCTTCGCCCGCTGGAACGAGATGACCGCCGACTGCGTCTGCGAGCCGAAGGAGCCGTCGATCGTGAGGCTCCGGCCCGAGTGGACGAGCAGGCGCTGCGCCGCGGTCACGCGGAAGCCGGCGCTGCCGACCTGGAGGGTGGGCCAGGGACGCGTCGTGATCGGGGTCGGCGCGGGGGCCGTGCCGCCCGAGAGGCGGGCGGCGACCGCGCTGCGCAGCTCGCCGAGGCGCGCGTGGAGCAGGTCGCCGGGGCACGCGGTCGCGTTGTAGTTGCGGTGCCCGTAGATCGCGGTCGCCGGCAGCCGGTAGGTCTGGCAGAGGTACGCGCACAGGGATACGAGCGACGCCCACTGCGCGCTCGTCGGCTGCACCGACGTGAACGTGCCCTCGGTCTCGATGCCGAGCGAGGTGCTGTTCTGGCCGGAGACGTGCGCGCCGTGCGGGAAGAGGCGGCCCGTCGCGAGCCCCTCGAGGGTGCGGTGCCGACCCTCGAGGATGTAGCCGCCGCGCGCGATCGTGAAGTGCTGGCCGGTGTCGGACCAGCCGCGCGCGAAGTGCCACTGCTGGATCTGCCGGGCGATGCTGATCGCCGCCGACTGGGAGGTGCTCGTCGAGTTCGACGAGGCGGTGTGGTGCACGATGATCTTCTGCGGCGGGCCGACGAGCGAGATGGCGCTGCGTGCAGGGGCGGCGCCCCAGCCGGCGCACGAGATGATCGACGGCCGCGCGACCGCGGCGTGCGCGGCGGGTGCCGAGCCGGGCGCGAGCGGGAGCGCGAGCGCGCCGGCGACCCCGAGCAGGCCGCCGAAGAGCAGGCGCCGGGAGATGGGGCGCTGCTCGTGCGCGTCGACCTCCGGCACGCCGGTGCCGGCCTCGGCCGCGTCGATCTGTCGGGTGGGGTCGTCGGCGTGCATGGTGCTCCCTCGCGCTGTGGGCGCCGCGCCGGTCGGCGGCGGTCGCCTCGGGCATCGTAGGAAGCGGGTGCGCGCGGCGGCCAGGGGGAGAAGTGCCCATCCCCGCGGGCGTCGCGCGTGCTAGCACCCCGCTACCAGCCGCGGGTCCCGGGCCCGCCCTTGCAGGGGCCCCGCACCCTCGAGGTGATCCAGCCGCCGTAGAAGCCGCCCTCCTGGGCGACGACGCGCTCGCCGTCGACCTCGATCGCGTCCATGCGCCCGGGGTAGATCGCGACGTGCTCGACGAGCGCCTCGAAGCCGGGTCGGGGCGTGGGGTACTCCCACGCCGCGCCGACCTCGACGCGGCCGCCGCCCGAGACGGTGAGGTAGCGCGCCGCACCCTTCCACTCGCACACGCTCGCTCCGGGGGCGGGGCTGAGCGCGCCCTCGCGGAACGCGGCGCGAGGCAGGTAGTAGGTGGGCGGATGGCTCGTCTCGAGCACGCGGAGCGCGGCCCGGGTCTCGACGATCACCTCGCCCCCGAGCGTCACGCGCACGAGCTCGTCGCTTGGCTCCACCCGCGGCGGCCGCGGGTAGTCCCACACCGACTCGATCGCTCGCACGGCTACTTCGTGACGTCGATCGCCTCGGTGGGCGGGGGCAGCGTGAGCGTGCCGGTGCGCGTCATGCGGTCGGAGCGACGCACCCGCAGCCACCAGATGCCGCCGATGACGAACGCGACGAGGCACGTGCCCGCCGCGACCAGCAGGCCCGCCCGGGGACCCCACGCATCCGCGACCCAGCCGACGATGGGCGCGCCGATCGGCGTGCCGCCCATGAAGACCGCGCCGTAGAGCGCCATCGCGCGGCCGCGCATCTCGGGCGAGCTCGTGAGCTGCACCATCGAGTTGGCGTTCGTCATGAACAGCTGCGCGGTGAAGCCCGCGAGCACGAGCGCGACGCCGAACAGGATGATGTGTGGCGCGACCGCGGCGGCGAGGCAGCCGAGCACGAACAGGCCGAGGCCCCCGATGATGAGCGTCCAGCGGGGGCGAGCCGCGCGTGCGGCGAGCAGGGCGCCGGTCACGGACCCGATCGCCATCGCGCTCGAGAGCACGCCGAAGGTGTCGGCCTGCGCCTCGTACTCCACGCTCGTCATCGTCGAGATGTAGATGGGGAAGTTGAGCCCGAACGTGCCGAGGATGAAGGCCATCGTGAAGATGATGAGCAGGTCGCCGCGCTTCTTCACGTAGCGGAAGCCCGCGACGATGTCGCCGAGGCCCTTCGCGCCGCGCGGGCTCGGCTGCAGCTCCGACGTGCGGATGCGCGAGAGCGCGACGAGCATGGCGATGAACGTGAGCGCGTTGATGAGGAAGACGGGCCCGGGGGCGATGAGCGCGATCAGGAGCCCCGCGACGGCCGGGCCGACGAGGCGCGCGCCGTGGAAGGACGCCGAGTTGAGCGCGACGGCGTTCGCGATGTCGTCCTTGCCGACGAGCTCGGAGACGAAGGCCTGGCGCGCCGGGTTGTCGACGGCCTGCACGATGCCGAACGCGAGCGCGAACAGCTGCACGTGCCACAGCTGCACGAGCCCCGCGGTGACGACGACGCCGAGGATGAGCGCGAGCACGCCCATCGCCGACTGGGTCACGAGCAGCACCTTGCGGCGGTCGTACTTGTCGGCGATGAGGCCCGAGACGGGCACGAGCAGCAGCTGCGGGCCGAACTGCAGGGCCATGTTGATGCCGACCGCGGTCGCGTCGTTCGCGGTGAGCACGGTCAGCACCGTCCACGACAGGGCGGTCGACTGCATCCACGCGCCGACGTTCGAGATGAGCGCGCCGGTGAACCACATGCGGTAGTTGAACAGGCGCAGGGAGCGGAACATCATCGCTCGGCGAGCCTCTGGATGACGGGGATGGCACGCTCGAGGGCGGCGCGGTCCTCGGGGTCGAGCGCGTCGATCGCGGCGGCGAGCGCGCGGTTGCGGCGCTCGCGGGTCTCGGCGATCATCGCCTCGCCCTTGTCGCTGATGCGGAACAGCACCATGCGGCCGTCGCTCGGGTGGTCGCTGCGCTCGATGTAGCCGAGCGACTCGAGGTGCTGGAGCGTCTTCACCATGCTCGGCGGCTTGACGCCCTCGGCCGCGGCGATCCGGGCGAGCGTGGGCTCCTCGACCATCTGCAGCGCACCGAGCGCCGACAGGTGGTGGAGCGAGAGCGCCTCGTCGACGCGCTCCCGGCGCATGCGCCGGCCCATCCGCACGAGCGCGACGCGCAGGGCGTCGGCGAGCGCGAGGGTGGGCATGTCGTTAGTCTACCTCACGACCTGTCCCGGCGGCAACGACGGGGCGCGTCCCGCCGCGCGGCGGGACGCGTGGTCGCGCTGCTCGCGCGCTCAGTCGTCGGAGGCGGCGGTGGCGGTCTCGGGGGTGTCGGCGGTCACCGACGGCGGCACGGGCGCCGGCGCGGGCACCTGCTGCGGCGCGTGGTGCGACCCGGCCTCGGG
>NZ_JANQCH010000147.1 GCF_024723325.1 Agrococcus sp. HG114
AGGCGAACGAGGTCGCACCGCACCGCGCGCGCCTCGTGCGCGACGCCGTCCGAGCGATCGACCCGCGCCCCGAGGTCGTCGTGGGCGACGGCCGCCGCTACGGGCTGGGGGAGACCGCCGGCGCGTACGACCGCATCCTCCTCGACGCCCCGTGCACCGGCCTCGGCGCGCTCCGGCGCCGGCCCGAGGCGCGCTGGCGGAAGCAGCCCACCGACGTGCCCGCGCTCGCGCGGCTCCAGGGCGAGCTGCTCGAGGCCGCGGCCAGGGCGGTGCGGCCCGGCGGGATCGTCGCCTACGTCACGTGCTCGCCGCACCTCGCCGAGACGCGTGCGGTCGTCGACCGCGCATCCGCCCTCGGCCTCCGGCCGCTCGACACCCGGGCGGTCGTGCGCGAGCTGTCGCCCGGCATCGCGCTCGGCGACACGGGCGACGCCGTGCAGCTGTGGCCGCACCGCAACGGCACCGACGCGATGTTCATCCAGCTGCTCACGACCGCGTCGGTAGGCTGAGCGGCATGGTCAGGATCCACCCGAGCATCCTGTCGGCGGACTTCGTCAACCTCGAGCGCGACCTCGAGCGCATCCGCGACGCCGACGGCGTGCACGTCGACGTCATGGACGCCCACTTCGTGCCGAACCTGACCTTCGGGCTGCCGATGGTGCAGCGCATCGCCGAGGTCACGGCGCTGCCGATCGACGTGCACCTCATGATCGACGACCCCGACACGTGGGCGCCGCAGTACGCGATCGCGGGCGTCGGCTCCGTCACGTTCCACGCGGAGGCCACTCGCGACGCGGTCGCGCTCGCGCGCGAGCTGCGCGCCCGCGGCACGCGCGCCGCGATCGCGCTCAAGCCGGGCACCGCCGTCGACGCGGTCCTCGAGCACCTCGCCGAGTTCGACATGGTGCTCGTCATGACGGTCGAGCCGGGCTTCGGCGGCCAGTCGTTCATGCCCGAGATGATGCCGAAGCTCGTCGAGCTCCGGCGCCGGGCGGACGAGGCGGGCCTGCCGCTCCAGCTCGAGGTCGACGGCGGCATCACCGACGACACGCTGCCGATCGCCGCGGCCGCCGGCGCCGACGTGTTCGTCGCCGGATCGGCCGTCTACGGCCACGACGACGTCGCCGCGCGCATCGCGGCGCTCCGCGACGCCGGTAGCCTGGAGCGGTGAAGACCTTCGACGAGCTGTACGCCGAGCTCGAGCAGACGCTCGCCGAGCGCCGGGAGGGCTCCGGCACCGTCGCGGCCGTCGACGCCGGCGTGCACGCGATCGGCAAGAAGATCGTCGAGGAGGCCGCCGAGGTCTGGATGGCGGCAGAGCACGAGAGCGACGAGGAGGCGGCGATCGAGATCTCGCAGCTCCTCTACCACCTCCAGGTGCTCATGCTCGCGAAGGGCCTCTCGCTCCAGGACGTCTACCGACATCTCTGACGCGCCGTCCCCCGACCGTCAGACCTGAAGGAACCCATGCTCAAGATCGCTGTGCCCAACAAGGGCTCGCTCGCGGAGACCGCGGCCCAGATGCTCGACGAGGCCGGCTACCGCGGCCGCCGCGACAGCAAGGAGCTCATCGTCGTCGACGCGCGCAACGAGGTCGAGTTCTTCTTCCTCCGCCCGCGCGACATCGCGACCTACGTCGGCTCGGGCGCGCTCGACGTCGGCATCACCGGCCGCGACCTGCTCCTCGACTCCGGCTCGCCCGCGATCGAGATCGCGGGCCTCGGCTTCGCGCGCTCGACCTTCCGCTTCGCGGGCCCCGCCGGCCGCTTCTCGAGCGCGAGCGACCTCGCAGGCCTCCGCGTCGCATCCTCGTACACGGGCCTCGTCGAGCGGCACCTCGCCGAGCACGGCGTCGAGGCGCGGCTCGTGCGCCTCGACGGCGCGGTCGAGTCGGCCGTGCGGCTCGGGGTCGCGGATGCGGTGGCCGACGTCGTCGAGACCGGTGCGACCCTGCGGGCGCAGGGCCTCGAGGTCTTCGGCGAGCCCATCCTCTCGAGCGAGGCGGTGCTCATCACGAACGAGGCGGGCGCCCGCGGGGCGGACGAGCCCGGGCTCTCGACGCTCAAGCGCCGGCTCGACGGCGTGATCGTCGCGCGCGACTACGTGCTCGTCGACTACGACATCGAGCGCTCGCGCCTCGAGGCGGCGATCGAGGTCGCCGCCGGCTTCGAGAGCGCGACCGTGAGCCCGCTGCGCGACCCCGACTGGGCCGCCGTGCGCGTCATGGTGCACCGCGACGAGACGAACCACGTCATGGACGCCCTCGCCGACGTCGGGGCGCGCGCGATCATCGTCACGCGCATCCACGCAGCCAGGATCTGAGGCAGCGATGCTCGCCACCCGCGTCATCCCGTGCCTCGACGTCGCCCACGGGCGCGTCGTGAAGGGCGTGCGCTTCCAGGGGCTCACCGACCAGGGGGACCCCGTCGAGCTCGCGGCCCGCTATGCCGAGCAGGGCGCCGACGAGCTGACGTTCCTCGACGTCAAGGCGACGGTCGAGGACGCCGGCACGATGCTCGAGGTCGTCGAGCGCACCGCCGAGCAGATCTTCATCCCGCTCACCGTCGGCGGCGGCGTGCGCAGCCGCGACGACGTCGCGCGCCTGCTCGCGCACGGCGCCGACAAGGTCGGCGTGAACTCCGCCGCGATCCGCGACCCCGAGCTCATCGACCGGATCGTGCGCGACTTCGGCTCGCAGGTGCTCGTGCTCTCGCTCGACGTGCGGCGCTCGAGCGAGCAGCCGAGCGGCTTCGAGGTGACGACGCACGGCGGTTCGCGCGGCGCCGGGCTCGATGCGCTCGAGTGGGCGGCCGAGGGCGTGCGCCGCGGCGTGGGCGAGCTGCTCGTCAACTCGATCGACGCGGACGGCACGAAGGACGGCTTCGACCTCGAGCTCACGCGGGCGGTGCGGGCGGTCGCGACGACCCCGGTCATCGCCTCGGGCGGCGCCGGGTCGCCCGCCGACTTCGCGCCCGCCGTCGCCGCGGGCGCCGACGCGGTGCTCGCCGCGAGCATCTTCCACAGCGGCCAGTGCTCGATCGGCGAGGTGAAGGCCGCGATGCGGGAGGCGGGGGTGACGGTGCGATGACGCTGCCGCAGCTGAAGAAGGATGCCGACGGGCTCGTCGCCGCGGTGATCCAGGACGACGCGACGGGCGACGTGCTCATGGTCGGCTACATGGATGACGAGGCGCTGCGCCGCACGGCGACCGAGGGGCGCGTGACCTTCTGGTCGCGGTCCCGGCAGGAGTACTGGCGCAAGGGGGACACCTCGGGCAACATCCAGGTGCCCCGGTCGATCGCGATCGACTGCGACGGCGACGCGCTGCTGATCCGCGTCGACCAGACGGGGCCCGCGTGCCACACCGGCGCCCGCTCGTGCTTCTTCACCCCGGTGCCGCTCGAGGCCCGGGGATGAGCGGCTCGATCGACCGGGCGCGCTTCGACGCGCTGCTGGCCGACCACCGCGTCGTGCCGGTCGTGCGCGAGGTGTTCCTCGACGCCGAGACGCCCGTGGGCGTCTACCGCCGGGTCGCGGCGGGCCGGCCCGGCTCGTTCCTGCTCGAGTCGGCCGAGCAGGGCGTGTGGAACCGCTACTCGTTCGTGGGCGTCGACGCGTTCGGCATCCTGACCGCCGATCGCGGCCGCATCGCGTGGCGCTCCGCGTCGCTCTCCGCCGAGCGCCTGCTCGGCGACGCCGTCGAGCGCGGCGGCCTCGAGACGGTCGAGCACGTGCTGCGCCGCTGGGCGACGCCGCGCATCGAGGGGCTCCCGCGCCTCACGAGCGGCATGATCGGCCACATCGGCTGGGAGGTCGTGCGCGAGCTCGAGCGGCTCCCCGACGCCCCCGAGCGCGACGTCGACGTGCCCGCGATCGCGATGGCGCTCACCGCGACCATGGTGGTGCTCGACCACCGCACGGGCGCGGCGCACCTCGTCGCCAACGTGCTGAACGACGGCGTCGACGACGCGGATGCGCTGTGGCGCGACGCGCAGGACCGGCTCGACGCGCTCGAGGCGGCCCTCGCGCGCGACGAGGCCGGCTCCGTCTCGGGCCTGGACCGCGACGCCGCGCCGGAGCCGAGCGCACGCGTCGGCGCCGACGCGTTCCGCGCGATGGTCGACGCGTCGAAGCGCCACATCGTCGACGGCGACGTCTTCCAGGTCGTGCTCTCCGCGCGCTTCGACCTGCCGACCGACGCGGAGCCGCTCGACGTCTACCGCGCGCTGCGCATCCTGAACCCCTCGCCCTACCTGTACCTGCTCTCGCTCGAGGACGCCGACGGCGGGGCCTACTCGGTCATCGGCTCGAGCCCCGAGGCGCTCGTGACGGTCCACGAGGGCCGGGCGACGATGCACCCGATCGCGGGCAGCCGGCCGCGGGGCGCCGACGCCGCGGCCGACCGGGAGCTCGCCGAGGATCTGCTCGCCGACCCGAAGGAGCGCAGCGAGCACGTCATGCTCGTCGACCTCGCCCGCAACGACCTCGCGAAGGTGTGCGTGCCGGGCACCGTCGCGGTGACCGAGCTCATGGCGATCGAGCGCTTCAGCCACATCATGCACATCGTCTCGACCGTCGAGGGGCAGCTGCGCGCCGACGCCTCGGCGCTCGACGCGTTCCGCGCGACCTTCCCCGCCGGCACGCTCTCGGGCGCGCCGAAGCCCCGCGCGCTCGAGCTCATCGACGAGCTCGAGCCGGCCCAGCGCGGTGTCTACGGCGGCGTCGTCGGATGGCTCGACCTCGCGGGCGACGCGGACCTCGCGATCGCGATCCGCACCGTGACGCTCCGCGACGGCGTCGCCCACGTGCAGTCGGGGGCGGGCCTCGTCGCCGACAGCGATCCGGAGGCGGAGCTGCAGGAGGTGCGGAACAAGGCGGCGGCCCCGCTGCGCGCGGTCGCGGTCGCGAGCACGATGCGGCCGCGCGGCGCATGACCCGCTGGAGCGGCCGCACGATCGCCGTCGTGGCGCTGCTCGCCGCCGGAGGGCTCGGCCTCCTCGCGGCCACGCAGCCGTGGCGCACCGTCGTGCTCGTCGACGGGCGCACGATCGCCGCGACCGGGCAGCAGCTCGCCGGCGGCCTCACGATCCTCGCGCTCGCGTGCGTCGCCCTCGCGCTCGTGCTGCCGATCGCCGGCCTCGCATGGCGGTTCGCGCTCGGAGCCCTCGCGGTGCTGCTGGGCGGGCTCACGGCGGCCCACGTGGTCGCCTCGGCGGCGGGCGCCGATCGCGCGGTCGAGGCGCTCGTCGCGGAGCGCGAGCCGGAGTCCGCCGAACGGCGACC
>NZ_JANQCH010000148.1 GCF_024723325.1 Agrococcus sp. HG114
CCGTCGAGGCGCGCCGGGCGCGCGCGGCGGTCAAGCGCGCGCTCGCCGCGAGCGAGCGGGGGCCGCGGGACGTCGCGGAGCGCGCGTGGCAGGATCCCGAGGGCCCGGAGGGGCGGCTGCGCGTCACGGAGTACTTCGGGAGCCTCCGCGGCATGGGCCCCAAGCGGGTCGCGTCGCTGCTGCAGCAGCTCGGCATCGCACCGGCCAAGCGGCTCGGCGGCCTCGGCGGTTTGCAGCGCGAGCGGGTTCGCGCTTGGCTTGACGTCGTGGATCCCTCGCGTCGCCCCCGACTCATCGTGCTCGCCGGACCGACGGCCGTCGGCAAGGGCACCGTCGCGCAGTACGTGCGCGAGCACTTCCCGCAGATCCGCCACTCGGTGAGCGCCACGACGCGCGCGCCGCGGCCGGGCGAGATCGACGGCGTCCACTACGCGTTCGTCTCGGACGCCGAGTTCGACCGCATGGTCGAGGAGGGCGAGTTCCTCGAGTGGGCGACCGTCCACAACCTCTCGCGCTACGGCACTCCGCGCGCGAGCGTGCAGGCCGCGCTCGACGAGGGCTCGTCGGTGCTGCTCGAGATCGACCTGCAGGGCGCGCGGCAGGTGCGGGAGTCGTTCCCGGACGCGGTGCTGCTCTTCCTCGCCCCGCCCTCGTGGGAGGAGCTCGTGCGCCGGCTCGTCGGCCGCGGCACCGAGACCGCGGAGGAGCGCGCGCGTCGCCTCGAGACCGCGAGGGTCGAGCTCGCGAGCCAGCCGGAGTTCGACGCGACGATCGTCAACGCCGACGTCGCCGAGGCCGCCCGGGAGGTCGTCGAGCGCATCCTCGCCGCGGAGGCCGACCGCGGCTCCGTCGCGACGGGGCCCGCGCCGTCGGAGCGCCCTCGGCCGGCTCCCGGCGAGCGGGGCTAGCCTCGGCGCAGGGCCACGACGGCTGCGCGAGCGCTGCGCGACCCGCGCCGGCGAGGATCGGGAGGTCATCGTGAGGGATGCGGCATCGAGGGACGCGGCGATGAGCGCGGCGTTCGTGCGCTTCGCCGAGATGCTCACCTCGGAGTACGACGTCGTCGAGCTGCTGCACTCGGTGCTGCTCGAGTGCGTCGAGCTGCTCGACGTCGACGCAGGCGGACTGCTGCTCACCGACAGCAGCGGCGAGCTCGAGCTCGTCGCGAGCACGAGCGAGCGGGTGGAGCTCGTCGAGATCATGCAGCTGAACGCGGGCGACGGGCCGTGCGTCGAGGCGTACCGGACGGGCTCGATCATCTCGGTCGCCGACGTGGGGGCGACGGGAGGCTCGTGGCGCCGGTTCCGGGAGGCCGCGCGGGTGCAGGGGTACGCGTCGGCGTACGCGATCCCCATGCGCCTCCGCTCGGAGACGATCGGGAGCATCGGCCTGTTCCGCGAGCAGGAGGGCGAGCTCTCGGGCGCCGACTCCGCGGCGGCCCAGGCGCTCGCGCACCTCGCGACGATCGGCATCATGCACGAGCGGAGCACCCGCGAGAGCTCGCTCCTCACCGAGCAGCTCCAGCGCGCGCTCGAGAGCCGCATCGTGATCGAGCAGGCGAAGGGCGTGGTGACGGAGGCCGCGGGCGTCGACGTCGACGAGGCGTTCCGGCTGCTGCGGCAGCACGCCCGCAGCCGCGGCGCGACGCTCCGGTCGGTCGCGGAGCAGGTCGTGGCGCGCACGCTGCAGCTGCCGACGGCCTCCCAAAGCATGGGCGAGTGACCGCACGGCGTTGACACCGAGGCTCCCGCATGGGAGCCTCGGTGGAGATCGTGCTCCCCGGTCCCCGGAGCGCGCATCGTCGAACCGTTCGAGCCGATGCGTGCGAGGGACCATGGAGACCGTCACCGTGCTGCTGCAGCACATCGGCGCTGCCGAGCAGGCCGCGCCCGCGACCTCGGTGCAGCTGGTCGTCGCCCTCATCGTCGGGGTGCTCCTCGCGCAGCTCCTCGGCCTCATCGCGTGGGCCGGGGCGAGGGCGCTCGCCCGCACGCGCGCGCAGGCCGCCGAGCGGCGGGCCGCGGAGCGCGCCGCGCAGGAGCCCACGACCTGAAGCACGCCGGGCGCGGCGGCGCGATAGGATGGTCGCTTGCGCCCACCGGCGCCACGACCTTCCGCGGGGCGACCCCGCGCATCCGCCACCCGAGACCGCCGCAGGAGGCACCCATGGCCACGCAGGGCATCATCAACCCGCCGATCGACGAAGTGCTCGAGAAGGTCGACTCGAAGTACCAGCTCGTCATCTTCGCGTCGAAGCGCGCGCGGCAGATCAACGACTACTACACCGACATCCACGAGGGCTCGATGTTCGACAACGTCGGCCCGCTCGTCGACGCCACGATCGAGGACAAGCCGCTCTCGGTCGCCCTGCACGAGATCCACCAGGACAAGCTCGTCCTGACCAAGGACGAGGCCGCGCAGGGCTGATGCGCGTCGTCGTCGGGATCTCCGGCGGCATCGCCGCCTACAAGGCCGCGCTCGCCATCCGCGAGCTCGTGCAGGCGGGGCACGACGTGCACGTCGTGCCGACCGCGTCGGCGCTGCGCTTCATCGGACGCCCGACGCTCGAGGCGCTCAGCCGCAACCCCGTCACCGACGAGGTCTTCGACGACGTGGCCGCGGTGCGCCACGTCGCCCTCGGGCAGTCGGCCGACCTGATCGTGGTCCTGCCGGCGACCGCCAACACGCTCGCGAAGCTCGCGACCGGGCTCGCCGACGACCTGCTCGGCACGACCGTGCTCGCGTCGCGCGCGCCGCTCGTGCTCGCGCCCGCGATGCACACCGAGATGTGGGAGCAGCCGGCGGTGCAGGCCAACGTGCGCACGCTCGTCGAGCGCGGCGCGACGATCGTCGGGCCGGTCGCTGGCGCGCTCACGGGCGGCGACACGGGCCTCGGCCGCATGGCGGAGCCCACCGACGTCGTGGCAGCGGCACTCGCCGCCGCGGGCGCCGCGCAGCAGCCCGGCGCGCTCGCCGGCCGCACGGTCGTCGTCTCCGCAGGCGGCACGCGCGAGCCGATCGACCCCGTGCGCTTCCTCGGCAACCGATCGAGCGGCGCGATGGGCGCCGAGCTGGCCGCCGCGGCTCGCGCCGCGGGCGCGAGCGTGACGCTCGTGGGCGCCAACCTGCACGTGCCGGCCCCGGAGGGCGTCGAGCTCGTCGAGGTCGAGACGACCGAGCAGCTGCGCACCGCGATGCTCGAGCGCGCCGACGCCGACGTCGTCGTGATGGCCGCCGCGGTCGCCGACTACCGCGTCGAGGGCGCGTCCGACGAGAAGCGCACGAAGGAGGCGTGGGGCGAGCGCCCGACGCTCACCCTCGCGCTCAACCCCGACATCCTCGCCGAGCTCGCGCGCGCCCCGCGGCGCAGCCTGCTCGTCGGGTTCGGCGCCGAGACGGAGCCCGACGACGACGCGCTCGTGCAGCGCGGGCGCGACAAGCTCGCGCGCAAGGGCGCCGACCTGCTCGTGCTCAACCGCGTCGGGCACGACGAGGGCTTCGGCCGCGTCGACACCCGCGTGCGGGTGCTCGACGCCGACGGCGTGGTCGCGGATGCGTCGGGCACGAAGGCGTCGGTGGCCAGGGTCATCATCGACACGGTCGCGCAGCGCCTCGCCGCCGCCAGTGAGGAGCACCAGTGAGCAGCACACCGAGCACCCCGCAGCGCAGCCTGCGCCTGTTCACCTCCGAGTCCGTCACCGAGGGGCACCCCGACAAGATCTCCGACCAGATCTCCGACGCGATCCTCGACGCGATGCTCGCGCAGGACCCCGAGGCGCGCGTCGCAGTCGAGACGCTCGTGACCACTGGCCTCGTGCACGTCGCGGGCGAGGTCCGCACGACCGGCTACGTCGACATCGCCTCGCTCGTGCGCAAGGTGATCGTCGACATCGGGTACGACTCGAGCGAGGTGTCGTTCGACGGCAACTCGTGCGGCGTGACCGTCTCGATCGGCGAGCAGAGCCCGGAGATCGCCACCGGCGTCGACACGGCCGTCGAGGCGCGCGGCGGCTCCGTCGACCCGCTCGACCGCGACGGCGCCGGCGACCAGGGCATCATGTTCGGGTTCGCGACCGACGAGACGCCGTCGTTCATGCCGGCGACCGCGTGGGCCGCGCATCGGCTCGCCGAGCGGCTCGCCGCCGTCCGGCGCTCCGAGGCCATCCCGTTCCTGCGCCCCGACGGCAAGACCCAGGTCACGATCGGCTACGACGGCTTCACGCCGGTCTCCGTCGACACCGTGCTCGTCTCGACGCAGCACGCGCCCGGGGTCACGAACGACGAGATCCGCGACGCCGTCATCGAGCACGTGATCGATCCGGTGGTCGCCGAGCTCGGGCTCGACGCGAGCGGGATGCGCGCGATCGTCAACCCCTCGGGCTCCTTCCTCACGGGCGGGCCCAAGGGCGACGCGGGGCTCACGGGCCGCAAGATCATCGTCGACACGTACGGCGGCGCCGCGCGCCACGGCGGCGGCGCGTTCAGCGGCAAGGACCCGTCGAAGGTCGACCGCTCCGCGGCGTACGCGCTGCGCTGGGTCGCGAAGAACGCGGTGGCCGCGGGCCTCGCGAAGCGGCTCGAGGTGCAGGCGGCCTACGCGATCGGCATGGCGCAGCCCGTCGGGCTCTACGTCGAGTCGTTCGGCACGGGCGCGATCGACGACGTCGCGATCGGCGAGGCGATCCAGCGGGTCTTCGACCTGCGGCCGGGCGCGATCGTGCGCGACCTCGACCTCCGCAAGCCCAAGTACCGCCAGACGGCCGCCTACGGGCACTTCGGCCGCGAGCTGCCTGACTTCACGTGGGAGCGGCTCGACCGCGTCGACGCCCTGCGCGCCGCCGCGGGACTGTGACGCCTTGAGCGCTGCCGGCCCCGAGCGGTACGCGCGCGTCGTCGTCGACTCCCGGCTGCCGCAGCTCGACCGGCTGTTCGAGTACCGCGTGCCGCCGGGCATGGCCGAGCTCGAGCCGGGGGTGCGCGTGCGCGTGCCGCTGCGCAACGAGCGCGCCGCCTCCGGCTACGTCGTCGAGGTCGCCCAGTCGCGCGACTGGGAGGGCGAGGTCGCCGACGTCGAGCGCGTGATCTCACCCGTGCCGGTGCTGCAGCCCGAGGTGTGGTCGCTCGCGCGGGCGGTCGCCGACCGCGCGGCCGGCATCGCCGCCGACGTGCTGCGCGTCGCGATCCCGGGGCGGCAGGCGCGGGTCGAGAAGGCGTGGCTCGCGCGCGATCGCGGCG
>NZ_JANQCH010000149.1 GCF_024723325.1 Agrococcus sp. HG114
GCGCCGACGGCATCGTCGGGCGCGGCGTCGCGCTCCGGCTCGAGTTCCGGGGCCCGTCGCGGTTCACCGAGGCGGCGGATGCGTGGCGAGCGGTCGCGCGGGACGCGGTCGTCGACGACGCGGTCGGCGTGCCCGGCACCGGCCTCGTCGCGTTCGGCGCCTTCGCGTTCGACGACGCGTCGGCCGCGACGAGCGTGCTCGTCGTGCCGCGGATCGTCGTGGGCCGCCGCGGCGACGACGAGTGGGTCACGTGGATCGGCGGGCGGGACCGCCTGCACCCCACCGCGGTGGAGGAGGTGCGCGTCGAGCTCGCCGACGGCGCGATCGACGCCGAGCGCTACCGGGCCGTCGTCGCCGAGGCGACCGAGCGCATCCGTGCTGGCGAGGCCGAGAAGATCGTGGTCGCGCGCGACCGGGTGGGGCAGCTGCCGCCGGGCGGCGACCTGCGGTCGGTCGCGGTCGGGCTCGTGCAGCGCTACCCGGACGCGGTGACGTACGCCGTCGACGGCGTGATCGGCGCGAGCCCCGAGACGCTCATCGCGGCCCACCGCGGCCACTTCTTCTCGCGCGTGCTCGCCGGCACCGCCTCGCGCGGGGCGACGCCGGCGCTCGACGCGGAGATCGCCGAGGCGCTCGCGTCCGGCGACAAGGACCTGCGCGAGCACCGCTACGCGGCCGACTCCGCGATGGAGGTGCTGCGCGAGCTCGCGCCCGACGCCCGCGCGTCGGAGCCGTTCCCGCTGCGGCTGCCGAACCTGTGGCACCTCGCGACCGACATCACCGGCACGCTCGGCGAGCGCTCGACGCTCGACGTGCTCGCGCGCCTGCACCCGACCGCGGCGGTCGCGGGGACGCCGCGCGCGGCCTCGCTCGCGCTCATCCGCGAGCTCGAGGGCGTCGACCGCGGCCGCTACGCGGGCCCCGTCGGGTGGATCGACGGCGAGGGCGGCGGCGAGTGGGTCATCGCGCTGCGCGGTGCGGAGGTGTCGCCGGAGGGCGCGATCCGCGCGTTCGCGGGCGCGGGCATCGTCGCGGGCTCGGACCCCGCCGCCGAGCTCGCCGAGACCGCCGTGAAGCTGCGCCCGATCACCGACGCGCTCGCCGACCCGCTCCCCTGACGCGCCGCCGCCGCTCGTCAGCCCGTGGCGAGGAGCCGCTCGCGCTCGGCGGCGACGTCGAAGTCGGCCGTCGGCCACCGCGGGTCGATGCCCTCGAGCGCCTCGACGAGCAGCTCGTGCACCGCGAGGCGCGCGTACCACTTGCGATCCGCGGGGACGACGTGCCATGGCGCGGCCTCGGTCGCGGTGCGCTCGATCGCGACCTCGTACGCCTCCATGTAGGCCGGCCAGTGCTCGCGCTCGTCGATGTCGCCCGGGTTGAACTTCCAGTGCTTGTCGGGTCGGTCGAGCCGCTCGAGCAGCCGACGCCCCTGCTCCTCGAACGAGACGTGCAGCATGACCTTCACGAGGGCGATGCCGCGCCCGGCGATCCCGCGCTCGAACTCGACGATGCGGCCGTAGCGCTCCTCGACCACGTCGGAGTCCGAGAGCCCGCGCACCCGGTGGATGAGCACATCCTCGTAGTGGGAGCGGTCGAAGACGCCGATGAAGCCGGGCGCCGGCAGCTCGCGCTCGATGCGCCACAGGAAGTCGTGCTCGCGCTCCTCAGGGCTCGGCGCCTTGAACGCCTTGATGCGGACGCCCTGCGGGTCGACCTGCCCCACGACGTGCCGCATGATGCCGCCCTTCCCCGCGGTGTCCATGCCCTGCACGAGGAGCAGCACCGCGCGGTCGCCGCCCGCGGTGCTCGACGCGAACAGCCGCTCCTGCAGCGCCGCGAGGCGCTCGGCGCCGTCGGCGAGCGCCTGCTGGCCCGCCCGCTTGTCGCCGACGAAGCCGGGCGTCGACCGGGGATCGATGCGCGCGAGGTCCGCGGCGCCGGTGATGCGCAGCGCGTCGGTGATCGCAGTCATGCGGCGAGACTAGTCGCGCCCGCGCGGCCCCGGCTGGACGGGCACGGCGGCGGTCGCCGGCCGCTGCGAGCGCGGCTGGAAGCCGGGCGCGACCGCGCGCCCGAGCCGGCCGGGCGGCGCGGCGTCGACCTTGTTCGACACGAGCTTGCTCAGCCACCCGAGCCTCGGGTCGGTGTCGACGAGCAGGGTCTTGACCGCGAGCGTCGCCGGCAGCGCGAGCAGCGCCCCGACCGGGCCGAGCGCGAACGCCCACACGAGCAGCGACAGGAACGAGGTCGCCGGGGTGACGCCGACGGCGTCGCCGGCGATCTTCGGCTGCACGAGCGACTGCATGACGAAGTTGATGACGCTGAACAGGATCGCGGTCAGGAGCGCGTTGATCGGGCCGTTCGCGAGCAGCGCCATGAGCGTCGGCGGGATGACGCCGATGACGAAGCCGATGTTGGGGATGTAGTTGGTCACGAACGCGAACACGGCCCACACGAGGGCGAGGGGCACGCCGAGCGCGGTGAGCGCGACGAGGTCGAGCGCGGAGACGATGAGGCCGAACAGGGTCGTCACGACCCAGTAGCGCTGCACGCCGGCGGCGAAGCGGTCGAGGCCGCGCACGAGGTCTGGGTTCGTGACGGCGATGCGCTGCACCCGCTCTGGCAGCTGCATCGAGTCCCACGCGATGAAGAAGATCACCACGAACAGCGTCGCGAGGAAGCCGAGCACGACCCCCGCATCCGAGGCGAGCGAGCCCACCGCGCCGGCGATCGCGCCGGGGCTGAAGGCGTTCCGCAGCTGGTCGAGCGCCTCGTCCTCGGAGACGCCGAGCGACTCGAGCCACGTGAGCGTGTCGCGGTAGAGGGCGTTGAACTCGTTCGAGTAGCCCGGCAGCTCGGTGACGAGCGACTGCACCGACCAGTAGATCGACCAGAACAGCGCGACGAGGAACGCGTAGACGGTCAGGAGCGACGCGAGCGCCGCGACGATGCGCGGGGCGCCGATGCGCAGCAGCCACTGCTGGAGCGGCATGACCGCGATCACGAGGTTCACGCCGAGGAAGACCGGCGTGACGAACGACGCGACCTGGTTGAGCAGGATCAGCACCGCGATGACCGTCACGACCGAGAGCAGCACGATGAGCGTGCGCGGCAGCCCCCAGCGCTCGCGCGGCGGCTCGATCGGGACGGGGGCGGGCTCGGGCTTGCGCCGCTGCCACGGCCAGCGCATCAGCGCAGCGCCTCGTCGGTCGAGCGCGCGGCGGCCGACCGGCCCCGGAACGCGTCCATGCCCTGGTTGACGCCCAGCGCATCCGCGAGCCGGTCGGCGACCGGGGCCGGGAGCAGCTTGAGCGCCGGCACGATGCGCACGAGCGGCGGCAGGGCGAGGAGCGTGCGGCGCGACTCGATCGCCGCGAGGATCTGCGTCGCGACCCGCGCTTGCGACAGGATCGGCAGCAGCGCCGGCACCCTCGTCGTGACGCCCTCGAACATGCCGGTGTCGATGTAGAAGGGCGCGACGGTGAGGGTCGTGATCGGCGCGCCCTCCTTGCGGAGCTCCGCCCGCAGCGACTCCATGAAGCCGACCGCGGCGAACTTGCTCGCCGCGTAGTCAGTCTGGCCCGCGACGCCGATGAGGCCGGCGGCGCTCGCGACGGTGACGATGCGGCCGCGGCCCGCGTCGCGCATCGCCGGCAGCAGCGCGCGCGTGACGAGGATGGGGGCGATCGCGTTGACGCGCATCGTGCGCTCGATCTGGGCGACGCTCAGCTCGGCGAGCGGCTTGCCGGAGACGACGCCCGCGTTGTTGACGAGCACGTCGACGGGCCCGAGCATGAGCGTCTCCGCGGCCGCGAGCTCGATCGCGTCGGCGTCGGTGAGGTCGACGACCACGGCGGTCGCGCGCCCGCCCTGGGCGCCCGCTTCGGCGACGACCCCGTGCACCGCGCACTCGTCGCGATCCCACAGCACGACGTGCGCGCCCTTCCGAGCCGCGGCGAGCGCGACGAGGCGGCCGATGCCGCTGCCGCCGCCGGTGATGACGACCGTCGTCGACCCGTCGATGACCGTCTCAGAGCCCCTGCCCATCCGCGCCCCCTTCCAGCACTGCCTCGATCATGCCGGGTCGCGCCTGCGACAGCGCCCTGCGGAGCCCGGCGCGGTCGACGACCCGCTCGTACGGCCAGCCGAAGGCTGCGGCGAGCTGCTCGAGCGACACGTCGTGCGGCGTGCGCTGCACGCGCGCGAAGTCGCCGGGGTCAGCGCTGCCGGCGACCTCGAGCAGCTCGAAGAGGCTGCCGCCGTTGTCGTTGCCGACCACGATCTGCAGCCGCGGGCGCTCCTCCCCCGGCGGCACGTGCAGGCCGCCCGCGTCGTGCAGCAGCGCGAGGTCGCCGATGAGCAGCCGCGTGAGGCCGCCGGCGCTCTCGCGCTCGTGCGCGATGGCGATGCCGGATGCGGTGCTCACGGTGCCGTCGATGCCCGCGAGCCCGCGGTTGGCGTGGGCGCGCACCGCCTTGGGGCCCGCGACGACGTCGAGCTCGCGGATGAGGCGCGACGCGGCGACGACGAGCCGGTCGTGCGGCCACGTGCGGTCCCACACCTGCGCGACGAGCTCGGCGCGCGTGATGGGCTGCCGCCCCTCGGCGAGCTCGGCCCGCGCGTAGTCGGCGCGCGAGAGCCCGGAGTCGGGGGCCGACGCGGTCTCGCGCGCGGCGGCGAGCGCGCGGCCGGCGCTCAGCCAGCGCTCGACCCACGCGCGGTCGTCGGCCGTCGGCTCCGCCGGCTCGACCTCGATGCGACCGCTCAGCACCTCGGTGTCGCCGGTGCCGCGGATGTTGTCCTGCCCCGCGCGGCCGAGCACGACGACGGCGACGTCGGGGCGGCGGATGAGCCGGGTCACCGCCCGCGAGAGCGTCGGGTGCCCGAGCACCACGACGCGGCGCACCTCGTCGGCGAGCTGCGGCACGACGTCGCGGCCGTGGGGCACGAGCAGCGGGCCGAAGCGCGCGCCGGAGGTGGGCTCGGCGATGAGCGGCGCCGCGATCGCCTCGGC
>NZ_JANQCH010000014.1 GCF_024723325.1 Agrococcus sp. HG114
GGCCGGCTCGGCGCCGGCCCGCGGCGCGCAGCGGGTCGTGCTTCCGCCACACTGGAGCGGCGCCCGGGGGCGCGGTGAGGGGAATGCCATGGCGAAGCGTCGAGCGCGGCGAGCGGAGTCGGCGGACGCGCACGGGCTCGTGACCGTGGTCGCGTGCCGCGGCGGCGACTGCGGCAGCCGGCGCAAGCACCCGGGCGTCGACCACGCGGGGCAGCTGCAGGCGCTCCGGGACGGTGCGGGGGCGGGAGCGGTCGTCGTGCCGAGCAAGTGCCTGGATGCGTGCGAGCACTCGAACGTCGTGGTCGTGATGCCCGGCGCGGAGGGCGTCGAGGCCGGGGCCGCGCCCGTCTGGATCGGCGAGGCGAACGATCCGGCGGTGACCGCTGACATCGTCGAGTGGGTGCGCGCGGGCGGACCCGGCGTGGCGCCGGCGCCGACGCTCGTCGCGATCCAGGAGTTCAGGCCGACGCGGCAGAGCCGGCAGGAGCTCGCGCCCGGCCACGCGCTGCCCTGATCGGGCCCGCACATGCGAGAAGCGGGCCTCCCCGGAGGGAGACCCGCTTCGCGAGGGATGCTCAGGCGTTGACGAGCGCGCCGTTGCGGACCTGCTCGAGCGCCTTGCTCCACAGCACGACCTGGTCGAGCATCGGCTCGACCGAGGCGGCCTGCAGCTCGGTGGGCTTGAAGGTCGAGAAGTTCTCGAAGTCGGTGAAGAGCGAGAACATGCCCGTCTTCTGCACGTGCGCGACCTGCAGCTCCGAGAGGATGCCGCGGAGGTGCTCGACGGCGCGGACGCCGAAGGCCGAGCCGTAGCCGACGATGCCGGCGGCCTTGTTGTTGAACTCTGCGTTCAGGTACGAGAGGGCGTTGGCGAGCGCGGGCTGCACCGAGTGGTTGTACTCACCGGCGATGAAGACGAAGCCGTCGAACTCGGCGATCTTCGCCGACCAGGCCTTGGTGTGCTCCTGCGAGTACTGCTGGTAGCCGGCAGGCATGGCCTCATCGAGGACCGGCAGGTTGTAGTCGGCGATGTCGACGAGCTCGAACTCGGCGTCGGTGCGCTGCGAAGCGGTCTGGAGGACCCACTGCGCGACGCCCAGGTTGACGCGGCCGGGGCGAGTGCTGCCGGTGATGATGGCGATCTTCGTCATGAATCATTCCTCGAAGGGTCGTGGGGCCCGCAGCGCGGGTCCCCGTCGGTTGTCGGAGTGGTCCTCCCCGCCCGTGGTCGAGCCTCGGAGCCGGAGAGCGTCCAGGTGGTGAAACCCGTTCGATGTTGAAGTATTCCCGACCGATCAGATTTCTTCTCCGAGGTTGCTTCACGTCTCGTCGATCGCGAGGGTCACGACGAGTCCCCCGCCGACCTCGACGTCGTGGAGCGCGTACGCGCGGTCGCCGCCGGGCCCGCGCGCGATGGCGGATGCGTCGTCGACCTCGACCTCGGAGGGGTCGACCCGGAGCCCTCGGCCGTCGGCCTTGAGCACCGCCTCGACACGGGTCCACCGGCGCAGCGGCTCGTCGTGCGCGTCGAGCAGCTGCCTGACCGCCGCGAGCCGCTCGGGCGGCGCGTCGGCGCGCTCGGCGTCGACGCCGATGCGGCGTCCGCGAGCGGCCGCGACGACGTGCTCCTCCCCAGCGTGCGCGAGAGAGACGCCGATGCCGCGCGCGGCCCACGGCTCCATCACGACGGGGCGTCCGTGCGGCCCGCCGCAGTCCGGGCATCGCTGCACCACGACGACGGATGCCTCGTCGACGCCCGCGAGCCGGCCCACGAGGGCGCGGAGCGCGTCGTGCGCCGCGGCGCGGCTCCCGCGCACCCGCTCGACCACCGCATCCGCCACCCGCATCGCTCGAGTCTTGCAGTTGCCCCGTAGGCCCGGCCAGCCTGCACGAGCGCCGGTTGCGGCACCGGGCGCCGCCCGCTTGGCTGGCACCACGCCGACCTGAGGGAGCCCGCATGCGCGCCGAGCAGATCACCGACCCGATCGCCTTCCACGGGGAGGGCCCCGTCTGGTCGGAGTGGTGGGGCGGGCTGCGCTGGCTCGACATGCTCGCGGGCGACATCCTCACCCTCACCGAGACGGGCATCGAGCGCCGACACGTCGGCTCGATCGCCGCGTGCGTGCGGCCCCGGCGCGGCGGCGGCGCCGTGGTCGGCGTCGAGCGGGGCTTCGTGCTCGAGGACATCGACGGCGACCTCGAGCCGCTCCCCGAGCTGTGGTCCTCGACGGCGATCCGCATGAACGAGGGCGGCTGCGACCCCGACGGGCGCTTCTACTGCGGCTCGATGGCGTACGACCAGACGCCCGGCGCGGCGTCCCTCTACCGCCTCGACCCCGACCGCTCGGTCGAGACGGTGCTCACGGGCGTGACCGTCTCGAACGGCCTCGACTGGAGCCCCGACGGCTCGCTCGCCTACTACGACGACACCGAGACGGGCGCTGTCGCCGTGTTCGACTACTCGCGCGAGCAGGGCCTCACCAGCCGGCGGCAGCTCGCCGCGCTGCCCGACGACGGCCGGCCCGACGGCCTCACGGTCGACGCCGACGGATGCGTGTGGGTCGCGGTCGTCAACGGGGGCGCGGTGCTGCGGTTCCGGCCCGACGGCACGCTCGACGGGCGCGTCGAGGTGCCCGGCGTCACGCGCGTGACCGCGTGCGCGTTCGGCGGGGAGCGGCTCGACCGGCTGTTCATCACGACGTCGCGCGAGCACCTGCCGCCGGGTGAGGAGCCAGCGGCGGGGGCGCTCTTCGCGGTCGACCCCGGCGTCACCGGCCTGCCGGTGCGCGAGTTCGCCGGCTGAGCCCATGGCTCGAGCGGCACGACGGGTCTAGCCTCCGAGCGGAGGGGTCATGCTCGAAGCGCTGCTGTGGGGCGGGATCGCCTCGGGCTCGCTGCTCGTGGGCGCGCTGCTGTCGGTGCTGCGCTCGTGGTCCGACCGCACGGTCGGCCTCGTGCTCGCGTTCGGCGCGGGCGCGCTCATCGCGTCGGTGTCGTTCGAGCTCGCGGAGGCTGGGCTCGACGAGGGCGGCCCGGTGGGCGTCGGCATCGGGCTCGCGTTGGGGGCGGTCGCCTACTTCGCCGCCGACCGCGCGATCGAGCGCTGGTCGGGCAGGCGCGGCGGCGGCGCCGCCGGCTTCCCGCTCGCGCTCGGCGCGCTGCTCGACGGCATCCCCGAGCAGGCGGTGCTCGGCATCGGGCTCGCGGGCGGTGCGGGAGTGAGCCTCGCGCTCCTCGTGTCGATCTTCGTGTCGAACCTGCCCGAGTCGATCGGCGCATCCGCCGACATGCTGCGCGACGGCCGCTCGAAGCGCTTCGTGCTGCTGCTCTGGGTGGGAGTGGCGGTCGTCTGCACGCTCGCCGCGGTCGCGGGGCGGCTGCTCGCCGACACCGCCCCGCCGTGGATGGTCGGCACGATCGACGGCATCGCCGCGGGCGCGCTGCTCGTGATGCTCATCGACGCGATGATCCCCGAGGCGCGCGAGAAGGCGAAGGACACCGCCGGGCTCGCGACCGTCGTCGGCTTCGCGGTCGCCGCGGGGCTGTCGCTGCTCGGCGAGGGCTGACCTCCGCCGATCAGCCGCGGAGCGGGTCGATCATGGTGACGCCCGGGGCGCTCGAGCGGTCGAAGCCGGGCAGCAGCACCGCCGCCTCCTCGAGCGAGACCGTGCGCTCGACGAGGCGCTGCGGCTCGAGCACGCCCTGCTCGATGAGCGCGAGCATCCCCGGGTAGTCGGCGGCCGCCATGCCGTGGCTGCCGAGGAGGTCCAGCTCCCACGCGATCACGCGCGACATGGGCACGCGCGGATGCCCGTCGACCGGCGGGAGCAGGCCGACCTGCACGTGCCGGCCCCGACGGCGCAGCGACAGCACCGCATCCGCCGCCGTCTGCTCGCTCCCGACCGCGTCGACCGCGACGTGACTGCCCTCGCCCGTGATCGCGGCGACCTCGGCGGGCACGTCGCGCCCGTCGGCGAGGATGGCGCGCTCGGCGCCGAGCGAAGCGGCGAGCTCGAGGGCGGTGGGGTTGCGATCGACGGCGATCGCTCGCGCGCCGAGCGCCCTCGCGATCATGACCGCGCTGAGGCCCACGCCGCCCGCGCCCACGACCGTCACCCACTCCCCCGGCTGCACGCGGGCCCGCCCGACGAGCGCGCGGTACGCGGTCGCGAAGCGGCAGCCGAGCGCCGCCGCGGTCGCGAAGCCGACGCCGTCGGGGATGCGCACGAGGTTCGCGTCGGCCGCGTGGAGCGCGACCCGCTCGGCGAACGAGCCCCAGTGGGTGAAGCCCGGCTGCTGCTGGTGGGGGCACACCTGCGCGTCGCCCGCGAGGCACCACGCGCAGCGGCCGCACCCGCACACGAAGGGCACCGTCACGCGGTCACCGACCTGCCAGCGCTCGACGCCCGCGCCGACCTCGGCGATGACGCCCGCGAGCTCGTGCCCGGGCACGTGCGGGAACGCGATGTCGTCGTGCCCGGCCCACGCGTGCCAGTCGCTGCGGCAGAGCCCGGTGGCCCGCACCTCGACGACGACCCCGCCGTCGGGGGCGCTCGGCGCCGGCACCTCCCGCACGGCGGGGGTGCTGCGGACGGCGTCGATGACGAGGGCGCGCATGCCCCGATCCTCCCAGGCCCGCCCACCTCGCCGTGATAGACCTGCATGCGTGGATGAGCCCGACGAGCACGGCACCGAGATCACCTACGACGAGCAGCGCTACCCCGCCAGGCCGCGTCGCCTGCGCCCGCGCGACCAGTTCCGCAGCGGCACGGTGCGACGGTTCCGCACCGACCCGCGCACCGCGAACGCATCCAACCCCTCCTATGTCGAGTGGCTCGTGCGGCAGTCGATGCTCAAGGACGCCGATGTCCTGAGCCGGCAGCTCTCGGGGCAGCCGTCGATGTGGCGGAACCCCTACGCCAGGCCCGACGCGCGCCGCGCGATCGCGGTCGCCGACGTGTGGTTCACCGCCTACCCCATCTCGCTCATCACGCGCCAGGGGCAGTCGTTCCTCGACGCGCTCGGCGAGGACGCCCTGTGGGCCGCGTTCCAGCACATCGGCATCAACGGGCTCCACACGGGCCCGGTGAAGCGCGCCGGCGGCATCACCGGCTGGCTCGAGACGCCGAGCGTCGACGGGCACTTCGACCGCATCAGCACCCAGATCGATCCCGCCTTCGGCGACGAGGATGCGTTCCGTCGCCTCTCCGACGTCGCCGACGCCCACGAGGGCAGCGTCATCGACGACATCGTGCCCGGCCACACCGGCAAGGGCGCCGACTTCCGGCTCGCCGAGATGGCGTTCAAGGACTACCCCGGGATCTACCACATGGTCGAGATCCCGCCGGAGGACTGGCACCTGCTGCCCGACGTGCCCGAGGGCCGCGACGCCGCGAACCTCGACGCGGCCGCCGAGCGCGAGCTGAGCGAGCGCGGCTACATCATCGGCGAGCTGCAGCGCGTCATCTTCTACATGCCGGGCGTCAAGGAGACGAACTGGAGCGCGACGCCGCCGGTGCTCGGCGTCGACGGGGTCGAGCGCCGCTGGGTCTACCTGCACTACTTCAAGCAGGGGCAGCCGTCGATCAACTGGCTCGACCCGACCTTCGCGGGCATGCGGCTCGTGATCGGCGACGCGCTGCACTCGCTCGGCGACCTGGGCACGAGCGCCCTGCGGCTCGACGCGAACGGCTTCCTCGGGGTCGAGAAGAGCGCCGAGGGGCTGCCCGCGTGGTCGGAGGGGCACCCGCTCTCGCACGCCGCGAACCACATCATCGCCGGCATGGTGCGGAAGGTCGGGGGCTTCACCTTCCAGGAGCTCAACCTCACGATCGAGGACATCCGCGACACGAGCGCCGTGGGCGCCGACCTGTCGTACGACTTCGTCAGCCGCCCCGGCTACCACCACGCGCTCGCGACCGGCGAGACGGAGTTCCTGCGGCTCACGCTCATGCAGTCGCTCGCGCTCGGCGTCGAGCCGGTCGGGCTCGTCCACGGGCTGCAGAACCACGACGAGCTCACGTACGAGCTCGTGCACTGGGCGACGCGCCACCGCGACGACGTCTACCCGTTCCGGCACGAGGAGCTCACCGGCGGCGAGCTCGCCGAGCTCATCCGCGCCGAGCTCACCGAGAAGCTCACGGGCAAGGCAGACTACAACCGCGTCTTCACCCAGAACGGCATCGCGTGCACGACGACGTCGCTCATCGCGGCGACGCAGGGCTTCGAGCGGCTCGACGACATCACCGACGACGCGATCCCCGCGATCCGCGACGCGCACATCCTGCTCGCGAAGTACAACGCGTGGCAGCCCGGCGTCTTCGCGCTCTCCGGCTGGGACCTCACCGGCATGCTCACGCTGCCCGAGGAGCAGGTGCACGACCTCATCGCCACGGGCGACACCCGCTGGATCGAGCGCGGCGCGCACGACCTGATCGACGCATCCCCCGACGCCACGATGTCGGCCGCGGGCATGCCGCGCGGCCGCTCGCTCTACGGGTCGCTCCCCGCGCAGATCGAGCAGCCGGGCTCGTTCGTGAACCGGCTCGCCGACGTGCTGCGCATCCGGCGCGAGCACGGCGTCGCGACCGCGACGCAGCTCGACGTGCCGCACGTCGCGCACCCGAGCATGCTCGTGCTCGTGCACCGGCTCGACGACGGCGACCCGACCCGCGAGGATGCGCGCACGCAGGTGACGGTGCTGAACTTCTCGGGCGAGCCGGTCGAGGGCACGGTGCACTCGGAGGCCCTGCCGACGCAGTGCGAGGTGATCGACGCCCTCACGGGCGACAGCATCGGGCACGTCGACGACCTGCAGAGCTTCTCGGTGAGCCTGCCGGCCTACGGCGGCCTGTTCCTGACGCTCGAGCCGGTCGCGACCGAGGCGTGAGCGGCGCGGTCGCCTGACCGGGCGTGCGGACGGAGCCGGGCATGACGGATGCGGTGCTCGACCTCGACGGCGTGCTCACGACCCGCGACACCTTCGCTGCGCTGCTGACGGCGGCCGCGCTGCGGGCTCCCGTGGCCGGTGCGCGCAGCGCCCCTGAGCTCGTGCGCTGGCTGCGCGCGGGCCATGACGTGCCGCGGCACGCGGCGGCGTCGCGCGACGTCGCGCGCAGCCTCCTGCGCGGCATGACCGAGCCGCAGTACGAGGCGCTGGCTGCGGCCGTCGGCGCCCGCTTGGGAGCCGTGGCCGCGCGCCGGTCGATGCTGGAGGTCGCCGCGGGCCTGCGGCGCGCTGGCGCGCACGTCGTCGTCGCGACCGGCTCTGAGCACCGGCTCGCCGCCGCGTTCCTCGCGGCCGCCGGGGTCGAGCACGACCTGCTGCTCGCCTCGACGCTGCGCTGGACGCCCACCGGCCCCGAGTTCGATCGCCACATCCGAGGCGAGGGTAAGCTCTCGGCGCTCCGCGAGGCGGGCGTCGACATCGAGCGGCGGCGCTTCTGGACCGACTCGTTCGACGACTTCCCGACCGCCGCGGCCGCCGCATCCGTCGTGCTCGTCGCGCCTTCTCGGCACTCGGCGGCCCGCTACCGCGCGTCGGGCCTCGACGTGGAACTCCTCGGGGGCTAGCCGCGCGCACCCACGGCACGCAGCCACCCGATCGCAGCTGCAGGCAGAACCACTGCCATGCTTACCCCGTGGCGCAACCGAACGATCTGCTCGCCGTCCTGATCGATGCTGACAACGTGCCTCCGTCGCGCGTAGCCGCGGTGCTCGCGGAGGTCGCGCGCTTCGGCACCGCCTCCGTGAAGCGGGTCTACGGCGACTGGACAAGACCCAACCTCAGCAGCTGGAAGGCGGTCGCGAGCGAGCACGTCATCCAGCCCATGCAGCAGTTCGCGAACACGACGGGCAAGAACGCGACCGACAGCGCGCTCATCATCGACGCGATGGACCTGCTCTACACGCGCCGGTTCCAGGGCTTCTGCATCGTCTCCTCCGACAGCGACTTCACGCGCCTCGCATCGCGCATCCGCGAGGAGGGCGTCACCGTCTACGGCTTCGGCGAGCGCAAGACCCCGGAGGCGTTCCGCAACGCGTGCAACCAGTTCACCTACCTCGAGGTGCTCGAGGCGCCGGACGGGCCTCCCGGGGAGAGCCCCGCGGCGGTCGTGCTGGATCGGGTGCCGACGGCGAAGCTGCGCGCCGACACCCGGCTAGTCTCGCGGCTGCGCGCCAGCACGGCGACCGCTTCTGGCGAGGACGGCTGGGCGAACCTCGCGACCGTCGGCTCGCTGCTGCGCAAGCAGCACCCCGACTTCGACTCGCGCAACTGGGGCTACGCGAAGCTCTCCGACCTCGTGCGCGCGACCGAGCTGTTCGTGATGGAGGCGCTGCCGGGTGGCGCGCTGCAGCTGCAGCCGCGCAAGAAGGCGGCGCCATCGGCAGGGTAGGCCCTGGGCAGGTCGCCCATATCCGCGTCGCGCGCGCGGGACCCGCGTCGCCGGCGAGCGATGCGCGGAACCTCGGCCTACCGCCGTCCCGTCGACGCTCGTAGTGTGAGGCGCGCCTCGGCAGCGCACCGTTGCAGCAGGGGCGCCGGAGGCTCCGGCATCCCCGAGGCAGAGCACCGTTCGGAGGACTGGACATGCAGAAGCTACTGGCGGCATCCGCGGTTGCCGCGCTCGCGCTGCTGGGCGCCGCCGCACCCGCCCACGCCGCGCAGCCGGAGGCGGCGGCGCAGAACTCGACAGCCTATTGGGAAGCGCTCGGCTATGGCGAGTGCATCAAGCAGGAGTGGCCGGACGGCGCCCAGATCGTCGCCTTGCCGGGGCTCGACTGGACGATGCAGGCCACCCTGCTCGTGATGAAGGCTGGGTCAGGGCCGAGCTCGCTCGACATCGTGCACTACCCGTACGACGACGGCTACTACTACTCGCACAGCACCGGCAAGGACATCAGCTTCTCGATCTACTGCGTCGCCCCCAGGTCGTCGTGACGCCCGCGGAGCCCACGCGCTGAGTACGAAAGAACCGCGGACGCGCCGCGGTTCCTTGGTGGATCTGGGGGGACTCGAACCCCCGACCCCCTGCCCGCCATGCAGGTCACCAATTCCGCTATTTTCCGCGCTTTCTTGCCCATGCTCGATTGCATCTCGTTGCGTCACCTTGCACCATCTTGCACCACCTCCCCGGCACACTCCGTACCCGACTCCGTACCCGAGGAGAAGCGACACGCTGCAGAACGCGACGCAACGAGATCCGCCATCCGCGGGTCTGCCATGGTCGCGAGCGCGACGGCGCCCTCGCTGGGTGTCCGTACGCGGGGCCTGCACATTTCGATCGTTGCTCATGGCTACCGGCTCACGCGGAGCAGCGGTTCAGCGTTCGCGGCTGCGTCGGCTTCCGCTCGGTACCAACCTTCGAGGCTCGTTACGAGCGCCCCGGACAACCTCCTCGAGCGGCTTCTGCATCGACGCGGGCCCAACAATCCAGTAGATAGTTGCCAGCGGCTCAATCGTCCTCAGCGGGGATCGGGTCATGCCGTGCAAGCTGGACGTCCGGCGACGCCGCTCGCCGCGTCTCTCGTGAGGGTAGACGAGCACCATATTCAGCTTCGATCTGCACCATGCCGGCTGCGCCGTCGATTCGAGGCGCCCGGAAGGCGATCGGCCTACGGACGTGAGTCGTCTGCGTCGACATCTGTCGACGACAGCACGATCGGACTCTGCAAGATCCCGCGACGCTCGAGGTCACGGCGAATCTGATCTGACGGGCAGGAGCTCTGACACAGAGTCCCCGTCGCGGGTGCAGTATCGGTCACGGAGGTCATAGGAGTCGTGCCCTGGATTATCGGGTTCTCGCTCCGGCGGGAACTCCGACGTCGCCTACGCCGTCAGCTCTAGTTCGTCGTCCTCGTCGCCGTCACGCTTCTCATCGCCGAGCAATATCACCGAACCCGAGGGGTTCAGGTCGAGCAATCCGATGACGAGCTCGTCGATAGCGGCGGTCGTGCCGTCCGCCGCGAGGGCGTCACGCACTACTCGTCGAGCGGCCCTAAAATCTGGAACGTCCGTGAGGTCGAGCAGCTCCGCCGTCGCTGCGGCGCTCGCTCCGAGGCCGGAAAGCGCTTCATGCGTCGCGTTGTCAGCGTCATAGGCAGGAATCGGGAGCCGCCAGGGGAGCATATCGATGTCGCGAGTTCCGAAGAGTCCGCGGGATTGCCGCTTCGCGACCGCGATGGCGACGGCATCCGAGTTCAGGATGGCCGCGAGGTAGTGCCCCTCTGCCTCAGAGTCGACAGGCAGCCAATACAGCTTGTGCTCAATGACGTACTTGCTGTTCGAGGTGTACGCAGCAGCAATGCGGTTGCCCGATGCGGTGTAGGCGATCCGATGTGCGGGCGCTGGCAACTGACGACGGAGCTTGCCCTGATAATCGAGCCACTCGGTGAGCGACTGCTTGGTTCGCGCCGACTTGTTCGCATTCCACAGACCCTCAACAATCGCCCACCGCGCGCTGAGCAGCGGGTATAGCACCAGCTGCGCGGGCTGCAGCACACCGGAGTCGCTGATGGGGAGCACGGCCTTATGAGGCCACACAGCGCGAAACGGCACGATGCTCGACCCGAGCAACACCTCTCGCACGAACGTCTCCTCGACCGGCGTCTCGACCGAGTCGAGGAACTTCCAGGGCTTCTTCTCTTGAGCGCTGCGCGCTGATTTAACCGCGGTCGTGCCTGCAGGCCGACCGAGCTTGCCGGCTGGCACCTCGTCAACGAAGGTCAGCACTCGTGGCACAACCGTTGCGCCTTGGATCGGGCGAGACGAGTATGGTGACAGATACTCGTCGTCTACGGAAAGTTGAATAACGGTGTCTTCTTCGCGAATGATGTGGCCCACCCGACCACGGAACGCGATCACTTTCTCCGGCAAAGCCACCGCTTCGCCTGCTCGGGTCCCGAAGACAACGGCAGACGGCACCGGGAATAGCGGAGGGCGCACATCGGCGAGGTCCCACGACGTCTCGAACGCCGCGTTAATATGCACTGGGTCAGCATCCAGCCAGTCGCCGGTCCGGAAGAGCTCGTACTGCAGGCGCGACAATACCGCGTACGGTGTCACGAACCCGAAGGTGCCGCCCGGCTTGAGGAACACCTCTACGGTGCGGGCGATGAACAGCGCTGCGAGGTCCTGATTGGTCGCGACCGCTCCGCCCGCCCAGAGCCCGCGCGACTCAAGCATCGCCTTGAACTGCGACTGCATCGTGCGCGTCATGTATCGGTAGGCGACCCACGGCGGGTTCCCCACGAGGACGTCAACCGGATTACGAGCCAGCCACAGCGGCCGAATCTGATTGCGGACGACGTAGCCCCAGATGTGGTTGCGGCCCGCCGCGTTCAGCTCACACAACGTCTTGAACGACGCCCGCACCACGTCGGCCTGCGGATCTTTCACTCCGCGCGCCTCAAGGATGTGCGAGATGCTTGGAATGGGCGTGGCCGTGTCGGTGTACTGCGAGGCGAGGTCAGCGAGCTCGCCGATGAGCAGGTCGAGTTGCGTCGGGTCGGAGCCGAGCGGGAACGTGATCGTTTCGGCGAAGCCCGCGAGCTGCTCGTCCTCGGCCTCACTGCCCGCCAGGTCTTCGGCGTTCACTTCCATCGTGAATACGTCTGGGTGAGCGCACCGGACCCACGACCCCACTGCACGGAGTCGCCTAGGAAGACGGGGATGTTGAGGGTGCCGCGGTCCTGCAACCGCTCCGGACCGATGGCGAGCAGGTACGTTACTCGCGCGAGCACCACCGACACCGGGTGGATGTCCATGCCGAACACCGTCTCCTGCAGAAGTGTGAGTGCATCACGGTTTGAGAAGCCCGCGGAGTCCGCGGCGTCGAGGAATCGTCGCACCGCATGGAAGACGAACGTGCCCGAGCCGCACGCCGGATCCATGACTCTCTGGTTCAGGGGGTCGGTAATGCGCTCGTCAACGATGGACTTCGCCAGCCAGTCGGCTGTGTAGTACTCGCCGAGACCCTTGCGCGTGTCAGCCGAGATAATTGCCTCATATAGATGCTTGAGCACGTCGTGCGTGACGTCCTCCCACCTGAACTGCGCGAGTTCACGAATCAGGTCGGCGATAATGGCGGGACCGCCGTCGACCTTTGCGGGCCAGTCAAAGAAATCGGCCTCCACGACTCCGATGATGCCTGCGGACTTGAACGCGGCACCGGCGAGTACATTGTCCACGCTGAGTTCCGCGGGGTTGAGACCCACGACAAGGTGCGCGATGATTTCCGCCTCGATGACGAGAAGCGTGTGGTCGAGGAACAGCGCCGTGTCGTCCTCGAAATTGGTGCCGAGTGCAGTACGGAGCAGCCGGGCCCACAGTTCGCGCTTGAGCGTGGTTTCGGCGTCGTTGCCGTGGTCCTGGTAGAGCGCTTCGAGCCGTGCACGGTCGAGACGAAATCGCGGCGAGTCCGCGCCAAGCCGCTCTTCGATGCGGTCCGGCGTCGGCGACAGCTTTGGGCCCGTAAGGAGGATACCGTCTAGCCAACTTGTCAGGCGCTCGATGCTGTCGGCGTCCGGACGCTTCATCGTGAACGTCTGAACCCGCTTGAAGTCTTCGCCCGCGAGCGTGTACAGCAGCCAGTCAACGCCGTCGGTGATGATGCCGGCGTACTCGTCGCCGGTCGCGTCACGCTTGACCTCGAGGTAGCCCCGCAGCTGCGGCTCGGCCTTCGTCACTGCATTCGCGACGGTGAGGTCCTTCTTGACCTCGATGATGAGCCGGCCGTACTCGACGTCAATGCGTCGCCGTGTGCCGTCACCCGTCGGCACCTCGACCTTCGACACCTGGTTGTCGGCCAGACCGAGCGGCGCGAGGGTCAGAAATGCACCGAGATTCTGCTGAACATCAGCCTCGGTGCGGGTCGCCGAGCGAACAGCGAATACTTGAGCGAGGGGAGCCACACTGGTCACGGGACCAACCTACAGTCGAATGCAGTCGCTGGAGACGCAGGGGGCTGCTGTACGAGGACGTGACATCTGATCTGGCTTACCCGGGAGGGCGGATTCTGCTGGCTAAGCCTTAGCCGTGTGAGTCTTGTAACCATTGCGACCCGGTCGACGGCTCACGACCCCAGCGATCTCGGGTCAACTGCGGATTCCATGGTCCGATAGCCGCTACAGCGTCTCGGTGCTTTGCCGGGGGTCCCCGTCACATCACGGCACCGATCCGCGGCGCCGAGCACGCACCGTGGCCCGCCGACAGGTGCCTTCTATTTACGACTGGAGTCAAGCCGCTGCGAGGATCGGCGAGGAGCTCGAGGGACACCAGGAACGTCAACCGGAAGAAGCTCCACTTCTCGTTAGCCTGGAGCGACCGCCGTCCAACGGGTTGCCCGACCACGATGAGGAACTGATGAAACTTTCCCGAATCCGGATCACAGGACACGCCGTGCTCGCCGACCTGGACATCACCGTGCGGGATCACCTTGTGATCGTGGGAGGGAACGACGTCGGGAAGACCTCGATCGTTCGGCTGCTTCATCTGCTATTGGGAGCCTCCACACAGCAGCTCTACCAGTCTCTCCGCCCCGAGCATATACGCGAAGGCGCGGACACGCTTGTCGTGGAGGCACGGCTCGAGGACTTTGCCGAAGACGAGGCGGGCCAGTTTCCGTTCCATATGTCGATTCGCGAAGGCGAACCGGACTACCTGCTGCTTCGACTTGAGGTCTCACGGGTGGAGGGAGACGCCGACAGCGTGCTGATCGATCGTTACTTCCCGGAATCTGGGAATCGCAGGCCGCCCACGCGGCACCAGCTCACCGTGATCGGTTGGCAGTATCTGCCGGCAGATCGGAGCAATTCCGCGGACTACATGGACGGTAAGCGGAGCGCGTTCCGGATGATGCTCGACTCCGTCGATGTCGGCGACGACAGGGATGTACTGCAAGTCCTTCTCGAATCCTTCAACGAAAAGCTCGCCGACAACGCCGCTCTCCAGAAGTTGCGCGAGGAGGTAGCCGGCCATCTTTCCCGCGCTGTGCCACGATCGTACGACGCCGACGGCCTGACGATCCGCACTTCGGCTGACCCTCAGACCAGTCCACTGGATGGTGCGACGCTGTATCTCCGCGACGGCGACCGCTACAAGGCGCTCGGAGACCAGAGCGACGGCATGCGGCAGCTCATGGCGCTGACGTTCTTCGACCTCGCGCAGTCGGCCGCGAACATCGTGGCGGTCGATGAGCCGGAGATCCACCTGCACGCGGCGAGCCAGCGAACCGTCGCGGCTCTCTTCGCCGCGTCTATGAAGCAGCGAATCGTTGTCACTCACTCCCCCTACGTCGTCCAGCGATTCGAGCCGAAGCACGTGCTCGTAGTGAACCCTGATCGGGAGGCGAAGCAGATTCCTGAGTCCAATTTCAATGCCGTGGAAAAAGAGCGGATCCACTGGTGGTCGCCGCAGCTCCTGGAGGGATTCACCGCCCGGAGGGTGCTGTTCGTCGAAGGTGCAGCAGACCGCGTGGTCGTCGAGACGGTTGCAGCCAACGCCGGCGTGAGCCTCGATCGAGCTGGCATTTCGCTGTTCTCTCTCGACGGCGCGGATAAGTTCCGGAAGGTCCTCGAGATCGTCGGGGAGAAGGGCTTCAATCTCGCACTGAGCGGGCTGTGCGACGAAGACCGCGAGCGAGCCTGGGCCGGCGCGCTCGGGATCAAGCCCAAGAATCTAAGCGCGAACGGGTTCTTCGTGGCCAGATCGGACCTCGAACACGAGTACGTGCCGCTCCTTGGCGCGCGAACAGTCGCGAACCGACTCATCGACAACGGGGTCACCCGTGAGCAGGGACTGCTGAACTCGAGTGGTGCGTCTTCGCTTGACGATCTGACCGATGAAGCAGTCGCTGACTTCATCACGAAGCAGGACAGCCGGAAGGTTCCGGCGGCGCGCGTGCTCGCACCGTTGCTAACACCGGAGACGATCGCGTCCTCCGACGCGCTCGCTGGCCTTGTTGAACACCTCAAGGCGATGGTGGACTGATGGCGAAAACGCCTATCGGCGCGCAGCGCCAGGCCGTCGACTGCCCGGCCGATCGATTGCTGGTCGTTGCGCCACCCGGTTGCGGGAAGACAGAGCTCCTCGCTATGCGCGCGGAGCGCATGATCCGAGACCAAACCGTGCGACCTGGCCGACGGCTTCTCGCCATCACTTTCACTAACCGCGCCCGGGACAACCTTCGCGAGCGACTCCGCCAGCAACTGGGCGAAGCGCAGATGCGAACCAGCGTGTCGACGATGAACTTCCACGAACTCGCGGCTCGCGTCGTAGAGGCGCACGCACCAGTGATCGGACTCGAGCGAGGGTACATCGGGCCCAATCCCGCCTGGTTACGCAGAGCCCTCGCTGCAAGAGACCTGGGCCGTGCCCGCGAACGCGAAGTGAAGAATCTCCTGCAATCCGTGAAACGTGAGCCGCTGACGGACGGCGAGGTGCTCGCGCGTCTCGCTCGCGATTTCGACGCCCTAGCCATCGAGGAGGCTCGGCGCGAAGAGAACTACGTCGACTACGGAGATCTCTTGCGGTACGCGCAACTTATCCTGCGCAATGATCGCGTCGCCGCGCTGTTCCAAGCTCACTTCGACGCGCTCCTGGTCGATGAGTTCCAGGACCTGTCCCTACAGCAGTACGAAATCACGCAACGCATCTCTAGACACAACGCCACTTACGTTGGGGACCCGTTTCAGGGGATCTACGGCTGGGCCGGCGCGGCGCCCGAAGAGATCCAGGCCGATCTCGAGTCGAACTGCGAGGTGATGCACCTCACCAGTTCTTTCCGCTCCTCTCCGGCAGTGCTCAAGGTCGTCAACAGTGTCTCCGCGGACCTTGACGCGCCCGCTCTTGAGGCGGCAGAGCCCAAGCGATGGGGCAAGTCCGGCGGGCACGCCTACGCAGTCGCCTACCCGAACGATGCCGCAGAAGCGGACGGCATCGTCGAACTGACCGACTACCTCGCTGATAAATACCCTGAGGAGCGAATCGGCGTGATCTGCCGGGCGGAGTACCGCCGTAGCGCGCTCGAACGTGCCTATGACCGCGCGGCACATCAGCCGCAGTTCTGGGACATCGCGCTCGACACCCCAAGGGTCGCGCGGCTGGTGAAGCTTCACGCTCGGCACCTCGACCCCGGCATCCCGTTCGGGGAGCAAGTCGACGAGCTTGAGGAGCGTATGTCCGCGGCGCTTCCTCCGACCGAGATCGAGACGCTACGGGAAGTGCATGAAGCTTGCGAGCAGTTGCGCGAGTACGAGAGCGCCGGGACATCTGTGCCGGCCTTGGTGAGTCGCATCCGGGACCACCAGATTACCGCCGCAATCACGCCGGGCGTCCACGTGCTGAACGCGCACGTGGGCAAGGGCCAGCAGTTCGACTGGGTCATCGTGATGGGCCTCGAGGACGGGCATGTCCCGAGCGTCTACTCCAAGACCCCCGCGGCGATCGTCGAGGACGAACGAATCCTGCTTGTGATGGTGTCACGGGCTCGCAAGGGTCTCTTCCTCACCCACGCCCGTTCGAACACCAACCAGTACGGCCGCGTCTTCCACAACGAGCCTTCGCGGTGGTGGGACCAGATGGCCGAAGCCACCAAGCCGCTCGTCCCCTCAATCGCGAAATTGATGAAGACGAGTGTCGGGGTTTGATCCGGCCAGCAAGTCCTCTCGGCGTCGACCTCGCGTGAGGTTAGATCGAGGCGCCCACCTGGGGTGTCGCGGAGTCGAGCCAGTGCGCCTTGCTGAGCACGCGACGGCAGCTCACGTGCTGTAGCGGGGGCCGCAACACTAGGGGTCGCCGGGTCAGCTACGTTGCACATAGGCGCGCGCCACCACCGCGACGTCGTCGATACGGCCCTCCGCGATGACCTCCGCGGGCGAGTAGTCATCCAGCGCGTCCTTCATGCCCATGAACCAGGCGCGGACGGTCTCGGGAGCTTCCACCTCCGCGACGATGTTCCAGACCGCCAGAGCCCCGGTGAGCCGCTCGCGCGAGCGCGGCGAGGGCGTGGAGCTCCTCCTGAGCCAGCTCGCCAGCGTGTGGCGACTCACGCCAATCGTCTGCGCGAGCAGCGGTCGCCCAAGCCCTTGGCTGAGGAAGCGCACAACCTCATCGAGCGTCGCGTCCGATGGCTTCACCTCTCCCACGCACCCCACCCTTTCGAAGTCAGTGGTCCGCTTCCGGCGGATCGTCGATGGCGTTCGCTTCGCGCGCCGAGCGATCCGCGAAGAGTCGGTTCAGCAACACCGCCGACTCTGCACCTGCCACCGGCGGGGGCGCGATGTAGTGTCGCTCGGTCGTTCGAATCGAGGCGTGTCCGAGCTGTTCCTTCGCACGATCGACACCGAGCTCAGCGGCGATCAGCGTCCCGACCGTGCGCCGGAACAGATGGGGGTGCACTTCCTTCGGATCGATCCCCGCTCCCTTCAGCACATCGTGCGCGTCCTCAGCGAAGTTGCGCAGCACGCGACGGAGATTGCCCGGCCGGATCCAGCTCCCGTGCCGGTTGGGGAAGACGGGCGCACCGCTGCTCGGGTCGGTCATGAGCGGCCCCAGCGCAGCGACGGCGAACTGCGGCAGTACCAGACGGCGTCGCTGGCGCTCGTCCTTGGGGTGCTCTTGCCAGTGCGGACGCCCGCTCTTCTCCTCGGTCAGCGTTGCCGCGACGAGGAGTGTCGGCGGGTCAGCGCTGAGCGCGACATCGCACTGCCGGAGAGCTAGCAGCTCCCCGACGCGGAGGCCCGTCGCCAGCATGACGTCGACCATCGTGGCGACCCGTAGATCAGGCAGCGGTCCAGGCTTGCTCCGGGTCTCCAGCCAATGGTGGAGGTGGTGGCGCAGGAAGGTCGCTTGCCCAGCGGTCAGCGCGTAGGGCCTCCGCGCGACACGTCGGGGCGCTCGCACCCGATCGACCGGGTTCAACTCGAGGACACCGACCCGCACGGCCTCATCGCACATCCGGCCGAGCGTGTCGTGCACGCGGCGCGCGCGTGCCGCGTCCGCGCGACTCAGCGCGAGGATCACCGCATCCACGACGCCCACGGTCAACTCCGCGAGCCTGATCTCGGAGAACGCGGCAGCCACGGCCCGACTGTCGTATTCGTAGTTCTCGATTGTCCGCTCGCCCTGGTGCCCGGCTGCCTGGAGACCAGCGATCCACCACTTCGCAAGGTCCGGCACCTTGGACGCTAGCGAGAGCGAGTGGTCCCCGCGCGCGCTGACGATCACTGTCTGCTTCATCTTGCGTTCAGCGGCTTCTGCGGTGTCCGCGGTGGCCCGCTTGAGATGCACGACTCCGCTGGCATCGCGGTATCGGCTGCGAGCCAGTACTCGGCCGTTCCGCTGGACATAGAAGCGGACGGTGCCCCAGGTGCCGGGCTCCAGCGGCGGCCTACCCATCTTGCTGCTCGAGCCACTCGATGACGTCGCGAACCGCGTACCGCACGTGGCGGCCAGCGCGGACGTACGCGGGTCCGCGACCGACTTGCCGCCAGTACTGGAGGGTCCGGCGGCTGACGTGGATAGCGGCCGCGAGCTCGCGCTCGGTCAAGAGGACACCGGGCGGGTGCCCGAAGAGGTCGAATCGCACGAAGCTCGCTCCGCTGGCTGGGGGGTGGTCGATGGTCACGCTAACCCCATAGCCGGTGCCAGACAGCGCGAACAGCGCAACGGTGGAAGCAACCGGTGCAAGCCAGTGCAAGCCCGTGCAAACCGGTGCAACGCGATGCAACGTGCGGCAAGCCGGTGCAAGCCCGATACACAGGCAGGGCGTGTCGCGCCGTAAGTTGGCTGGTACTCCGTACCCGGGAGCAGGTTCGCCACCAGCCCGAAAGGAAAAACCCCCGATCAGACGGGGGTTTTGGTGGATCTGGGGGGACTCGAACCCCCGACCCCCTGCATGCCATGCAGGTGCGCTACCAGCTGCGCCACAGACCCGTGCTGCTCTCGGAGCAACCCCATAACTCTACACCACGGCTGGACGCGGTGTCACATCGGCGGGCGTATGCTCGTCGCTCGTGCAGAGCACCAGCCGACCGAGGTCGAGCGTCATCCAGCTGTGGGAGCGGCAGCATCCTGCCAGACGCGTCTTCGCCGGCTTCGTCGCTCTGAACCTGCTCGGCTGGGGGCTGCTGATGCTCCCGGTCGCCAAGCAGGGACCCGGCGGCTCGTCGTGGATCGAGGCGCTGTTCACCGCCGTCTCCGCCGCGTGCGTGACGGGGCTGACGGTCGTCGACACCGCGCTGCACTGGACGCCGTTCGGGCAGGTCGTGATCCTGCTGCTCATCCAGCTCGGCGGACTCGGCGTCATGGTGTTCGCGAGCCTCATCGGCATCTTCGTGATGGGCCGGCTCACCCTCGGCTCTCGCCTCACGACCGCGCAGGAGGCGCACGCCGAGGGGCCGGGCACCGTGCGCACGCTCGTGTTGAGCATCCTCCGCATCGCGCTCACGATCGAGGGCGTCGTGGCGGTGGCGCTCTTCCTGCGCTTCTGGCTGGGTCGCGGCGAGGACCCGCTCCACAGCCTGTGGCTCGGGGTCTTCCACGCCGTCTCGAGCTTCAACAACGCCGGGTTCGCGCTCTTCAGCGACAACCTCATGGGCTTCGTCGACGACCCGTCGATCCTGCTCCCCCTCGCGCTCTCGACGATCGTCGGCGGGCTCGGCTTCCCCGTCATCGTGCAGCTGCTCAAGCACGGCTTGCGCGGCCGCCGCTACTCGATGCACACGTGGCTCGTGCTGACCGGCACCGCGGTGCTGCTCGCGGTCGGCACCGCGGCGATCGCGCTGCTCGAGTGGAGCAACCCTGGGTCGCTCGGCGCCCACCCGACCGGCGTGCGGCTCCTCGAGGCGTTCTTCCACTCGGTGCAGACGCGCACCGCGGGCTTCAACGCGCTCGACATCGGCGCGTTCGAGCCCGAGACGCTGCTCGTCATGGACGTGCTCATGTTCATCGGCGGCGGCCCCGCCGGCACCGCGGGCGGCATCAAGATCACCACGTTCGGCGTGCTCGCAGCCATCATCATCGCCGAGGTGCGCGGCGACCCGACGGTCACCCTGTTCGGCAAGCGGCTCTCCCGCGCGGTGCACCGCGAGGCGATCACCGTGGCACTGCTCGCCGTCGGCCTCTGCTTCGCCGCGACGGTGGCGATCATGGTGCTCACCGACTTCGACCACGACCGCGTGCTGTTCGAGGTGATCTCCGCCTTCGGCACCGTCGGCCTCTCCACCGGCATCACCGCATCCGTCGGCACGCCGAGCCAGCTCATCCTCGTGCTGCTCATGTTCGTCGGCCGCGTCGGCCCCATCACCGTCGCGACCGCGCTCGCCCTCCGCCCCCGCAGGCTCGCGTTCGAGCTCCCGAAGGAAAGGCCCATCATTGGCTAGGTTCCGCTCCCCCTTCGACCCCGCGTCGCTCGGCTCCGCGAGCTCCGTCGCCGTCATCGGGCTCGGCCGGTTCGGCGCATCCCTCGCGCTCGAGCTCATGGCGCACGGCACCGAGGTGCTCGGCATCGACAGCGACGAGACGGTCGTGCAGGAGCTCAACGGACGGCTGACCGCCGTCGTCACGGGCGACGCGACCCGGCCGGACCTCATCGAACAGCTGGGGCTCGCCGAGTTCGACCGCGTCGTCGTCGCGATCGGCAACGACGTGACCGCCAACATCCTCACCACGAGCCAGCTGCTGCGCGTCGGCGTGAAGGAGGTGTGGGCGAAGGCCCTCGACGAGCGGCACGCGCTCATCCTCCAGCAGCTCGGCGTGCACCACGTCGTGCGCCCCGAGGCCGACATGGGCCGCCGCGTCGCCCACATGGTGCGCGGCGCGCTCGAGGACTTCATCGAGATCGAGCCGGGCTACGCCGCCGTGCGCCTCGAGGTGCCGGCGGAGCTGACCGCGGTGCCGCTGCGCGAGCTCGGCCTGCAGGTCAAGCACGGCGTCGGCATCGGCGCGCTCAAGCGCGACGGCACCTGGATCCTCGCCAACCCCGAGAGCCGCTTCGAGCCCGGTGACACGCTGCTCGTGCACGGGCTCACGCCCAAGGTGGAGGCGTTCGCGGCGCTCGCCGCGCGTCAGCGCTCGCGCGGCTGAGCGCTCGCGGCGCGTTCGACGACGCTGCGCGCGTGGCGGAGGATCGGCTCGTCGACCATCTGCCCCTCGAACGAGAACACGCCCGGCTGCAGCGTCGCGGCGTGCAGGATGCGGCGCGCGAGGTCGAGCTCCGCGTCGCTGGGCGCGAACGCCCGCCGGTACGGCTCGACGTGGCTCGGGTGGATCGCCGCCTTCGCGCCGAAGCCCGACGCGGCCGCGTCGACCGCCTCGGCGTGCGCGCCCTCGAGGTCGGCGATGTCGGCGCGGATCGCGTCGATCGCCGTGATGCCGAACGCGCCGGCGGCGAGCAGGATGCGGCTGCGCGCGTGCCGCGCGACGTCGCGGTAGGCGCCGCTCTCGTCGCGGCTGGAGGTGCCGCCGAGCGAGGCGACGAGGTCCTCCGCGCCCCACATCATGCCGACGACCGCGTCGTGCGCGGCGAGCCGCTCGGCGGCGAGCACCCCGCGCGCCGTCTCGCACAGCACCACGACCCGCGCGCCCGGCACGCCCGCGACCACGCGGTCGACCTGCTCGGGCGCCTCGGTCTTCGCGAGCATGACCGTGCGGAAGGGCGAGGCGGCGACCGCGGCGAGGTCCTCCTCGAAGCCGTCGGCGGATGCGTCCTGGACGCGCACGATGGTGCGCTCGGGATCGAGCGTGGCGGCCCGCACGGCCTCGCGGGCAGCGGTCTTGGACTCGGGCCCGACCGCGTCCTCGAGGTCGAGGATCACCGCATCCGCCCGCTCTGCGGCCTTGCCGAAGCGGTCGGGCCGGTCGCCGGGGCAGAACAGCAGCGCCGGGCCCATGCCGAGCGCCGAGCCAAGCAGCGCGCCGCTCACGCGCCCGCCTCGGGGCTGCCCTGCATGAGCACCTGCCGCACGGCCTTCGCGACGACCTCGCCGCGCTGGTTGCGCGCGAGGTGCTCGAACGTCGCGATGCCCTGCCCCTGGCGCGACCTCGAGGGGCGCCTGTCGAGCACGCGCGTCTCGCAGTAGAGGGTGTCGCCGTGCCGCACCGGCGCGGGGAACGAGACCTCGCTGAAGCCGAGGTTCGCGACGATCGTGCCCTGCGTGAGCTGCCCGACCGAGAGGCCCACCATCGTCGCGAGCGTGTGCATCGAGTTCATGAGCGGCTCGCCGAACTCGGTCGTCTCGCTCCACGCGCGGTCGAGGTGCAGCGGCTGCGGGTTCATCGTGAGCGTCGTGAACAGCACGTTGTCGGTCTCGGTCATCGTGCGGCCGGGCCGGTGCTCGTAGACCACGCCCTCCTCGAGCTCGTCGAAGTAGAGGCCGCGCTGGCGGATGCGCCGCTCGGCTCCGGGCCCGTCCGTCGCGGTCGCGACGTCGGGCGCGCCCTCGTCGATCGGCGTGTCAGTCATGCTGCTCCCCCGCATCCGGCGTCACGGTCGCGAGCTCCTGCCCGCGCGTGACCTGCTCCCCGACTCTCGCATGCAGGTGCACGGTGCCGGCGACCGGCGCGCGCAGCACGTGCTCCATCTTCATCGCCTCGACGCTCACGACCGCCTGGCCCTCGGCGACGACATGACCGTCGGATGCGTGCACGGCGACGACCGTGCCGGGCATCGGCGAGGCGAGGCTCGGCTCTGCGGCCGCGCGCCCGCGCCGCGCTCGGGGCGGCGCCTCGACGAGCACGTCGCCGTCCGGCGTCCACACCCACGTGCCCTCGCCGGCCTCGAGCGTCGGGCGGTCGAGCTGCAGCCGCTCGTAGCGCTCGACCGTGCCGTCGGCGCGGCGCACCTCGATGTCGACGTCGCGCACCTCGAGGAACTGGTGCTCGCGCCGCTCGTCGATGCGCCGCACCCGCACGGTCGCGATGCCGTCGCCGTCGGCGAAGCGAGCGATCCTGCCTGCCGCGCCGCCGAGGCGCCAGCCGTCGCTCGCCCACGGGCCGAGCGCGCCGTGCGCGTGCCGCGCCTGGGCGGCCGCTGCCACGGCGAGCACCTCGCCGCCGTCGTCGAGCGCCCTCGCGATGCGCTCGCCCTCGCGGTCGATGAACCCGGTGTCGAGCTCGCCCGCGCGCACGCTCGGCTCGCCGAGCAGCGCGCGCAGGAAACCACGGTTGGTGACGACGCCGAACAGGTGCATGCCGCGGAGCGCGTCGCGCAGCCGCTCGATCGCCTCGGCGCGCGTATCGGCGTGCGCGATGACCTTCGCGATCATCGGGTCGTAGCTCGAGCCGACGGAGGTGCCCCGGTCGACGCCCGCGTCGACGCGCACGCTCGGCTCGCCCGTCCCCTCCTCGTCGGGCTCGGCCCGCGGCCACTCGACGTCGAGCACCGTGCCGCCGGTCGGCAGGAAGCCCGCCGCCGGGTCCTCGGCGTAGAGGCGCGCCTCGATCGCGTGGCCCTCGAGCCGCACGTCCTCCTGCGCGATCGCGAGCCGCTCGCCCGCGGCGATGCGCAGCTGCTGCTCGACGAGGTCGATGCCCGTGACCATCTCGGTCACCGGGTGCTCGACCTGCAGGCGCGTGTTCATCTCCATGAAGAACGGCTCGTCGGGCCGGTCGCCCGCGACGATGAACTCGACCGTGCCGGCGCCGACGTAGCCGACCGAGCGGGCCGTCTCGACGGCCGCCTGCCCGATCGCGGCGCGCTGCGCCTCGATGAGCAGCGGGCTCGGCGCCTCCTCGATGACCTTCTGGTGGCGGCGCTGCAGCGAGCACTCGCGCTCGCCGAGGTGGATGACGCCGCCGTGCCGGTCGGCGAGCACCTGCACCTCGATGTGGCGCGGGTTCGAGACGAAGCGCTCGATGAAGAGCGTGTCGTCGCCGAACGCGCCCGTCGCCTCGCGCCGCGCCGCCTGCAGCGCGGCCGGCAGCCGCTCGGGCTCGTCGACGCGGTACATGCCCTTGCCGCCGCCGCCCGCGGCCGGCTTGATGAGCACGGGGTAGCCGACCCGCTCGGCGCCAGCGATGAGCGCGTCGTCGTCGAGCCCCGCCTCGGCGATGCCGGGCACGGTCGCGACGCCGCGCGACTCGACCGCGTGCCGCGCCGAGATCTTGTCGCCCATCGTCTCGATCGCGGATGCGCCGGGGCCGATGAACACGATGCCGGCGGCCTCGCACGCGCTCGCGAACGCGGCGTTCTCGCTCAGGAAGCCGTAGCCGGGGTGGATCGCCTGCGCGCCGGAGGCGCGCGCGGCTTCGAGGATCCGCTCGATCGACAGGTAGGTGTCGCGCAGCGGGCCGCTGCCGAGCGAGACGGTCTCGTCGAAGTGGTGCGGATGCGGTGAGGGGTCGTCGTCGGCGCGCACGGCGACCGAGCGGATGCCCAGGCGCCGCAGCGTGCGCGCGACGCGGATCGCGATCTCGCCGCGGTTGGCGACGAGGACGGTGTCGAACAGCCGATCGTGCTGAGTCGTGTCGGTCATCTGCATCACATCCGGAAGACGCCGAAGCGCGGCTCGGGCATCGGCACGGCGGTCACGACGTCGAGCGCCATGCCGAGGATCCGCCGGGTGTCGGCCGGGTCGATCACGCCGTCGTCCCACAGCCGCGCGGAGGAGTAGTAGGGGTTGCCCTGCCGCTCGTACTGCTCGCGCACCGGGCGCTCGAACTCGGCCTGCGCATCCGCCGACCACTCCTGCCCCGCCGCCTCGAGCTGCTCGCGCTTCACGGTCGAGAGCACGGATGCGGCCTGCGGCCCGCCCATGACGCTCACGCGCGCGTTGGGCCACAGCCACAGGAACCGGGGGTCGTAGGCGCGGCCGCACATCGAGTAGGTGCCGGCGCCGAACGAGCCGCCGACGACGACCGTGAGCTTGGGCACCCGGGTGGTGGCGACGGCGGTGACCATCTTCGCGCCGTGCTTGGCGATGCCGCCGCGCTCGGCCTCCGAGCCGACCATGAAGCCCGTGATGTTCTGCAGGAACACGAGCGGCACGCCCCGCTGGTCGCACAGCTCGATGAAGTGCGCGCCCTTCATCGCCGACTCGGAGAAGAGCACGCCGTTGTTTGCGACGATGCCGACCGTGTGGCCGTGCAGCTCGGCGAAGCCGGTCACGAGCGTGTCGCCGTAGCCGGCCTTGAACTCGTGGAACTCGCTGCGGTCGACGATGCGCGCGATGACCTCGCGCACGTCGTACGGCGTCTGCAGGTCGGGCGGGATGACGTCGTAGAGGGTCGACGGGTCGACCGCCGGTGCCGCCTCGTCGTCGGCGAGCGCGCTGCCGCCGAGCGGCGCGTGCGCGACCCAGCCGAACGAGTGCGCCTTCGCGGGCACGGCGCCGGGGGCGGCCGCGCGATCGCCCGGCGGGAGCGACGCGACCATGTCGCGCACGATCTCGAGCGCGTGCTCGTCGCTCTCGGCGAGGTGGTCGACGACGCCCGACACCTCGGCGTGCAGCTGCCCGCCGCCGAGCGACTCCGCGTCGACGACCTCGCCGGTCGCGGCCTTCACGAGCGGCGGGCCGCCGAGGAAGATCGTGCCCTGCTCGCGCACGATGACCGTCTCGTCGCTCATCGCGGGCACGTACGCGCCGCCCGCGGTCGACGAGCCCATGACGGCCGCGAGCTGCGGGATGCCGAGCGCCGAGAGCTGCGCCTGGTTGAAGAAGATGCGGCCGAAGTGCTCGCGGTCGGGGAAGACCTCGTCCTGCATCGGCAGGAACGCGCCGCCCGAGTCGACGAGCGCGATGCACGGCAGCCGGTTCTCGCGCGCGATCTGCTGCGCGCGCAGGTGCTTCTTCACGGTGAGCGGGTAGTAGGTGCCGCCCTTCACGGTCGCGTCGTTCGCGATGACCATGACGAGCCGGCCGTGCACGAGGCCGATGCCCGTGACGATGCCGGCGCTCGGCGCATCCTGCCGGTCGTCCACGTCGTCGGCGTCGCCGTAGACGCCCCACGCCGCGAGCGGCGCGATCTCGAGGAAGGGGCTGCCGGGGTCGAGCAGCTGGTCGATGCGGTCGCGCGCGAGCAGCTTGCCGCGCTCGACGTGCCGCTCGCGCGACTTCTCGGGGCCGCCGAGCGCGACCTGCGCGAGCCGCTCGCGCAGCTGCGCGACGAGCGCCTCCATCGCCGCGCGGTTGGCGCGAGCCTGCTCGCCCGCGACATCGACGCGGGTGGTGAGTGCGTGCATGGCCCTACCGTGCCATGCCGCGGCCGAGAGCCGGCATCAGCGCGCCAGCGCGAGCGCAGGCCGCTCGAGCACCGCGGCGATGTCGGCGAGGAACCCCGCCGCCTCGCGGCCGTCGAGCACGCGGTGGTCGAACGAGACCGTCACCGTGCACACGTCGCGCAGCACGATCTCGCCCTCGTGCTCCCACGGCATGCGCCGCACCGCGCCGAGCGCGATGATCGCCGACTCCCCCGGGTTGAGGATCGGGATGCCGCCGTCGACGCCGAAGACGCCGACGTTCGAGATCGTGATGTTCGACGACGTGAGCTCGGCCATCGAGAGCGAGCCCTCGCGGGCTCGCGTCGCGCGGTCCTTGATCGCGGCGGTGAGCTCGACGGCATCCATCCCCTCCGCCTCGTCGATCGACGCGACCACGAGCCCGCGGTCGGTCGAGACGGCGATGCCGAGGTTGATGTGCGCGAAGCGCTCGAGCTCCATGGTGTCGGCGTGGAACGACGCGGTCACGTCGGGCCAGCGCTTCGCGGCGAGCAGGATCGCGCGGCTCGCGAGCGCGAGGAACGACGCGTCGCCCGAGCGGGCGAGCGCGAGCGTCTCGGTCACGTCGACCTGGTGGAAGGTCGCCGCGTGCGGCACGGTGAGCGCCGACTGCGTCATCGCGGCGGCGGTGTGCTTGCGCAGCCCCGTCACCTTCTCGCGCGTCGAGGCGGGCTGCGCGCTCGCGGGCGCGGGGGCGGATGCGGTGGCGGCGCTGTCGAGGTCGGCGCGCGTGACGAGGCCGTCGGCCCCCGTCGCCCGCACCGACTGGAGGTCGATGCCGCGCTCCTTCGCGAGCTTCCGCACGGGCGGCATCGCGCGGTTCGGACCGCGCCGCTCCTGCCGCACGAACGGCTCGACGTCCCACGCGCGGCGCTTGCGGGTCGGCTTGCCGCCGTGCACGGTGATGTGCCCGACGAGCACGGAGACCTTCTCGGGCTGCTCCTCGGGCGCGGGCGCCTCGCGCACCTCGGCGACCGAGTCGTCGGGGGTCGCGACCGGACCGCCCTCGGGCGACGGGGCGGGCTCGTCGCGGGCCGGCGCATCCGCCGCCTGCCCGGCGGAGCCGGTCGCGGCCTCGCTCGGCTCGTCGCCCGCGGGCGCCTCACCCGCGAGCTCGAAGTCGATGAGCGGCGCGCCCACGTCGACCGTCTCGCCCTCGGCGGCGTGCAGCTTCGCGATCGTGCCCTCGTAGGGGCTCGGCAGCTCGACGACCGCCTTCGCCGTCTCGATGTCGGCGAGCGGCTGGTTGAGCTCGACCGTGTCGCCCTCCTTCACGCGCCACGCGACGATCTCGCTGTCGGTGAGGCCCTCGCCGAGGTCGGGCAGCAGGAACGTCTTCATCGGGCGGCTCCCATCGCGGCGCTCGTGAGGCGGTCGTGGTCGAGGTCGGTGCGCGAGTTGCGGCGGCCGAGCGTGCGGTCGACCGCGTCGAGCAGCCGGTCGAGGCTCGGCAGGTAGTCGTGCTCGACCGACGACGGCGGGTAGGGGGTGTCGTAGCCGGTCACCCGCTCGGGGGCGGCCTCGAGGTGCGCGAAGGCGCGCTCGACGACCGAGGTGATGAGCTCGGATGAGACGGAGGACTCCGCGGGCGCCTCGTGCGTGACGACGAGCCGGCCCGTGCGGCGCACCGAGTCGACGACCGTGTCGACGTCGAGCGGCGAGATCGAGCGCAGGTCGATCACCTCGACCTCGATGCCCTCGTCGGCCGCGGCGATCGCGGCGCGGAGCGCCGTTTCGACCGTGGGGCCGTACGCGGCGATCGTCACGTCGCGGCCGCGCGCGACGACGTTGGCGGTCTCGAGGTCGCGCACGACCGCGCGGTCGACCTCGCCCTTCATGTAGTACTTGCCCTTCGGCTCGAAGAACAGCACCGGGTCGTCGCTCGCGATCGCGGCGCGGAGCGTCGAGTACGCCTCCTGCGGCGTCGACGCCGTCACGACCCGGAGGCCCGCGGTGTGCGCGAAGTACGACTCGGGGCTCTCGGAGTGGTGCTCGACCGAGCCGATCGCGCCGCCGTACGGGACCCGGATCGTGAGCGGCATCGTGACGCGCCCGCGCGAGCGGTAGCGGAGCTTCGCGACCTGCGCGACGATCTGGTCGAACGCGGGGTAGATGAAGCCGTCGAACTGGATCTCGGTCACGACCCGGAAGCCGCGGTAGCTCATGCCGATCGCGGTGCCGATGATCGCCGACTCGGCGAGCGGCGAGTCGATGACGCGCTGCGGGCCGAAGCGCGCCTGCAGGCCGTCGGTGACGCGGAACACGCCGCCGAGCTTGCCGATGTCCTCGCCCATGAGCAGCACGCGGTCGTCGCCCTCGAGGGCGTCGGCGAGCGCGGCGTTCACGGCCTTCGCGAGCGTGAGCGTCTCGGTCACTTCGCGCCCTCCGCGAGGCTCGCGACGAACGCGCGGTGCTCGGCGCGCTGGCGCTCGAGCCGGCGGGTCGGCTGCACGTAGACGTTGTCGAAGATGGCGTCGGCGGTCGGCGGCTCGGCGTGCTCGGCCGCGGCGCGGAACTCCTTCGCGAGCCGGTCGGCGCGGATCTTCGCCTCGGCGCGCACCGCCTCGACGTTCGCGCCCATCCGCTCGAGCGCGCGCTCGACGCGGTCGATCGGGTCCTTCGCGGTCCACTCCTCGACCTCGGCCTCGTCGCGGTAGCGCTTGGGGTCGTCGGTCGTGGTGTGGGGGCCGCGGCGGTACGTGACGGCCTCGATGAAGGTCGGGCCATGGCCCGCGCGGGCGCGCTCGACCGCGACGCGGCCGGCGGCGAGCATCGCGAGCACGTCGTTGCCGTCGACGCGCATCGACGGGATGCCGAAGCCGGTCGGGCGCAGCGCGAGCGGCACGCCCGACTGCACGCGCACGGGCTCCGAGATCGCGTACTGGTTGTTCTGGCAGAGGAAGACGACCGGGGCCTGGAACGCGGAAGCCCACACGAGCGCCTCGTTCACGTCGCCCTCGCTCGTGGCGCCGTCGCCGAACGCCGTGAGCGCGACGTCGTCCGACCCATCCATCTTCGCCGCCATCGCGTAGCCGACGCCGTGCAGGCTCTGCGCGCCGATGATGATCTGCGAGGGGGCCATGTTGATCTCGTGCGGGTCCCAGCCGCCGTGCGCGTAGGCCTTCCAGATGCGCGCGAACTCGCTCATGTCGGCGCCGCGCAGCAGCGCGAAGCCGTGCTCGCGGTAGGAGCCGAACACCCAGTCGCGCGGCTCGAGGGCACGGGCGGCGCCGACCTGCGCGGCCTCCTGGCCGAGCAGCGGCGGCCACAGCACGAGGTGGCCCTGGCGCGTGAGGGCGAAGGCCTCGGTGTCGAGCCGGCGCACGCGCACCATGTCGACGTAGAGGTCGGCGAGCGCCGTCTCGTCGATGTCGGCGAGGTGGGGGTCGAGCGTGGGCTCCGAGAGCCGGGTGCCGTCGAGATCGATGACGCGCAGCGGGCAGTCGAGGCCGAGGGCGAGCGCCGGGTCGGGCGCGGGCACGGTGATCGACACGAGCGAACCTCCTTGTTCGAAGCGCCTTGTGGGCGCCGGTCGGATCCGCCGGGCCGGTCACCCGGTGGATCGTGGCTCGACGCTACCCCCGGAAGGCACCTCGCGCAATCTGCGACACGCTCGCTGCGCTGGACGCGCATTCCGTGCGCCGCTGCGCTGCGCTAGATTGCGCAGCATGCGCATCGTCGATGACACCGACCGCCGGATCCTGCTCGAGCTCACGAGGCATCCGCGCATCACGAACGCGGCGATCGCCGAGCAGCTCGGCCTCGCCCGCAACACGGTGCAGTCGCGCGTCGCCGCGCTCGAGGCGTCGGATGCGCTGCAGGGCTTCGACCGCAGGTTCCACGCGGCGGCGCTCGGCTACCCGCTCACGGTGTTCATGGCGACGCACGTCGACCAGCCGCGCATCGACGAGGTCGTCGAGCAGCTGCGCCAGATCCCCGAGGTCGTGCAGGCCTTCGGCCTGTCGGGGCAGGCGGATGTGCTCGTGCGGGCCGTGTGCCGCGACGCGGAGGACCTCTACCGCGTCAACAAGCTCGTGCTCGCGTGCGACGGGGTGGAGCGCACCGAGACGTGGCTGTCGATGGGCGAGCTCATCCCGTTCCGGCTCGCGCCGGTGCTCGAGCGCGATCTCGAGGCGCGCTGACGCCTGCGCTACTCGGCGAGCTGCTCGCGCAGCGCCTCGAGCCGCTCGCGCAACGCGGGCGCGTCGTCGGCGGCGCGCTCCTCGAGCGAGGCGATGTTGAGCTCGGCGGCCCGGAGCGCCGTCGCCGCCGCGGCGCGCGCGAGGTCGGCACCGGCGAGCGCGTCGCTCTCGAGCGCGGGCTTCACGAGCGGCTCCGCCG
>NZ_JANQCH010000150.1 GCF_024723325.1 Agrococcus sp. HG114
AGGCGGAGGCCGCCGGCTCGGGCGGGGCGACGAGCAGCGGGACCCCGAGCGCGATCGCAGCACGGCCGCCGAGCGCGTGCGCCGCGGCATCGCCTGCGGGAGCGAGGACGACGAGCGGCGCCGCGTCGAACAGCGCGCGGCTCGTCTCGAGCGCGGCCTCGTGGGCGCTCGGCCCCGCGATCGCGGTGAGCACCGCATCCGGGTCCGTGGTCTCGACAGCCGCGCCGACCTGGGGTTCCGGCTCTCCCGAGCACGCGGCGAGCGCGAGCACGCCCGCGAGGGCGAGCGCGACGAGGCGAGCGGGTCGGGAGCGGAGCACGCGGTCACGGTACGGCGGGCGCAGCTCCCGCGCAGGCAGGCGCACCGGGCGCGGGCAGACAGAAGCCCCCGGGTTCACCGGGGGCTTCGACGGGGTGAGTAACGGGGCTTGAACCCGCGACCTCCTAGACCACAACCAGGCGCTCTACCAACTGAGCTATACCCACCATGTGCGCCAAGCGCAACCAGGACAGTGTACGACATCCGGGCGGTCCCGCACGACACCGCCGCGCGTCGTCAGCCCGGGAGGTGGTCCCCGAAGCCGGAGACGACGTCGGCCGCGATCGCCTGGAGCTCCTCGCTCGAGCGGCCCGGCGCATCCGTGAACACCGCCCGGCGGTAGTAGCGCAGCTCGCGGATCGACTCGAGGATGTCGGCGAGCGCGCGGTGCCCGCCGGCCTTCTCCGGGCTCTGGAAGTAGGCGCGCGGGAACCAGCGGCGCGAGAGCTCCTTGATGCTCGACACGTCGATCGAGCGGTAGTGCAGGAAGCCGTCGAGCGCCGGCATGTAGCGGGCGAGGAACATGCGGTCGGTGCCGATCGTGTTGCCCCCGACCGGCGCGGTGCGCTCGAGCGGCACGAACCGCTGCACGTACTCGAGCACGAGCAGCTCGGCCTCGGCGAGCGAGACGCCGTGCTCGAGCTCGGCGTCGAGGCCGCTCGTCGCGTGCATCTGCCGCACGAAGTCGCCCATCTGGTCGAGCGCCGCCTGCGACGGCTTGATGACGACCTGCAGCCCGGGATCGAGCACCTCGAGCTCGAAGTCGGTCACCACGACCGCGACCTCGACGAGCTCGTCGACCGCGGGGTCGAGGCCCGTCATCTCGCAGTCGATCCAGACGATCCGGTCAGCGGCAGCCACCCGGCGAGTCTACGGGCGCGGCGCGGGGGCTCCGCGCACGAGCGCGAGGAGCTCGTCGGCGTCGATGTCGGCGAGCGTGCCGATCGTGCGCTCGGCGGGCACGGGCGAGGCCGGCAGCTGCGTCGTCAGGAACCAGAGCCGCGCGCCGGCCGCGGTCGCCGAGCGCGCGCCGCTCGACGAGTCCTCGAAGGCGATGCAGGCGGATGCGTCGGCGCCGAGCCGCCGGATCGCGGTCGCGTAGGGCTCGGGGTCGGGCTTCGAGCGCGCGACGTCGTCGGCCGAGATCGCGAACCGCAGCGCCCCGGTCGGCGCGGCCTCGAGCAGCGCTTGGGCGTTCCCCGCGGTCGCGTTCGTGACGAGCGCCGCGGGCACCCCCGCCTCGGCGACGCGCTCGAGCAGCCGGATGCTCCCGGGAAGCCACGGCGTCTCCTCGCGCACGGCCGCCGCGACGCGGCTCGCGATCGTGTCGATGATCGACGCGACCTCCATGCCCGCGCCGCGCTCGCGCATCCGCTCGGCCCACTCGACCATTGGGCGCCCGGTCGTCCAGTGGGCGTCCTCGGTCGACCACTCGATGCGCTGGGAGCGCGCGAACGCGCGCATCTCGGCGTGCCAGATCGGCTCGGAGTCGATGAGCGTGCCGTCCATGTCGAACAGGAGCGCAGCGGTCATGCGCCCAGCCTCGCACGGCGCCGCCCCGCTCGCGCCCCCGGCAGGGATCGAACCTGCGACCAAGAGATTAGAAGTCTCCTGCTCTATCCGCTGAGCTACGGGGGCATGCTGGCGGCATCGGCGATCCTATCGAGCGCTCAGGGCCACAACCGTAGGCTGTCGGGGTGCTCGACCTCCTGACGCAGTCCGCCCAGTCCTCCGACGAGCTCTCCGGCGTCGCCGGGTGGGCGGTGGGGCTCATGGAGACGATCGGCGCGCCCGGCGCGGCGATCGCGATCGCCGCCGAGAACCTGTTCCCCCCGATCCCGAGCGAGGTCATCCTGCCGCTCGCCGGGTTCACCGCCGCCAACGGCGGCTTCACGGTCGCCGAGGCGATCATCTGGACCACCGTCGGCTCGGTCGTGGGTGCCCTCGTGCTCTACCTGCTGGGCCGCCTGCTCGGCCACGAGCGGCTGGCCGCGATCGCGCGGAGGATGCCGCTCGTGCGCGCGAGCGACATCGACAAGACCACGGCGTGGTTCGCGCGTCACGGCTGGAAGACCGTGCTGTTCGGCCGCTTCCTGCCGATCTTCCGCAGCCTCATCTCGATCCCCGCGGGCGTCGAGCGCATGCCGGTCGCGCTCTTCCTCGGCCTGACCCTCGTCGGCTCGGCGATCTGGAACACGATCTTCATCATGATCGGCGTGACCCTCGGCCGGAACTACCACGTCGTCGAGCCCTACATGGACTGGCTCCAGTGGGTCGTCATCGGGCTCGTCGTGGCCGTGCTCGTCGTCTGGGTGGTGCGCCGCGTCCAGCTCAACCGGCGCGAGGGCAAGCACCTCTTCCACGGGGAGTGATCCGCGCCGCCGCGGCGCGCGCGGGAATGGCCGCGCCCGGCGCCACGTTCTTCGAATTCGCACCACTCCCACCACGCACGAGAGGCACCTCCGAATGCTCCAGAACATCCCCGGCTACCAGCCCGGCACCTACGTCATCGACGGCTCGCACTCCAACGTCACGTTCTCGGTGCGGCACATGATGGTCGCGAAGGTCCGCGGCGAGATCGAGGGCCTCGAGGGCACGATCGTGCTCGCCGAGCGGCCGGAGGAGTCGACCATCACGGCGACCGTCGACCCCGCGACGATCAACACGAAGAACGCCGACCGCGACCAGCACCTGCGCTCGAACGACTTCTTCGCGATCGAGGAGCACCCGCAGTGGACGTTCGCGTCGACGGGCGCGCGCGTCGAGGGCGATGACCTGTTCGTCGACGGCGAGCTCACGATGCGCGGCGTGACGCGGCCGGTCTCGCTGCTGCTCGAGTTCGGCGGCATCGGTCCCGACACGTGGGGCAACACGCGCGCCGGCGCCTCGGCACGCACGCGCATCAAGCGCAGCGACTTCGGCATCAGCTGGAACGTGGCCATCGAGACGGGCGGCGTCATGCTCTCCGACGAGGTCGACATCGAGATCGAGATCTCCGCGATCCAGCAGGCGCCGGTCGACGCGGCCTGAGCCGCTTCCACCAGCGTGGCGGGGCCGGGGCGGATGCCTCGGCCCCGCTGGCGTGCGGGACCGGCGGCTCAGGGCCCCGTGAAGCAGGCGAGCGCGTCCTCGAGCGACCAGCCGGAGCCCACGGAGAGCAGCGCCGTGCCGCCCGGGAGCAGGCGCCGCGCCTCGAAGGACCTGCCCGCCGCGCCCTCCGCGAGCGCGATGTAGCCGAGGGTGAGCCCGGATGCGCTCACGACGCGCCAGAGGTCGTCGCGCACCCGGCGGGTGGCGACGTGCGCCGCCTGCGGCGCGGCGCGCCGCTGCGCGGAGGACATGATGGCCATCGGGGCTCCTTCCCGCACACGACGCTACGAGCGGCCACCCACACGCCGCCCCCGCTCACGGCGCGCATAGGCGCGGCGGCTACGCTTCGGAGCATGCAGGAGATCGTGCTCGCAGGTGGTTGCTTCTGGTGCCTCGACGCCGCGTACCGCGTCGTCGACGGGGTGCAGGACGTCGTCTCCGGCTACACCGGCGGATCGGTCCCGCACCCGAGCTACGAGCTCGTGTGCACCGGCACGACCGGGCACGCGGAGGCCGTCAAGGTCGTCTACGACGAGGAGCGGGTGCCGACGAAGGTCGTGCTCGACATGTTCTTCACCATGCACGACCCGCGCCAGCTGAACCGCCAGGGCAACGACATCGGCACGCAGTACCGCTCCGCGATGTTCTACCGCGACGAGGCCGAGCGGCAGCGGTTCGAGGCGGCGATCGCGCGCGCCGGCGAGTGGTGGCCCGGCGAGATCGTCACCGCGCTCGAGCCGCTCGGCGAGTTCTACGACGCGGAGGAGTACCACCAGGACTTCTTCGCCAAGAACCCGACGCAGGGGTACTGCCTCGCCGTGGCGGCGCCGAAGGTGAACAAGATCCGCAGCGGCTTCGCGGAGTACCTGCGCGGCTGAGGGGCGCGCGGGGGTTCTCCACAGACCCGTCCCGCACGCTCTCGGCGGACGAGCGCGCCGGTGCATGCTCACCGGCATGAACGATGCAATCACCGTGGTCGGGTCCCTCGGAGGCGACCCGATCCTGAAGTCCGTCAACGGCGACCAGGTCGCCGAGTTCCGCCTCGCCTGCACCGCACGCCGCAAGGACGGCGAGCAGTGGGTGGACGGCCACACCAACTGGTACTCGATCGAGGCGTGGGGCGGCTTCTCCCGCCACGTCGTCTCGTCGCTCCGCAAGGGCGACGTCGTCGTCGTGCTCGGCCGGCTCAAGGTCGATCAGTGGGAGTCCGGCGACAAGCGCGGCACGAGCGTCAAGATCCGCGCCGACCACGTCGGCCACTCCCTGCGGGTGGGCCCGACGACGCGCGAGCGCCGGAAGCCCGTCGACGCGGCGACCGCGCCCGACGGCACCGACGCGCTCGCCCACGATCCGGCGGACGGCCCGCACGAGCGAGAGCTCGTCAGCCAGACCTCGGGCGGCGCGGCGTGGTCGGCGCCCGGTGCGGACATCGACCCCGCCTTCTGAGCCGTACGCTGGCGGTGTCCGTCGGCGAGGTGAGGGGGTCGCGTGCGCCAGGTGGCAGCGGCTGCGATCCTCGCCGCGCTCGCGCTCGCGCTCGCCGGCTGCTCGGGGACCGAGTCCCAGCCGCAGCCGTCGGCCGCAGCCGGCGGGGCGGCGCCGCCG
>NZ_JANQCH010000151.1 GCF_024723325.1 Agrococcus sp. HG114
ACCTTGACCTGCGCGCGAGAGCGGGTGAGCGCGTCCTGCGCCGCACGGAGGTCGTGGCGAGCCGCGTCGAGCTCGAGCCGCCGCGCCGACGGCCGGCGGGCGCGCAGCCCCGCGATGCCGAGCGCGCCCGCACCGGCTCCGGCGGGCGCGATCCACCACCACTCGGCGACGAGCACCAGCACCGGATCCACGCGTCCCATGCTAGAGCGGCGACGCGCTGCGCGTCAGCGGTGGGCCTCCGCCGTGCGCAGGTGCCCGGTCGCCGCGCCGCCGCGCGAGAACGCCCGCACGGGACCGACGATCTCGACGCCGACCGCATCGCCGACGGCGGGCGCCTGCAGTCCCACGATGCGCGCGCGCAGGCCCTGGATCGGGACCCCGCCGCCCGGTGCGAGCAGCACGATCGCGTCGTGGCCGAAGTAGCGCACGCTGCTCACGGTCGCCTCGAGCCGGCCCGAGCCCGCGGCGGTGAGCGCGATCTGCTCGGGACGCACCATCACCTCGACGTCGCCGTCCGGCACGAAGCCGCCCACGAGCAGCTCGCCGATCGCGGTCTGCACGCGCCCGCGGCTCGCGACGCCCGGCAGCAGCACGGCGTCGCCGAGGAAGGTCGCGACCGCGCTGTCGACCGGCTCGCGGTAGACCACGGAGGGGCTGCTGATCTGCCGGAACCGGCCGGCGGCGAGGATCGCGACCTCGTCGGCGAACGAGAGCGCCTCGCCCTGGTCGTGGGTCACGAGCACGGCTGTCGCGCCGGTCGCGCGCAGCGCCTGGGCCGTCGCGTCGCGCGTCGCGGCGCGCAGGCCCGCGTCGAGCGAGGAGAACGGCTCGTCGAGCAGCACGAGCGCGGGTCGCGGGGCGAGCGCGCGGGCGAGGGCGACCCGCTGCTGCTGGCCGCCCGAGAGCTGATCGGGGCGGCGATCGGCGACCTGAGCGGGGAGCCCGACGAGCTCGAGCAGCTCGAGCACGCGCGCTCGGTGCCGGCCCCGCGGGAAGGGCAGTCCGAACGCGACGTTCCCCGCGACGCTCAGGTGAGGGAAGAGCCCGCCGTCCTGCCGCAGGTAGCCCACGCCCCGGCGCTCCGGAGGGACCCAGACGCCGTCGCCCGCCACGACCCGCCCGCCGATCCGCACCTCGCCGGCGCTCGGCCGGTGGAAGCCGGCGACCACGCGCAGGAGCGTCGTCTTGCCGCTGCCCGACCCGCCGAGCACCGCGGTGATCGACCCCTCGGGCACCGTGAGCCCGACGGACTCGAGCACCGCATCCGCCCCGTATCCCGCCGTGATGCCGTGCAGCCGAAGCTCGCTCATCGCTCCTCCAGGATCTGCCGGCGCAGCAGCAGCGTCAGCGGCAGGGACAGTCCGATCATGGCGGCGGCGTACGGCGCCGCGCCTGCGTAGTCGAGCGCGCTCGCCTCGCGCCAGAAGGAGATCGCGAGCGTGGTCACGCCCGTGGGGGCCAGCAGCAGCGTGGCCGTGAGCTCGGTGACCACCGCGAGCGCGACGAGCACGAGCCCGGTCAGCACCGACGGCGCCATGAGCGGCAGCACGACGCGCACGAGCGTCGCGGGCCCGCTCGAGCCGAGCGAGCGGGCGGCCTCCGACAGCTCCGGCGGGGAGGCCGCGAGACCCGCGCGCAGCGACACCATCGCGCGCGGCAGGAAGAGCACCGCGTACGCGACGACGGCGAGGGCGACCGTCTGGTACAGCGGCTGCGCCCAGCGGACCGCGAGGGTCACGAGCGCGAGGCCGACGACCACGCCGGGGAAGGCGCTCGTGAGGAACGTGCCCCGCTCGAGCACGTGCGCGAGCCGCGAGCGGTGCCGCTCGAGCAGCCACGCGCCCGGCAGCGCCGCGGTCGTCGCGGCGAGCGCTCCGAGCGCGGCGAGCCCGACGGTGCTCGCCGTGCGCAGGAGGAGGTCGAGGTCCACGCCCGCGAGCCCAGTCTCGGAGGACAGCCAGCGCACGACCATCGAGACCGGCAGCGCGACCGAGAGCCCGACGAGCGCCGCCACGAGCGCGAGCGACGGCACGGTCCACGCGCCGAGGCCGACACGGGTGGCGCGTCGCTGGACGCCGGATCCGACCCGGGCGACCCGGTGCCGGCCTCGCAGCGCGACGTCGACCAGCAGCGCGAGCAGGCACAGGGCCAGCAGCACGGTCGCGAGCAGGCTGCCGGATGCGTCGCTGAAGCCGACGGCGTACTGCTGCATGATCGCTGTCGTGAAGGTCTGGAACCGCATGAGCTCGAGCACGCCGTACTCGGCGAGCAGGTGCAGCGCGACGAGCAGCCCGCCTCCCGCGATCGCGGGTCGCAGGCGGGGCAGCACCGTGCGGACCATGGCCCTCGCGGGCGACAGCCCGAGCGAGCGCGCGACCTCCTCGTCGCCCGGGTCGAGCGACCGCAGCATCGCGGCCGCGGGGAGGAACACGAAGGGCAGGTAGGCGAGCGTCGTCACGAGCGCCGCGCCCGCGAGCCCGTCGAGCCAGGGCGCGGCAGCGGTCCAGGCATACGCGCTCACGAAGGCGGGCACGGCGAGCGGCATGAGGAGCATCGTCCGCCACGCGCCGGCCCACGGCAGGCTCGTGCGCTCGACGAGCCAGGCGGCGAGCGTGCCGAGCACGAGCGTCGCCGGGACCGTCAGCGCGAGGAGGGCACCCGTGCTGCCGAGCAGCTCGCCGATCCGCGGTCGCAGCAGGAACGCGACCGCGCGATCGGCGCCGTCCGACAGCGCGGTCGGCACGATCACGGCGAGCGGCAGGATCGCGATGACCGCGACCGCGGCGGCCAGCAGCGTGACCGGATGGCGCCTAGAGGATGCCGACATCGGTCATGAGCTCGAGCACCGCCTCCGAGCTCAGCACGGAGGCGTCGACGGCCGGCGCCTCGAGGCTGTCGAGCGGCGGCAGCGCCGGGTCCGACGCGATGCCCTCGCCCACCGCGTACTCCATGGCGCCGCTGTCGACGAGCACCTGCTGCCCCTCGGGCGAGGTGACGAAGGCGAGGAAGCGCTGCGCCTCCTCCGGCATGTCGGATGCGGCGAGCACGCCTCCGGCGGACAGGCTCACGAAGGCGCCCGGGTCGCCCCCGCCGAAGAACCGCAGCGCCGTGTCGGCGCTCGTCTCGCCGTCGCCCGCCTGGTCGCGGTACCAGTAGTAGTGGTACATGATGCCGACGGGCACCTCCCCCGAGCTCACGGCCTCCATCGTGGCGATGTTGTTCTGATAGACCTCCGCCCCCGATGCGAGCGCCTCGAGCCATGCGCGCGTCTCGGTCTCGCCGCGCTCCGCGAGCATGCCTGCGACGATCGCCTGGAAGTCGGCGCCTCCCGGGGCGGCGCCCCAGCGGCCGTCCCAGCGCGGCTCCGACAGCTCCATGATGGACGTCGGCAGCTCCGCCTCGGTGATGAGCGTCGTGTTGTAGACGAGCACGGTGGAGCGCGCGGCGATCGGCGCCCAGAGCCCGGAGGACGGCGCGAGGCCGTCGCGGACCTGCTCGATCGTGGCGGGGTCGACCGCGGCGAGCCGACCGGCCCGCTCGACCGTCGTCATCGCCGGGCTGTTCTCGGTCAGGAAGACGTCGGCGGGGGACGCGTCCCCCTCCTCCACGATCATGTGACCCATCGACGAGTCCTGGCCGTCGCGCACCTGCGTGGGGATCCCGGTCTGCTCGGTGAAGGCCGCGGCCAGCGCCTCGGTGATCTCGATGTGCTGCGCGGAGTAGATCTGCAGCGCGCCCTCTCGCGGTGCGTCCTCGTCCGCGGCAGCGGAGCATCCGCCGAGCAGGAGCGGCAGCGCGAGCAGGGAGGCGAGCAGGGGACGACGGCGACGGGGCATGGAGGGCTCTCGGTTCAGCGGACGGTCGGGATGACGAGGTCCTGGAGCCGGCGCACCGGGCGGTCGGCGAGCCACCAGAGCAGCACGCCGGCCGCGAGCGCGGCGGCGGTCTCGAGCGCGTCGGGCTCGAGCAGCGACAGGACGAGGAACTGGATGAGGTAGATGTGCAGCGATGCGGCTGCGAGCACCGCGACCGCGGGCACCGCCCACAGCGGGAGCCGCACGACCGGCACGAGCACGAGCACGACGATCCCGGCGACGATCGTGGCGCTGCGGAGCGGGTCGTCCGCGAAGAACGTCGCTCCCCCGACGGCCGCGAGCGCGATCGTGACCGCGCGCCGCACGGGCGTCTCGGCGTGGGCCGCGGCGGCACCGGCGGCCACGAGCCACAGGAGCCCGGGCAGGAGGCCCTGCGGCTCCGGCTCCACGAGCGGCAGGAGGAATCGGGGTACGAGCGCGACGGCCGCGATGGCCGCCGACACGAGCCAGGGATCGCGCCGCCACGCGCGAGCGACGCGCGGCGCCGACAGCACGGCGGCGAGCACGACGAGGCTCGCGACGAGCGCCTCGACGAACCACATCTCGCCGAGCGTCGCGCGCTCGCCCGGAGCGCGCACGATCCAGTGGCTCAGCAGCACGTTGCTCCAGTCGTAGCGGCCCGTCGCGAGCATCCCGAAGAGGGCGACGGCGACCGCGGGCACCACGATGCCGATCAGGATGCGCAGGGTCGCCCGCCACCTGCCGAGCACCGTCGGTGCGGAGAGGGCGAAGCGCGCGGTGCTCGCACCGGCGACGGCCAGCAGGATGTGCGCGCCTCCCTGCGCGTCGAACAGGCCCGCGTGCGAGCCGCAGATCGCGACCGCGGCGAGCGCTCGCAGCAGCACGGGCGTCTCGACCGTCCGGAGACGACGTCGTCCCTCGGCCGCGCGGCCGTCGGCGAGCTCGCCGAGCGGCCGGTGATGCCACCCGCGGGGCAGCGGCCCCACGACGGCCTCCAGCCGCACGGATGCCTGCACGTGGCTCAGCGAGTCGCCGCCGAGCTCGACGAAGGAGCGGTCGAGGTCGACGCGATCGATCCCGAGGACCCGGGCGACCGCGCGGGCGACGTCGGCCCGCGCATCCGCCCCCGCCGTCGGAGCGTCGGCCGCGGCCG
>NZ_JANQCH010000152.1 GCF_024723325.1 Agrococcus sp. HG114
GCCGCGCCCAGCCCGCACCCGCACCTTGCGCCCGTGCGGCCCGCCCGCCAGGCTCGAACCGGCGCGGCGCGCCGAGGCGCCGCGGAGGAGGCCGCCATGCGACTCATCGCGCACGAGTTCGTCACCCTCGACGGGGTCATGCAGGGCCCGGGCGGCCGCGACGAGGACACCGCCGGCGGCTTCCGCTGGGGCGGCTGGGTCGCGCCGTTCTTCGACGAGGCGGTCGGCGAGGTCGTGACGGGCTGGTTCGCGCGCACCGACGCGCTGCTGTTCGGCCGCACGACCTACGACATGATGGCCGCCTACTGGCCGCAGGTCACCGACCCCGGCGACCCGGTCGCGCAGCGCCTCAACACCGCGCCGAAGCACGTCGTCTCGACGACCCTGCAGCAGCAGGACGCGACGTGGGCCGGCACCCGCTCGGTCATCGGCGACGACGTGGCCGCACGCATCCGCGCCCTCAAGGCCGACGGCGAGGGCGAGCTGCAGGTGCACGGCTCGTGGCAGCTGCTGCAGACCCTCATCGCCGAGCGGCTGCTCGACGAGCTGCGGCTCATCGTCTTCCCCGTGGTCGTCGGCCGCGGCAAGCGGCTCTTCGACGACGTCGCCGAGCCCGCGGGGTTCGAGGTCGCGGATGCCCGGGTCGCCCCGAGCGGCGCCGTCGCGCTCACGCTCGTCCCCGGCCCGTTCCGCACGGCGACGTACGCGGTCGTCGACGGCCGCGAGGTGGTGGTCGAGGAGTAGGGGGAACCACCCCGAGGGGTGGGGTCAACCCCCTCTGCCGGGCGCGCGCTGCTCGGTCAGGCTCGAGGTGCCGCGGGAATGCGGCCATCACTCGAGGAGAGGGACCATGCCCCAACCGGTGCTCGACGCACGATCCATCCACAAGTCCTACGGGCGCGGCGAGAGCCGATTCGACGCGCTGCGCGGCGTCTCGCTCGAGGCGCACGCGGGCGAGTCGCTCGCGATCGTCGGCAAGAGCGGGTCGGGCAAGTCGACGCTCATGCACATCCTCGCCCTGCTCGACGCGCCCGACTCCGGCGCCCTGCGCATCCGCGGCACCGACGCGGGCGAGCTGCGCCGCAGCGAGGTGCAGCGGCTCCGCAACGAGGAGTTCGGGTTCGTCTTCCAGCAGTTCTTCCTCACGCCCGACGCGACGGTGCTCGAGAACGTCATGCTGCCGCTCGTGATCGCAGGGCTCGGCCGGCGCGAGCGCGTCGAGCGCGCGATGGCGGCGCTCCGGTCGCTCGAGCTCGACGACAAGGCCGGCAACCGCGCGACCGACCTCTCGGGCGGGCAGAAGCAGCGCGCCGTGATCGCCCGCGCGCTCGTGAACGAGCCCTCGGTGATCTTCGCGGACGAGCCCACGGGCAACCTCGACTCCGCGACGGGCCTCATCGTCGAGGACATCCTCTTCGGCCTCGTGCGCGAGCGCGGCATCACGCTCGTCGTCGTGACGCACGACGACGACCTCGCGGCCCGCTGCGACCGCCGCGTGCACCTGCGCGACGGCCTGGTCGTCGCGGCCGACGCGCGCACCGACGCCCTCGAGGCGGTGCTCGCGTGAGGGCCGGCGACGTGATCGGCTCCGCGATCCGCAACACCTTCCGCAGCAAGCTGCGCACGACGCTCACGGTGATCGCGATCGTGATCGGCGCGTTCACGCTCACGGTGACGAGCGCGATCGGCGCGGGCGTCTCGCGCTACATCGACGACCAGCTCGGCATGGTCGGCGCGCCGAACGCGCTCGTGGTGACGGCGGCCGCCGACGACGGCTCGGCCGGCGACGGCCCGCGCGAGTACGACCCGGAGCGCTCGCTCGCGGGCGGCGTGAACGGCTCGCCGATCGACATCGCCGGCATGACCCAGGCAGACTTCGACGCGATCGCGGGCGTCGCGGGAGTGGAGCGCGTGCAGCCGATCTCGATGCTCGCCGTCGACTACATCGAGGCGGCCGGGAGCGACCGGTTCGAGATCGCCGTCGACCCCGCGAGCGAGGCGATGCGCTTCGACCTCGCCGCGGGCTCGCACGTCGCCGACGGCGCCGAGCGCGAGCTGCTCCTGCCCCTGCCCTACGTCGAGGCGCTCGGCTTCGCCGACGCGGCCGACGCGGTCGGCGAGCAGGTCGTCCTCGGGGCGACAGATGCGGTGGGCACGCAGCACGAGGTCACCGCGGTCGTGAGCGGGGTGGCGCAGGAGTCGCTCCTCGAGCCGGGCGCCGAGAGCAACCAGGCGCTCACCGACGCGCTCGTGGACGTGAGCCTCACAGGGCGCACGGGTGCGGCGGCCCCCGCCTACTACGCGGCGGTCGCCTACGCCGCGCCGGACGTGAGCGACGAGCAGCTGCAGGCGATCAAGGACGAGCTCGTGCGCGTCGGCTTCCAGGGGCAGACGGTCGGCGACCAGATCGGCATGTTCCGGGCGGTGATCGACGGGATCGTCAACGTGCTCAACGCGTTCGCGATCATCGCGCTCATCGCGGCGGGCTTCGGCATCGTCAACACGCTGCTCATGAGCGTGAAGGAGCGCACGCGCGAGATCGGGCTCATGAAGGCGATGGGGATGGGCAGCGGCCGGGTGTTCGGGCTGTTCACCTCCGAGGCGGTCGTCATCGGGCTGCTCGGCAGCGCGATCGGCGCGGGGCTCGCGATCCTCGCGGGAACGCTCGTGAGCGGCGCGCTCGCCGACACGCTGTTCGCCGACCTGCCGGGGCTGCAGATCATGCGGTTCGAGCTCGTGCCGGTCGCGACGGTCATGCTCGTCGTCATGGGCATCGCGTTCCTCGCGGGCACGCTCCCGGCCCGGAGCGCGGCACGGCAGCACCCGATCGACGCGCTCCGCTACGAGTAGCGGGGGAGGGCGGCCGGAATGGGCGGCCGGGCGGTGGGCAGTCTCACCGCCCGGCCGCTCGCGCGAGCATGCGCCGGGCCGCGCGCACCCGCACGGGCCGGCAGCCCGCATCCGCCAGCCGCGCGACGATCGCCGGCTCGCGGCCGGCGAGGATCAGCCCGCGCTTGACGAGGAAGGCCGGGCTCTTGCGGTGCTCGCGCAGGTCGCGGGCGAAGCGGAGGCCCATCGTGAGCCACCGCGACCGGCGCACGACGATCGCGTCGTGCAGGATGCCGCGACGGCGCGACTCGGCGACGACCTCGGCGACGAAGATGCCCTCGGCGGCGAAGAGCGGCGCCCCGTCGAGGGTGATCTCGCGGCTCCCGGTCGCCGCGCTGCGGCTGATGTCGTAGAGCGGGGCGGTCGTGCGACCCGTTCGGGCGAGCTGCTCGAGGGCGTCGAGCGCGCGGTCGCGGTGCCACGACAGCGGATGGTCCCAATCGGCTTCGCCGCTCTCGAGCCGGGGGAGCGCGGGGTCGTCGCCCTCGCGGTAGAAGTCGTCGAGGCGGAGGATCGGCAGGCCGCTCAGCTCGGCGAGGCGGGACTTGCCCGAGCCGGACGCGCCGCCGATGAGCACGACCTTCGCGAGGGGCTCGGCGTGCGCAGGCATAGGGGACATTCTGCCCGGTGCGCGCCGCGTGGCCCGCATCGGGAGCCGGGGGCGCGGATGCGTCAGGCCGAGCGGGCGAACGCGGCCCGCGCCTGCGCGAGCTTGTCGGGATTGCGCACGATGCGCAGCTCGGTGATGCGACCGCCCTCGATGCCCGCCCAGTGCACGTGGTCGAGCTCCCCGTCGACGAGCACACCGAGCGCCGTCGCGCGGTTGAGCACGAGCGGCACCACGTCGACGCGGCCGGCGAACTGCTCGGAGAGCCCGGCGAGGAACCGCGCGACGCGCTCGGCGCCCACGACCGGCCGCCGGGCGGCGCTCACCTTGCCGCCGCCGTCGGAGACGAGCGTGGCGTCCTCGGCGAGCATCGCCACGAGCCCATCGACGTCGCCCCGCAGCGCGGCCGCGGCGAACCGCTCGACGAGCGCCCGCGCATCCGCGTCGGTGTGCGCGAAGCGCGGGCGCCTCGCCTGCGCGTGCGCACGCGCGCGGCTCGCCGCCTGCCGCACCGCCGCCGTCGAGCGGCCGAGCATCTCGGCCACCTCGTCGAACGAGAAGTCGAACACGTCGTGGAGCAGGAGCGCCGCCCGCTCGATCGGCGACAGCGACTCGAGCGCGACCATGAGCGCGAGCTCGACCTCCTCCGCGTCGGCGACCGCGGCATCCGCCCCCGGTCCCGTCGCGATGGGCTCGGGCAGCCACGGCCCGACGTAGTCGACGCGCGAGCGGCGCACGCGGTCGATCGCGAGGTTCGTCGTGACGCGCGCGAGCAGCGCCCGCTCGTCGCGCACCGCGTCGGCCTGCAGCACGCGCAGCATGGCGTCCTGCGCGATCTCCTCGGCGTCGGCCCACGAGCCGGTGATGTCGTAGGCGAGGCGCACGGCGAGGCCGCGGTGCGCGGCGACGTCGCTCACGCGCTCACCGGCGCCGGCGTCCGAGCTGCGGGCCACGCGTACACGCGGCCCAAGCGTAGCGGCGCGACGCCCGCGAACGCGGTGATGGCCTCCTTCCAGGCGGCGGCGACCGGGCCGCCCAGCCAGCGGTCGGTGGGGCGGTCCTGGCGGTCGACGAGCTGGATGATCGCGTCGCGGCGCCCGAGGCTGATGCAGCGGAAGAGGAAGCCGACGTCGACCGGCCGGGGCGGCTGGCCGGCGCGCGCGGCCGCGATCGCGTCGGCGGCGGTCGCCCCGAGCGGCGTCGCGGTCGCGCAGCCGCCGCGCAGCCAGGGGAGGCCGTCGACGGCGATCGCGTCGCCCGCGCCCCACACGCCCTCGATCGGGGCGCCGTCGGCGCCCAGCACGCGCAGGCAGCGGTCGGTGCGGATGCGTCCGGTCGCGTCGAGCGCGAGGCCGCTCGCCTCGCCGAGCGGCTCGGGTCGGGCGCCGGTCTGGTCGATCGCGATGTCGGCGCCGGCCGCGGCGTCCGCGACCTCGACGCCGAGGCGCGCGAGCGCGCGTACGCGGGGCT
>NZ_JANQCH010000153.1 GCF_024723325.1 Agrococcus sp. HG114
CGCTGGCGACCCGCTCGCGCGCTCGGGGCGCTCGCGGCTGCCGCGGCGCTGCTGCTCGGCGGCATCGCGATCGGCACCCAGCTGGGGGGCTCGGAGGACGAGTCGCTCGGCTCCGTCGTGGCGGCTGCCGACGCGCAGCGCAGCGAGGTCGCGCTCGCCGACGGCACGGTCGCGACGGTCATCTGGTCGGCGGAGCGCGGGCAGTCGGCGATCCTGTTCGACCGCCTGGGTCGCGTGCCGGAGGGCAGCACCTACCAGGCCTGGTACATCGACGCGTCGGGACCGCGGTCGGCGGGCACCTTCGAGGGGACGGGCGGCGCGACCGCGTTCCTGCTCGACGGCGAGCTCAGCGCCGGCGCGGCCATCGGCGTGACCGTCGAGCCCGCAGGCGGCTCGGATGCGCCGACGAGCGACCCGATCCTCGTCGTCGAGACGTAGGTGCAGTCGCGGCAGCCCGGCCGTCTGGGGCCGGTGGCGATCGCGGTCGCGGCGACCGGCCTCGTCGTCACGTGGAGCTCGGGGTTCGTCGGCGCCGAGCTCGCGGCGCGCGCGGACGGTGAGCCGATCACGGTGCTCATGTGGCGCTTCGTGGTGCTCGCCGGCGTCCTCGTCGCGGCGATGCTCGTGCTGCGCCGGCCGTGGCCCCGCCGAGCGAGCTGGCTGCGGCAGGGGACGGTCGCCGTGCTCAACCAGGCCGCGTACCTCCTGCTCATCTTCGAGGGCGTGCGCGCCGGGGTCGACGGCGGCACCGCGGCGCTCATCGCCGCCCTGCAGCCGATGCTCGTCGCGACGGTCGCCGGGCGCGTGCTCGGCGAGCGGGCCACGGGGTGGATGTGGGCCGGCATGGTCGTGGGCCTCGCCGGGGTCGCGCTCGTGGTCTCGGGAGCGGTCGACGGGCACGGCGCGCCGCTGTGGGCGTACGCGCTGCCCCTCGCCGCGGTGCTGTGCCTCGGCACCGGCACGGTGCTCCAGCGGCGCTGGCGGATGCACGACGACCTGCTGCAGACCCTCACGATGCACTCGATCGTGGCCGGCGCGGTGTTCGTCGTCGTGGCGCTGCTGCGCGGGCACGCCGCTCCCCCGGCCACCGGCGACGTGTGGTTCGCGGTGCTCTGGCTCGTCGTGCTCTCGAGCCTCGGCGGCTACGTGCTCTACGTGACGGTCACGCGCTCGCACGGCGCGACGTTCGTGAGCACGATGCTGTACCTCACGCCGCCGACCACGATGCTGTGGGTGTGGCTCGTGTTCGGCGTGCCGGTCACGCCGCTCGGCGTCGCGGGGCTCGCGGTGGCCGCCACGGGCGTGGCCATCGTCCTCATCTCGCAGCGGCGGGCGCAGGCGGGCTGACGCGGCTATGCCACCGGCGCGCCCGGGAGCGTCGAGAGGCGGCGATGCGCGGGCTCGTCACCCGGGCATCGCCGCCGCTCTTCGGATCGGCTCCAGGCGTCAGCTGAGCTTCTCGGCCATGCAGTAGATGATGTGGCTGAGCTCCTTGCCGCTGTCGTGCATGTAGGCGACGCCGGCCTCGGGCCACATGATGAGCTGGTTCGCGGACGTGCCGGATCCCGCCTTGAGGACGAGCAGCGTGTACTCGCTGGGCCACGAGAGCTCGGGCAGCGTGACGCTCGTGACGCCGTCGCCGTACTCGACCTTCGTGCAGTCGCCGTAGCCGAGGTTCTCCCAGTACGCCTCGCTGTTCATGGCGGCGGAGTCGGGGGGCGCGGCCTGGGCCGGCGTCGCGACGCCGAGGACGGCGAATCCTGCGACCGCAGCGGCCGCGAGCAGTTTCTTCATCGAGTTGCTCCTTGTTCGGGATATGGGCGGCCGACACCGTCGTCGGTCGTCTCGCGCGAAGCGTAACGGCGTTATGACATATGCTCGCTCAAGGTGGCGCATAGGGTGCCTCAAGCCTTCGCAGGGCCAGGCGGCGGACGGCGGCACAGGCAGCGGCGCGGCACCCCGAGGGGACGATCGACCTGACCGGGTGCGCGGAGCCGCACCGGCACAGCGATCCGGCCGGGTGCGCGCCGCTAGACTCGCGTGCTGTACGGGAGCGATCCCTACGGGGCGTAGCTCAGCTTGGCTAGAGCGCCCGCTTTGGGGGCGGGAGGTCGCAGGTTCGAATCCTGTCGCCCCGACCCCGGGTGGCGCCCAGGATCGGGCGGCGCGCAGCAGCGCCGCCGCTCGGCGCTAGAGCGTCCGCTCGCGGATCAGGCGCGCGAGCTCTCGACCGGAGTCCTTCACCGTGCGCGCTTGCGTCTCGTAGTCGACCCGCACGATGCCGAACCGCTTGTGATAGCCCCACGCCCACTCGAAGTTGTCGAGCAGCGACCAGTACATGTAGCCCTTGACCGGTACGCCCGCGTCGATCGCGTCCACGACGGCGGCGACGTGCGCGCGGAGGAACTCGACCCGGTCGGCGTCGTGGATCCGCGCCTCGCCGGTCGACGCATCCGTCGTCACCTCGTCGGCGAAGGCCGCGCCGTTCTCGGTCACCCACAGCTCGACGCCCGCGGCGGCGGTGTACTCCTCGTGCAGCTGGCGCAGCAGCGCCGTGAGGCCCGCGGGGTGCACCTCCCAGCCCATCGTGGTCGTCGGCAGTCCGCGCGGATGCGCGTGGACGCCTTCGGCCGCCGGGTACGGGCTCGAGATCGGCCGGTCGGTCGGGGCGTCCTGCAGCATCGGCACCTCGGGCGGCTCGAAGGAGACGACGTCGTCGTGGTAGTAGTTCACCCCCAGCACGTCGATGGGCGCGGCGATCGTCGCGAGGTCGCCCTCCTGCACGACCGCGTCGAGGCCGAGGTGGCCGACGTCGCGCAGCAGCGACTCGGGGTACTCGCCCGTCATGATCGGGTGCACGAAGAAGCGGTTGTACTGGTCGTCGAGGCGCCGCGCCGCATCGCGGTCGGACTCGCTCGCCGGGTCGACGGGCTCGGCGGGCTGGAAGTTGAGGGTGATCCCGAGCCGCTCGGCGCCGGCGTCGCGGAGCGCCCGCACCGCCATCCCGTGGGCGAGCAGCAGGTGGTGCCCGGCGCGGAGGCCCGCCTCGACGCTCTGCCGGCCCGGGGCGTGGGCGCCCGCGGTGTAGGAGAGGAACGAGGAGCACCACGGCTCGTTGAGCGTCGTCCAGCTCTGCACGCGGTCGCCGAGCGCCTCGTGCACCGTGAGCGCGTACTCGACGAAGCGGTGGGCGGTGTCGCGGTCCGTCCAGCCGCCCTGCTCCTCGAGCGCCTGCGGCAGGTCCCAGTGGTAGAGCGTGAGCCACGGCATGATGTCGGCGGCGAGCAGCTCGTCGACGAGCCTCGAGTAGAAGTCGATGCCCTTCGCGTTCGGCGCGCCCCCGTCGGGTCGCACGCGCGCCCAGCTCGTCGAGAAGCGGTAGGTCTGCAGGCCCAGCTCGCGCATGAGGGCGACGTCGTCGGGCATGCGGTGGTAGTGGTCGCACGCGACGTCGCCGTTGTGGCCGTCGATGACGGCGCCCGGCACGCGCGCGAACGCGTCCCAGATGCTCGCGGTGCGCCCGTCCTCGAACGCTGCGCCCTCGATCTGGTAGGCGGCGGTCGCGGCGCCGAGGACGAGGTCTTGCGGGATGCTTCGCTGCACGGATCGAGCGTAGCGACGGCGGCTGGCAGCTCCGGACAGGCAGATCCCGAGCTGTGGAAGGTCGACGCTCGCGAATGCGCGAGGGGCACGGACGAGCGAGCGAGCGACAACTGCCCCAGAGCGGATGCGGTAGATTCGTGCCGTCCCGACGTCACGTCGCGCTCGGGGCGCGCGGGCGTAGCTCAATGGTAGAGCCTCAGTCTTCCAAACTGATTACGCGGGTTCGATTCCCGTCGCCCGCTCCATCGCCGGCTCCGCCGATCCATGGCGCTCGCCGCCTCTCTCCACAGTCGCTCTCCCCCGCCCTTCCCGTGTCAGTGGTGCGTGGTTGCATGCCTGCGTGGATGCGTGGGGCGGGCTCGATGCGGAGGAGTACATCGCGTCGATCCGTGCCGGCGCGATCGACCCGCACGGCCGCACCGCGGCCGAGCTCGAGGACGAGCTGGCGGCGTTCGACCGGGACTGGGGGCAGCGGCTCGCTGCGCTGACGGACGCGCAGGTGGACGAGGTGATCGCGGGCCGGATGGCGGTGCCGCTGCTGCCCGGCAGTGTCGACCCCGACGACCGGCCGGGAGCAGCGCGGCGGCAGGAGGCGCTCGCCGGCCGGATGCGGGCGATCGAGCAGCGCCGCGCCCGCCTCGAGGCGGAGCAGCGGGAGCTGCTCGCGGCCGAGCTGCAGCACCTGCGCGAGACCGGCGGCGACATCGGCATGGCGGTCAAGGAGTCCGCCTCCGTGCTCGCGTCCGAGCTGCGCCTCGCCGACCGCACCATGGAGCGCAAGCTCACCGAGGCGTGGACGACCGTCACCGACCTGCCCGCGGCGCACGCCGCCCACAAGGCCGGTCGCATCACCGGCACCCACCTGCGCGCGATCGAGCAGGCCACCGAGGCGCTGCGCACCGACCCGCACGTCGACCCCGCCGACCGGGCGCGGGTCGAAGCCGAGCTGGTGGACATCGCCGAGCGGGCCACCCCGTCGCAGTTGCGCTCGCGGGCGAGGCGGATCGTCGACCGCGCGATGACCGACCCGCTGCAGCGCCGCCACGACGCCGCCCGCGCACGCCGCCGCGCGTGGGTCGACGACGGCGACGACGGCATCTCGACCCTGTGCATCGCCGGCCCGACCGCGGCCATCCACGGCGCGTTCGCCCGCGCCACCCAAGCTGCCCGCGGCAAGCCGAAGGACGACCCCCGCACGTTCGACCAGTACCGGGTCGACGCGCTCCTCGAGGTGCTCCTCACCGGCCAGACGCCGGCCGACCTGCACGCCGTCAACCCGATCACCGCGACCGTCACGGTGACGATCCCCGCCACCGAGCTGCTCAACCAGACCGACGATGCGGACG
>NZ_JANQCH010000154.1 GCF_024723325.1 Agrococcus sp. HG114
GCGCCGGCACGGCGCGCAGGTGCCGCTCGGGGGCGGGCTCGATCGCGGGCGCGGCCGGCGCGAGCGGCGCGGCGTGGAGGTCGACGAGTGCGGCGGTGGTCATGACGGCTCCCCCTGGGTCGAGGCGGCTCGGATGCGTTCGGCTGCGCGCAGTCGGACGGGTGCGGAACGGGGGTTGCGGGCGCGCTCGGCGTCGTCGGCGAGCTCGGCGCCGCGCACGAGCAGGCGCAGCTCGGGCGCGTGCTCGGGCAGCTCGACCGGGAGGTCGCGGGGGGCGGTGGACGAGGCCGCGGCCTGGAGGGCGCGCTTGACGAGGCGGTCCTCGAGCGACTGGTAGGCGAGCACGACGAGCCGTCCGCCGACCGCGAGCGCCGCGATCGCGGCGGGCAGGGTGCGCTCGAGGATCGCGAGCTCCTGGTTCACCTCGATGCGCAGCGCCTGGAACACCCGCTTCGCCGGGTGCCCCTGGTTCGCGAGGGCCCTCGGCGTCGCCGCCTGCAGGATGTCGACGAGCTGCGCCGAGGTCTCGATGGGCGCCGTCTCGCGGGCGGCGACGATCGCGCGCGCGTAGCGGTCGGCGAGCTTCTCGTCGCCGTAGACGCGGAACAGCCGCGCGAGCTCGCGGCCGCTGCGCTCGGCGAGGATCGATGCGGCCGTCACGTCGCCGGCCTGCCCCATGCGCATGTCGAGCGGGGCGTCCTTCGCGTAGGCGAAGCCGCGGTCGGCGGCGTCGAGCTGCAGGCTCGAGACGCCGAGGTCGAGCAGGATGCCGTCGCAGCGCGCGGCGCCCGCGGCCTCGAGCGCGAGGTCGATGCGGTCGTAGGTGGAGCGCACCGGGATGAAGCGGTCGCCGAAGCGCGCGAGCCGCTCGCCCGCGAGCCGGATCGCGTCGGGATCGCGGTCGATGCCCGCGACCCGCAGGGTCGGGTGGGCCGCGAGCAGCGCCTCGGTGTGGCCGCCCATGCCGAGGGTGCCGTCGATGACGAGCGGCGCGCGCCCCTCGGCGGCGGCGCGCTCGATCGCCGGAGCGAGCAGCTCGAGCGTGCGCTCGAGCATGACGGGGGTGTGGAGCTCGGATGCGTCCATGTCGTGTCCCTCCACCGACCCGGCCCCTGATCCCCATCCGTTCGACGCGCCACCGGGGAAGGTGCGGCGCGGCGCCCAGCTGGGGGTCACGAGCCGGCTCAGAAGATGCCGGGGATCACCTCCTCCGTCGTCGAGGCGAAGTCGGCCTCCTTGGCCGCGTAGTAGTCGTTCCAGGCGCGGGTGTCCCAGATCTCGGCGCGCGAGCCCGCGCCGATCACGGTGAGGTCGCGCCCGAGGCCCGCGTACTCGCGGAGGTTGGCCGGGATGGTCACGCGGTGCTGGCTGTCGGGCTGCTCGCTCGAGGCGCCGGACAGGAACAGGCGGAGGAAGTCGCGCGCGCCGGCGGACGTCAGCGGCGCCTGGCGGATCTGCTCGTGCACTCGCTCGAACTCGCGCATCGAGAACACGTAGATGCAGCGCTCCTGGCCGCGGGTGAGCACGAGCCCGCCCTCGAGCTCCTGGCGGAAGCGCGCGGGCAGGATGACGCGGCCCTTGTCGTCGAGCTTGGGCGTGTGCGTGCCGAGGAACACGGGAGCCCCCTCTCGTCCGGCCTGCGAGCAGTTGGTGCGTCGATCCACTCCGACACACTCCACCGTACTCCACTTCCCCCCACTTCAGTCCAGGAAACCTTGGAATCGACGCGCGTGTTGCGCAAGATTCCGCGGTGGAACGGGGTGGAGGACTTCCGCGGCCGCGTGCACGCGAACGCGGCCTGTTCGGCTCAGGGGCGCCGCGCTCTCCACGCCCAGGCATGCAGAGAGGGCCGACTCGGATGAGTCGGCCCTCGGGTGGAGGCGGGTGGAGGCGGGTGCGCGCTAGCGCTGGTTGCGGTCGTCCCACTCCTCGGCCAGGCGGTCCATCAGGCTCGGCGACTGCTTCGTCGCAGCCGGGCCCTCGCCCGCCGCGCGCGTGCGGGGCACGTCGTCGCCCGTCGCGGGCCGCGACGCCGACAGCGCCCACAGCGCGCCGGCCACGGCGACGCCGAACCCGGCGACCCCGACGATCGCGAGCTTGGTGAGCACGCCCACCACGATGAGGACGAGGCCTGCGACGATGCCGAGCACGCCGACGGCGACCTTCGTGTAGTCGACCGTGCGAGGCCCGCTCGTCGTGTTGACGATGTCTGCCTCGTGCTTGTAGAGATTGCGCTCCATCTCGTCGAGCAGTCGCTGCTCGTGCTCGGAGAGGCCCATCTCGCACCCCCCTTCGTCCGACCGGTGCGGAGCGCCAGTCTACGCGTCGCGGCTGTCAATAGCATGTGTCTTGTGTCGGCACAGCAGCGCTTCGCCCGAGCCGTCGAGGGCTCGATCCAGCAGTACCTCGATGCGCGCGAGCACGCGCTCGCAGAGATCTCGGCCGACGCGGCGCCGCTGCTCCGGCACGTGCGCGCGATGGTCTCCGGCGGCAAGCGCGTGCGCAGCGCCTTCGTGCTGTGGGGCTGGCACGCCGTGACCGCCGCGCGGCCCGAGGCGACGCACACGACCGGCACCGAGCAGGACCCCGAGTGGGCCGACGTCGTCGGCGTCGCGACCGCGGTCGAGCTCTTCCACGCCGCCGCGCTCGTCCACGACGACATCATCGACGCATCCGACACCCGCCGGGGCCGACCGGCGATGCACCGCGCCCTCGAGGCGCAGCACCGCGACGGCGAATGGGTGGGCGACGCGGCCTCGTGGGGCACGAGCGCCGCGATCCTCGTCGGCGACCTGCTGCTCAACTGGGCCGACGACCGGATGCTCGAGGCGTGCCGCGGCGCCGCGCACGGCGACCGCGTGCACGACGCGTACCGGCGGATGCGCGAGGAGGTCACCTTCGGGCAGTACCTCGACGTGCTCGAGGAGGCGGCGTGGATCCGGCAGGACCCGAGCGCGCTCCTCGATCGCGCGCACACCGTCGCCGTCTACAAGTCGGCGAAGTACTCCGTCGAGGCGCCGCTCACGCTCGGCGGCCTGCTCGCGGGCGGCGCCGACGCGCAGCTCGACGCGCTCGCCGGCTACGGGCTGCCGGTCGGGGTCGCGTTCCAGATGCGCGACGACCTGCTCGGCGTCTTCGGCGACCCGGCGGTGACGGGCAAGCCCGCGGGCGACGACCTGCGCGAGGGCAAGCGCACCGTGCTCATCGAGATCGCGCGCCAGCGGCTGAACCCGAGCATGCGCACGCTGCTGGACGAGCTGCTCGGCGACCGCGAGCTCGACGAGCGGCAGATCGCGATCCTGCAGGACGCCATCGCCCGCTCGCAGGCGCCCGAGCGGCTCGAGGCGCTCATCGACCGCGCGGTGGGCGAGGCGCTCGAGTCGCTCCACGACGGCGACCTCTCGCGCGCCGCGGTGCTCGAGCTCGAGCGGCTCGCCGACACGGTCGCGAAGCGCGACCGCTAGCTAGCCGAGCAGCTGCGCCGCGCGGCGCACCGCGGCCTTCGCGCCCCCGCGCATCGCCTCGATCGGCGCGACGCCGAGCGAGTCGTCCTCGGCGAGCAGCCAGTCGATCGCCTCGTCCTCGGTGAACCCCTGGTCGAGCAGCACGAGCAGCGTGCCGCGCAGCTCGGGCAGCGGCTCGCCGTCGCGCACGCACAGCGCGGGCACCTGCAGCGGCCCGTTCCGGCGGGTCGCCGGCAGGCGATGCTCCTCGATGAGGCGGTGGATGCGCCCGACCGGCTGGCCGAGCAGTGTCACGAGGTCGGGCACGGAGAGCCACGCGGTGTCTTGCGTCACGCCTCCCATGATGCAGGCTCCGCGCGCTTCCGCGCGAGCGGCGGCGTGGATCACCGGGCCCCGACCGCGCCCCGCCTATCCTCGGTTCGTGCCCGTCGACTCCCGCGATCCCGTCATCGGACGGCTGATCGACCGACGGTACGAGGTCGGCGACCGCATCGCGCGGGGCGGCATGGCGAGCGTCTACGAGGGCGTCGACCTGCGCCTGGACCGCAAGGTCGCCGTCAAGGTCATGCACCCGCACCTGAGCGACGACGACGACTTCCGCGAGCGATTCATCCAGGAGGCGAAGGCCGCCGCGCGGCTCGCGCACCCCAACGTCGTGAACACCTACGACCAGGGCGAGGAGGAGGGGCTCGCGTGGCTCGTCATGGAGCTCGTGCCGTCGATCACGCTCCGCGACCTGCTCGTCGAGCGCGGACGCATCACGCCCGACCAGGCGCTCGACGTGCTCGAGGCGATCCTCGCCGGCCTCGCCGCCGCGCACCGCGCGGGCATCGTGCACCGCGACCTCAAGCCCGAGAACATCCTGCTCGCGCACGACGGCCGCATCAAGATCGGCGACTTCGGCCTCGCTCGCGCCGCGACCGCGAACACCGCGACCGGCAAGGCCCTGCTCGGCACGATCGCCTACCTCTCCCCCGAGCTCGTGACGCGCGGCATCGCCGACACCCGCAGCGACATCTACGCGGTCGGCATCATGCTGTTCGAGATGCTCACGGGCAAGCAGCCGTTCACGGGCGACGAGCCGATGCAGATCGCGTTCCAGCACGCGAACGAGCAGGTGCCGCTGCCCTCGACGGGGGCGACGGGGGTGCCGGAGCAGCTCGACTCGCTCGTGCACTGGGCGACCCAGCGCGACCCGAACCTGCGGCCCGCCGACGCCTCGGAGATGCTCGCCGAGCTGCACGCGATCCGCGAGCGCGGCATCGACGCGCCGACGACGGTGCTGCCGCCGGTCGCCGAGGACGACCGGTCGACGACCGTCATCCCGCGGCCCCGCCCGGAGCGCCGCATCGTCGGCGCCCCGCGCGAGGTCGTGCACGACACCGGCGACGGGGCCGCGACGACCGCGCTCGCGCGGCGCGCGACCGTCCGACGGCGACGGGGGATGCTGTGGCTCGCCGCGGTCG
>NZ_JANQCH010000155.1 GCF_024723325.1 Agrococcus sp. HG114
GCCCACCTGCGCGTCGGTGTCGTCGGCGGGGCCGGCCGCGGGCTCCGCGCCCTCGGGCGCCACCGCATCCGTCACGTCGGTCATGTCGCCTCCCTGGCGGGTCGCTTCGCGCCGCGGCGCTCGAGGAACTCGGTCATGCGGCGCACCTTCTCGGGGCTCTCGAAGAGCACCGCCTGCTCCTCGAGCTCGAGCTCGGGGTGCGCGCTCGCGGGGGCGAGCAGGGCGCGCTTCGTCGCCTGGGTCGCGGCCGGGTCGAGGGCCGCGATGCGCGCGGCGAGCTCGGCGGCGCGCTCGAGCGCCTGCTCGGGCTCGAGCACCGCGCTCACGAGGCCCACCCGCAGCGCCTCGTCGGCGCCCAGGATGCGCCCGGTGAGCAGCATCTCGCTCGCGAGCGACTCGCCCACGAGCTGCGGCAGCCGCCACGTCGCGCCGGCGGCGGCGATGATGCCGAGCCCGGTCTCGGGGTTGCCGATCCTGAGCGTCGGCGTGCCGATGCGGATGTCGGCGGCGTAGGCGAGCTCGGCGCCGCCGCCGAGCGCGTAGCCGTCGAGCACCGCGATGACGGGCATCGGCAGCGCGCGGATGCGCTGGAAGCAGCGCGTGTTGATGCCCTTGCGCGCGTCGTCCGCGCGCCGCTCGCGCAGCTGCGCGATGTCGGCGCCCGCGGCGAAGGTGCCGCCCGAGCCGGCGAGCACGAGCGTGCGGCGCTCGACCTCGAGCCGCGCGCACAGCGCGTGGAGCGCGTCGACGAGCTCCTGGTCGATCGCGTTGCGCTTCTCGGGCCGGTCGAGGGTCGCGAGCACGAAGTCGCCGCGCTCCTCGACCCGCAGCGTCTCGCTCATCGCACCCCTCCGAAGATCTCAACCGGTCCTGTGGTCGGCCGACGCGATATTCGCGTTCGCCGACCACTGAACCGGTTGAGGAGCATCACGCGCGCTCCAGGAGGATCGCGGTGCCCTGGCCGACGCCGACGCACATCGTCGCGAGGCCGATGTCGGCCTGCTCGCGCTCCATGCGGCCGAGCAGCGTCACGACGAGCCGGGAGCCGGAGGAGCCGAGCGGGTGGCCGAGCGCGATCGCGCCGCCGTCGGCGTTCACGATCTCGTCGTCGAGGCCCAAGCGGCGGATCGTGCCGATCGACTGCGTGGCGAAGGCCTCGTTGAGCTCGACCGCGCCGATGTCGTCGATCGAGTACCCCGTGCGGGCGAGCAGCTTCTCGGTCGCCGGCACGGGCCCGAGCCCCATGATCTCGGGCGCTATCCCGGCACTCGCGCCGCCCACGATGCGCGCGCGCGGCGCGAGCCCGTAGCGCTCGACGGCCGCCTCGCTCGCGACGACGATCGCGGATGCGCCGTCGTTGAGCGACGAGCTGTTGCCCGCGGTCACGACGGAGCCGCCGCCCACCACGGGCTTGAGCGCGGCGAGCCGCTCGAGGCTCGTGTCGCGGCGGGGCTGCTCGTCGACGGTCACCTCGCCGCCGCGGGTCGGCACGGCGACGATCTCGGCCTCGAAGCGGCCCTCGTCGATCGCGGCGATCGCGCGCTGCTGCGAGCGGAGCGCGAACTCGTCGGCCTCCTCGCGCGTGATGCCGTCGACGCGCGCGACCTCCTCGGCGGTCTCGGGCATCGCGAAGGTCGCCTTGTCGCGCGCCGCGAGCCTCGGGTTCGTGAAGCGCCAGCCGATCGAGGTGTCGAACGCCTCGCCCGGCTTCGCCCACGCGCGCTCGGGCTTCGCCTGCACCCACGGCGCGCGCGTCATCGACTCGACGCCGCCCGCGACCACGATGTCGGCGTCACCGGCCTTGACCATGTGCGACGCCATGATGATCGCCGACATGCCCGAGGAGCACAGGCGGTTCACGGTGATGCCCGGGATGTCGTCGGGCAGGCCCGCGAGCAGCACCGACATGCGGGCGACGTTGCGGTTGTCCTCGCCGGCCTGGTTCGCGCCGCCGAGGATCACCTCGTCGATCGCGTGCGCGGGGATGTCGGCGCGCGCGATGGCCTCGGCGACCACGAGCGCGGCGAGGTCGTCGGGGCGCACGCTCGCGAGGGCGCCGCCGTAGCGCCCGACCGGCGTGCGCGCTCCGCCGATGAGGAAGGCCTCGGCCAATGGGGGCTCCTGACTCCGTCGTCACGGTCTCGCTCCGCTCGGCCGAATTAGTGACCGATCGTTCAGGAATACAGTACGGCCCGCCTCGTGCGGTCGCAACACGAGGCGGGCGCGGATGCGCGGCGCGGGCTCACGCGCGCGGCTCGCGGTGGGGATCGCGGCGGCGGGCGAGCAGCGCGACGAGCAGGATCGCGCCGCCGATGACGACGACCGAGGGGGCGGCGGTCGCGAGCGTGCCGAGCAGGATCAGGGGGAGCGAGGCCATGGCTCCGACGCTAGGGAGCGGCTCGGGGCGGCCGCGTCCGCCTGGCGGCGCGATCGCGTCATCCGGGCGGATGATCCGACGCGCCGCGGTTGCCGCGCCGCCGTGCCCTGCGTGCCGGGGTCCGCGCGTGCGAGAGTGGTCGCATGCCGATCGAGCCCGACACGAAGGACTGGACCTGGGTGCTGCGCGAGCGCTGCCCCGAGTGCGGGTTCGACCCCGCGCTCGTCGAGCGCGGCGCGCTCGGCGAGCGCATCCGCGCGGCCGGCGCGGCGATGCACGCGCGGCTGCACGGAGACGCGGTCGGCGAGCGCCCCGACGACTCGACGTGGTCCCCGCTCGAGTACGCGGCGCACGTGCGCGACGTCTGCACCGTGATGCGCGCTCGGCTCGACCAGCTGCTCACGGAGGACGATCCCGAGTTCGCGAGCTGGGACCAGGATCAGGCGGCGATCGACGGCGACTACGCGGGCCAGCAGCCCGAGCACGTCGCCGTCGAGCTCGACCTCGCCGCGGCCGAGCTCGCGAACGCGGCGGATGCGGTGCCGTCCGACGCCTGGGAGCGGCCGGGCAGGCGCTCGAACGGCTCGGTGTTCACGGTCGAGACGCTGCTCGTCTACGCGCTCCACGACCTCGAGCACCACGTGTGGGATGTGCGCTGGAGCTGAGGGCGGAGGCCCTTTCGGGCCTCCGCCGCGACGCCAGCACCGGCGCCCGTCCCGGGCACCGGATCACCGGCGATGACCGCCGAGCATCCGCCCGCCGACGCGAGCGGCGAGAGCGCGATCGCGCTCGCGGTGGTCGCCGGCGCGCTCCTCGCGCTGCCGATGGTGGGCGATGCCGCGTCGCTCGCCGCGGCGCTCGCGGCGGTGGGCGTGGGCTTGCTCGGCATCCGCCGGCATGCCCGCGGCCGCGCGAGGCACGTGTGGCCGGCGCTGCTCGGCACGCTCGCGGGTGCGCTCATCGCGCTCGTCGCGGCGATCCTGCTGCTCGCCTGACCCTCTCGATGAGGGCGTCAGCCGCGGAACGCCGAGATGCCCGTGAGCGCCTGCCCGATCACGAGCGTGTGCACCTCGTCGGTGCCCTCGTAGGTGCGCACGCTCTCGAGGTTCGCCGCGTGCCGCATGGGCGAGTGCTCGAGCGAGACGCCGTTGCCGCCGAGCAGCGCGCGCGCCTCGCGCGCGATGTCGATCGCCGCGCGCACCGAGGCGAGCTTGCCCATCGAGATCTCGTGCGGGCGCAGCAGCCCCGCCTCCTTGCGCCGCCCGAGGTGCAGCGCGAGCAGCTGCGCCTGCTGCAGCGCGAGCACCATCTCCGCGAGCCGCGCCTGCGTGAGCTGCATCGCGGCGAGCGGCCGCGCGAACACCTCGCGCGAGCCCGCGTAGGCGAGCGCGGCCTCGAGCGCGTCGCGCCCGGCGCCGAGTGCGCCCCACGCGATGCCGAACCGCGCCTCGTTGAGGCACTCGAACGGCGCGCGGAGCCCCCGCGCCTCCGGGAGCCGCGCCGAGTCGGGCACCCGCACCCCGTCGAGCGCGATGTCGCACTGGATCGAGGCGCGCATCGAGAGCTTCGGCTCGATCGGCGTCGCGCTGAACCCGGGCGAGGCGGTCTCGACGAGGAAGCCGCGCACGCCCTCGTCGGTCTGCGCCCAGATGACCGCGACGTCGGCGATCGACGCGAGCCCGATCCAGCGCTTCGCCCCGTCGAGGACCCAGTCGTCGCCGTCGCGCCGCGCGAACGTCGTCATCGCGCCCGGGTCGCTGCCCGCGTTCGGCTCGGTGAGCCCGAAGCAGCCGATCGCCTCGCCGCGCGCCATGCGCGGCAGCCACGCCTCGCGCTGCTCCTCCGAGCCGTGCTTCGCGATCGCCGACATCGCGAGCGAGCCCTGCACCGACACGAAGGTGCGGATGCCGCTGTCGCCCGCCTCGAGCTCCTGCATCGCGATGCCGTACTCCACGGCCCCCCGCCCAGCGCATCCGTAGCCCGTCAGGTGCATGCCGAGCAGCCCCGCCTCGCCGAGCACCGGCACGAGCTCGCGCGGGAAGACCGCGCGCTCGAACCAGTCGGCGATGTGCGGGCGGATCTCGCGGTCGACGAGCGCGCGCACCCGTGCGCGCGTGGCGCGCTCGTCGTCGGTGAGCAGCGACTCGATGTCGAGGAGGTCGGTCGTCATGGGGCTCCTTCGTCGGTGGCGGGGCGCGAGAGCCAGGCTCGCACGGATGCGTCGTGCTCCCCGAGCAGGGGCGGTGCGGTCTCTGCGGTGCGGGCGACGCCGTCGATGCGGATGGGCGACGCGAGCTGGCGGCCGACGCCGGCGGCGCCGCGCACGTGCCGGACGGGGTCGAGGCCGAGCTCGGCGGCGAGCTCGAGGCCCTCGCCGATCGTGCGGACGCGGCTCGCGACGAGCCCGGCGGCGAGCATCCGCTCCTCCCACGCGAGCGCGCCGTCGCGCGCGAGCGCCGCCTCGAGCAACGGCACGAGCGCGTCGCGGTGCGCCACGCGCTGCGCGTTCGTCGCGAAGCGGCTGTCGTCGGCGAGCTCCGGCGCACCG
>NZ_JANQCH010000156.1 GCF_024723325.1 Agrococcus sp. HG114
GCCGGGCCCAGCCGCGCCGCGACCTCGCGCGAGTCCGCGAGCGGGCCGGAGCCGGCCGAGGCCGCGCGCGGCGACGCACCCGGGCGACCCACCGCATCCGCACTGACTCCCACCGCATCCGCCCCGGCGCCGAGCCCGATCTCCTCGGCGTGCCGCTCCCCCTTCGCGCGCTCGGAGCGGGCCCGGTCGACCTGGGCCGCGTCGCCGTAGTGGCGCAGGAACAGCTCCTCGAGGCTCGGGGGCGTGAGCGTGACCGCCTGCGCGCCGCGCTCGCCGAGCCACCGGAGCACGGCGGGCACGTCCTCCCCCGCGACCGAGCCGCGCACCCGGTCGCCGTCGAGCACGACGTCGACGATCGGCACCCCCTCGGGCGGCGCCCCGCGGTACGCGACGACGGTGTGCTGCAGGTGGCGCAGCTCGTCGAGCGTGCCCGCCTCGACGACCCGGCCGTCGCGGATGATCGAGACGACGCCGCACAGCCGCTCGACCTCGCTGAGGATGTGGCTCGAGAGCAGCACCGTGCCGCCCCGGTCGGCGACCCGGCGGATCTCGGCCTGGAAGACGCTCTCCATGAGCGGGTCGAGGCCGCTCGTGGGCTCGTCGAGGATGTAGAGGTCGGCTTCGCTCGCGAAGGCGGCGATGAGGGCGACCTTCTGCCGGTTGCCCTTCGAGTACGTCTTCGAGCGCCGGCGCGGGTCGAGGTCGAACGCCTCGATGAGGCGCGCGCGATCGACGGCGGGCGCGCGGTGGCCGCGCAGGCGCGTGAGCGTGTCGATCGCCTCGCCGCCCGTGAGGCCCGGCCACAGCGTCACATCCCCCGGCACGTACGCGACGCGGCGGTGGATCTCGACCGCGTCGCGCCACGGGTGCATGCCGAGCACGCGCGCCTCGCCGCCGCTCGCCCGCAGCATGCCCAGGAGCACGCGGATCGTCGTCGACTTCCCCGCTCCGTTGGGCCCGAGGAAGCCGTGCACCTGCCCCTGCTCGACCACGAGGTCGAGCCCGTCGAGGGCGCGCACGCGCCCGAATCGCTTCTCGAGGCCCCTCGCCTCGATCACCGGCATCGCCACGGCGCCGACGCTACTCCTGCAGAGCGCGGATGCGTCAGGGCGCGCGACGCGACGGCGGTCGCGTCAGGCGGCGTGGTGCGGCGGCGTCTCGTGCAGCAGGTGCTCGGCGTGGTGCAGCGCGTTCGTGACGAGCCGCGCGACGTGCTCGTCGGGCTGGCTGTAGCGCACGGAGCTGCCGTCGCGGCGCGCGACGACGAGCCCGTGGGCGCGGAGCTTCGCGAGGTGCTGCGAGACGGCGGGCACGGGCCGCTCGAGGCACTCGGCGATCGCGCCCACCGAGTGCTCCTCCCCGTCGAGCATCGCGAGGATCGCGAGCCGGGTGGGGTCGGCGAGCAGCTTGAGCACGGCGGCGGCCGCACCGACCTCGTCGGTGCTCGGGCGGCGCGGCGCTGCGGTCACCCGCTGATGCTCTCAGACTCGGCGGGCGCCGCCGATGGCGCAGGCCACAGGCGCCACGCGACGACGGTCGCTACGCCCGCGACGACCGCGAGCACGAGCGCCGTGCCCGGCAGGCCGATGAAGCCGAGCCAGCCGGCGAGCGGATAGGTGACGAGCCAGCACGCGTGCGAGAGCGAGAACTGGGCGGCGAACGCCGGAGCGAGGTCGCCCGCGGGGACGCCGCGGCGGATGAGCCGGCCGACGGGCGTCTCGACCGCGCCCCAGCCGAGGCCGACCGCGAACCAGAGCGCGGCGATCGCGACGGCGCCCACGAGCGGCGGCGCCGTCACGGCCGCCGCGGCGACGGCGGTCGCGGCGACGAGCAGCACGGCGCCGCCGAGCATCACGGGCCGCTCGGGCAGGCGCCGCAGCACGCTCGGCAGCGCGAAGGCCGCCGCCATCGAGCCGGCGCCGTTCGCGGCGAGGAGCAGCGCGACGGCCTCGTCGCCGAAGCCGAACGACGAGCGGGCGATCACGACGGTCTGCACGAGCACGAACGCGCCCGCGGCCGCGACCGCGAGGTTGAGGGCGAGGATGGGCCGGAGCGAGGGCGTGCGCAGGAACAGCCGCGTGCCGTGCCGCGCCCGGTCGCCGAACGGCATCTCCGGGGCATCCGGCTCCACGCGCCGCGCGGGCACCGCGGTCGCGAGCACGAGCAGCGCCGAGGCGGCGAAGCCGAGCGCGGTGCCGAAGAAGAGCGCGTTGGCCGGCACGAGCAGCAGCAGCGCCGCGGCGAGCATCGGTGAGAGCACCGCCTCGAGGTCGTACGCGACCCGGGAGAGCGAGAGGGCCGCGGTGTAGTCCTCCTCGTCCTCGAGCACATCCGGGATCACCGACTGGAACGTGGGCGTGAACGTCGCCGACGCCGCCTGCATGAGGAAGATGAGCACGTAGATCTGCCACACCTCGCCGACGAACGGCAGGCTCGCCGCCACGACCAGCCGCACGACGTCGGCACCGACCATGACGGCCCGGCGCGGCAGCCGCGAGAGCGCCGCGGCTGCGAGCGGCGCGACGAAGACGTAGGCGATCATCTTGATCGCGAACGCCGTGCCGAGCACGCCCGCGGCGCCCGCGGGATCGAGCCGGTAGGCGAGCAGCCCGAGCGCGACGGTCGCGAGCCCCGTGCCCGCGAGCGCGACCACCTGCGCGAGGAAGAGGCGTCGGTAGGCGGGGTGGGCGAGAGCGCGGCGCATGCCTCCATCGTCCCCTCGCTTGCGCGGTTGCGCAAATCCGCAAGAAGAGCGGATGCGCGCCCGTGCCCGACCGGGCGGCTGGCGGCCCGGCGCGCACCGGCACGGCAGAATGGCCGGGTGCATCCCACGACCGCCTGGCGCAACGCCGTCTTCGCGATCTTCTTCGCGATGGGCTTCGGCTTCGCCAGCTGGCTCGCGCGCATCCCGTATGTCCGGGACGTGCTCGACGTGTCGACGGGCGAGATGGGCCTCATCCTGCTCGGCATCTCGATCGGCTCGCTCGTGGGGCTCCTCGCCGCGAGCCACGTCGTGCACGCGATCGGCACGCGCGTCGCCGCCTCGTTCGGCATGATCGCCGTCTCGATCGGCCTCGCCCTCGCGGGCTGGGCCGCCGACGCCGGGAGCATCGTCCTGCTCATCGCCGGCTTCCTGGCCGGCGGCAGCATCACCGGCATCGCCGACGTCGCGATGAACATCTCGGGCGCCGCGAACGAGCGCGCGATCGGCAAGCCGATCATGCCGATCTTCCACGCGTTCTACTCGCTCGGCACCGTCGCGGGCGCAGCGCTCGGCGGGCTGTGCGAGGTGCTCGGCATCGGGCTCGGCTGGCAGACCACGATCGTCGCGGCGGTCATCGTCGTGCTCGGGCTGGTCGTCTACCGCCACCTCCCGCCCGACACCGTCGACGAGCACGAGGAGCCCGTGACGCTCCGCGAGCGCCTCGCGGTCTGGAAGGACCCGCGTACCCTGCTGCTCGGCCTCCTCGTGCTCGGCATGGCGCTCACCGAGGGGAGCGCGAACGACTGGCTCGCGCTCACGATGGTCGACGGGCACGGCTTCTCGAACGGCGGCAGCGCGTTCATGCTCGCCCTGTTCCTCACCGCGATGACCGGCGGACGGCTGCTCGGCGTGCCGCTGCTCGCGCGCTTCGGGCGCGTGCCGATGCTGCGCGCGACCGCCGCGATCGCGGTCGTCGGCCTGCTGCTCGTCATCTTCGCCGAGCACCCGGTGCTCGTCGTCGCGGGCGTCGTGCTGTGGGGGCTCGGCGCGTGCCTCGGCTTCCCCGTCGGCATGAGCGCCGCATCCGACGAGCCGCGGCTCGCGCCCGCGCGCGTCGGCACCGTCTCGGCGATCGGCTACCTCGCTTTCCTCGCGGGGCCGCCGCTGCTCGGCCTGCTCGGCGAAGCGGTGGGGCTCCGCCTCGCGCTGCTCGCCGTGCTCGCCTTCGTGCTCATGTCGCTGCTCACGAGCCACGTCGCTCGCGAGCGCACCCCGATCGAGGAGACCCGATGAGGATCGTCGTCGCCCGCTGCTCCGTCGACTACGCCGGCCGGCTCTCGGCGCATCTGCCGCTCGCGCCGCGCGTGCTCATGCTCAAGGCCGACGGGTCGATCCTCGTCCACTCCGACGGCGGCTCGTACAAGCCGCTCAACTGGATGAGCCCGCCCGCGGTCTTCGTCGCATCCGAGCCCGACGACGACCAGCGGGATGCGGGGGTCACCGAGGTGTGGACGGTGACGCACCGGAAGACGGGCGACTCGCTCATCGTGTCGGTGCACGAGGTGCTCTCGGACACGTCGCACGAGCTCGGCGTCGACCCGGGCCTCGTGAAGGACGGCGTCGAGGCGCACCTGCAGGTGCTGCTCGCCGAGCAGATCGAGCGGCTGGGTGACGGCTTCGAGCTGTGGCGGCGCGAGTACATGACGCCCATCGGGCCGGTGGACATCCTCGCGCGCGACGCCGGCGGCGCGACCGTGGCGGTCGAGATCAAGCGCCGCGGCGACATCGACGGCGTCGAGCAGCTCACGCGCTACCTCGAGCTGCTGAACCGCGACCCGCGCATCGCGCCCGTCGCGGGTGTCTTCGCGGCGCAGGAGATCAAGCCGCAGGCGAGGACCCTCGCCGAGGACCGCGGCATCCGCTGCGTCGTGCTCGACTACGACGAGATGCGCGGCATCGACTCGGGGCACGCGCGGCTCTTCTGAGCGCGGCGGGCCTCGGCCCGCGGACCTGAGTCGGCGCGCGCCTCAGCCCGCGAGCCCGAGTCGCGCCGCGCGTCAGCCCGCGTAGGGCTCGATGTGCGGCCGCCACTCGCCGCGGGCAGGCTCGGGCGCGGACCGCGGCGCGTCAGCCCGCGTAGGGCTCGATGTGCGGCCGCCACTCGCCGCGGGCAGGCTCGGGCGCTTCCCCAC
>NZ_JANQCH010000157.1 GCF_024723325.1 Agrococcus sp. HG114
GTCGAGCACGAGCGCGGCAGGGCCGGCGGCGTCGGTCCGCGCGGCGCCGGGCCCGCCCGCGCCGGCCGTCGCTCGCGCCGGACCGAGTCCGACCGTGGAAGCCCGTGCCCCGTCATCCGGTCGCGGCGGAGACGGCACCTCCGGCGGCATCTCGAACTCCGGCATCGTCGTCGACACACGACCATTGTGAACCGTCGCGGAGCTCCGCGGCGATGGGTCCGCCGCGAGCGCCGGCGAGCGCGTCAGATGGGGGCGGAGAGGGCGCCGAGGAAGCCCCAGCCGAACCAGCTCGCCGCGCCGAAGAGCACGAGGAAGCCGAGCGCGAGCGCCGCCGCGAACACGCCCTTGCGCCGCCCATCCGGCTTCATCGCCGCCATGCAGCCGACGACCACGGCGGCCAGCGAGGTCAGGATCGCCATGACGAGCACGACGACGAGCACCGGCAGCTCGCCCGGGCGGGGGGCGAAGAGGTAGCTGAGCTGCTGCGCGAACGAGATGCCCTGCAGCGCGAGCGCCGCGATGAGCAGCAGGAGCGACAGGGTGCCGAGCCGCGCGGCACGCGGATCGCGCACCGCGCGCGGGGGGCGCGCCTCGCGCTGATCGGCCGCCGCTTCTGCCAACAGGTCCTCGAGCATCGCTCGATGCTACGAGCGTGACGGGGCGGACCTCCGCAGGCGCGCGGGCGCATCCGCCCCCGGCCGGGACGCCGGTTGCCTGGGCGCGCGCTCAGCCGCACGCGCGCGGCTCGCCGCCCGCGAGCGCGCAGCGCATGCCCTCGAAGCGGCTCAGCGTCGGATCCATGAAGCCGACCACCTCGAGCGCCGTGCCGACCTCGCCCGACGCGATCGGCACCTGCACCGCCACCTCGCCCGCCTGCCCCGATCGCGCGACGACGATCGGGCGCGGCAGCTGCGCGGTGTCGATGCCCGGCGGCAGCGCGCACGAGCGCTGGGCGGTGCACGCGTCGATGAACTCGCGCCCCGCCTCGGCGAGCGCGTCGAGCGCCGCGTCGGTGAGCTCGGGCTCGAGCTGGATCGCCACCCTCGAGCGGCGGTCGCCGTCGACGTCGACGGTGGTGCCGGGCATCGTGACGAGCGGGGCCTCGATCGCCGCGACCGTGTGGCGGCCGGGCAGGAGCAGGAGGCTGCGGGTCGCCGGCACGACCCCGATCGCGTCGACCTGCACGGGCACCGAGAGCGACGCCGAGATCGCGACCTCCTCGCCGAGCGTGCGCTGCATGCGCCAGGCGCCGTCGGCGTAGACGGCGTCGAGCTGCCGCAGCACCGTGCGGTCGCCCACGACGTAGGTGACCTCGACGCGCGCGGTGCCGTCGCCCAGCTCGGCCGAGGCGATGCGGGGCGAGCGCAGGCGGCCCTCGGGGGCGATCGAGCTCGGCTGCGCCGCGGCGCGCTCGGCGGAGGGCAGCAGCGCCGCGTCGGCGACCTCGTCGTCGCCGCTCGCGATCGCCGTCACGTACGCGAGCACCGCCTCCCGGGCCGCCTGCTCGGAGCGCGGCCCGCGCTGCTCGAGCATCGCCTGCACGCCGAGCGTCCCGCCGACGCCCACGAGCAGCGCGACCACCGCGACCGCGACGAGCGACCGCCGCGACGGGGCGGCAGGGCCGGGGTCGAGCGCCGCCTCGTCGGGCATCTCGAACTGCGGCGCCGTCGCCATGGCACCCAAGGATGCCACCGCATCCGCCCGCCCTACTGCAGCAGACCGAGCGCGAAGCCGATGATGAGGAAGACGACGGGGTTCGACACGACGAGCAGGCCGCCCGCGATCGCCGCCATCGTGATGTTCGCCGTCCCGCGCTTCGCGAGCGCGGCGATCGAGAACGCGAGGCCGAGGAGCGTGATGACGCCCCACACGGGCAGCATCCACACCACGAGGCCGTCGAGCTCGACGAACGCGATGCCCGCGCTCACGAGCAGCATCGCGCCGCACAGCACGGCGGCGACGAGCGCGAGGACGCCCCACAGCGGGCTCCGTCGACGGGTGCCCTCGGCGCGCGTCTCGATGACCCAGGGCAGCTCCACCCGACGATCATGGCAGGCGTGCGAGCATGGGCGCGTGGACCTGGACCTCGAGCGGCTCGCCGACCGGATGCACGTCGTCTCGCTGCCGCTCACGACCCGGTTCCGCGGCGTCGAGGTGCGCGAGGCGGCGCTGATCTCGGGCGCGGCGGGGTGGGGCGAGTGGAGCCCGTTCCTCGAGTACGGGCCCGAGGAGGCGGCGCGCTGGCTGCGCGCGGCGCTCGAGGACGCCGACGTCGAGCGGCCAGCGCCGCTGCGGGATCGGGTGCCGGTGAACGCGACGCTGCCGGCGGTCGCGCCCGGCGCGGTCGCGGGCGTGCTCGCGCGCTACGACGGCTGCCGCACGGTGAAGGTGAAGGTCGCCGAGGCCGGGCAGGTGCTCGCCGACGACGTCGCGCGCGTCGCGGAGGTGCGCGCGCTCCTGCCGGACGCGCGCATCCGGCTCGACGCGAACGGCGGCTGGTCGGTCGACGAGGCCGAGTCCGCGGTGCGCGCGCTCGAGCGCTTCGACCTCGAGTACGTCGAGCAGCCGTGCGCGAGCGTGCCCGAGCTCGCGGAGCTGCGCTCGCGGGTGCACCGGCTCGGCATCCCGATCGCGGCCGACGAGTCGGTGCGGAAGTCCTCCGACCCGCTGCTCGTCGCGCGCGCCGGGGCCGCCGATGTCGTCGTGGTCAAGGCGCAGCCGCTCGGCGGGGTGCGGGCGGCGCTCGAGATCGTCGCGGAGGCCGGCCTGCCCGCGGTGGTCTCGTCGGCGCTCGACACGTCGGTCGGGCTCTCGATGGGCGCCGCGCTCGCGGGCGCCCTGCCGGAGCTGCCGTTCGACTGCGGGCTCGGCACCGGCGCGCTGCTCGCGGCGGACGTCGCCGCCGCCCCGCTCATCCCGGTCGCCGGCACCATCCCGGTGACCCGAGTCGCCCCCGACCCAACCCTCCTCGCCGCCCACGCGGCGCCCCCCGAGCGCGTCGCCCACTGGCGCGCCCGCCTCGCCGCCGCCCTCCCCCACCTCTGATCCTCAACCGGTTCTGTGGTCGGCGGACGCGATTATCGTGCCGGCCGACCACAGAACCGGTTGAGATCTCCACAGGGGCGAGCGCGCTCGCCGTGGGGTGCGGCCGGGTGCCGCAGAGTGCGCGGCATGGAGCTGCTCGAGTGGATGCGCGCGACCGGCGGACTGTGCACGATGCAGGCCGCTCGTGACCGCGCGAGCAAGGACGAGATCGACAGCATGCGGGGCTCCGCGCTGTGGTCGCCGCTGCGCGGGTGGCTCGCGCTCGTCGGCATGCGGGACGAGCGCACGTGGGCGCTGCAGCACGGCGGGGTGGCGACATGCGTCACCTCCTTCGCGAAGCACGGGATGTGGGTCCCGCACGGTCCACAGCACGTGCACGTGCGCGTCAACCGCGAGACGAACAGCGACCGCGTCCGTGCGGCCGCGTCGACGCCCGGCATCGCGCTGCACCGCATGCACCTCCGGCTGCCCGACCAGCGCCCCGTCTTCGGCCTCGACACTCCCATCGCGGCCCTCGCCGTCGCGTCCGGCTGCGTCGCTCCTGACGAGCTGGTCGCCGCGGCCGACTCCGCGCTCGGCGCCGGGCTCGTGCAGCTCGACGACGTCAGGCGCCTCGCCGCCGTCCTCCCACGTCGTCGCCGCCGAGCGCTCGAGCGCGCATCGTCCCTGTCCGGCTCCGGCACCGAGTCGGTCTTTGCCGCGATGCTCCGCCGCGCCGGCGTCGCCTTCGTGCAGCAGCCCGAGCTGCTGCCGGGCCAGTTCGTCGACTTCCTGATCGGCACGTCCCTCGTCGTCGAGATCGACTCCCAGCGCTGGCACGCGAGCCCCGCGCAGCAGGCCAGCGACCGCGCGCGCGATGCCGCACTGACGGCCCTCGGCTACCGCGTCATCCGCTTCACCTACGAGCAGATCACCTTCGAGCGCGACGCCTCCCTGGCAGCCGTGCTCCGGCTCGTGCGCCGTGGCATGCACCGACGGGCCGTGCGCCGCTGATCTCAACCGGTTCTGTGGTCGGCGGACGCGATTATCGCGCCGGCCGACCACAGAACCGGTTGAGGAGGAGGGCTAGAGGCCGCTGTAGGCGTGCAGGCCTTTGAAGAAGAGGTTCACGACCGAGTAGTTGAAGATGATGGCGGCGAAGCCGACGAGCTGGAGCCACGCCGAGCGCGAGCCGCGCCAGCCGCGCGTCGCGCGAGCGTGGATGTAGCCGGCGAAGATGACCCAGATCACGAAGGTCCAGACCTCCTTCGTGTCCCAGCCCCAGTAGCGGCCCCACGCGTGCTCCGCCCAGATCGCGCCGGCGATGAGCGTGAAGGTCCAGAAGATGAAGCCGATGACGCTCAGCCGGTACGCGAGGTCCTCGAGCTGCACGGTCGAGGGCAGCGCCCGGAGGAACCCGCTGTCGCGCCGCTCCTTGACGAGCTGCAGGACGCTGAGGCCCGACCCGAGCGCGAAGAACCCGGTCGCGAGCGTCGCGACGAACACGTGGATCACGAGCCAGTACGACTGCAGGGCCGGCGGGAGCGGGGTCGGCGTGACGTAGAAGTTCACGGTCGCGAGCCCGAGGAAGACGGTCGCGAGCCCGCTGATGAAGACGCCGAGGAAGTTGAGGTCGCGCCAGAGCCGCATGAGCACGAACACGCCCACGATGACCGCGACGCCGGTGAGCGCGAACTCGTACATGTTGGCCCACGGCACGCGGCCGGCGGCGAGGCCGCGCAGCACGGCGCCGCCGAGGTGCAGCGCCCACGCGATCACGATGAGCGCGAAGCCGATGCGCGCGCCGCGCCCCGCTCGGGACACAGGGGCGGATGCGTCGGGCCCGGCGGGTGCCGAGCGC
>NZ_JANQCH010000158.1 GCF_024723325.1 Agrococcus sp. HG114
GAGCGCGTGATCGCGGGCCCCGGCGGCGAGCGGCGCGGCGGCGTCGCGACCCGCGCGCGGCCCGGTCGCCTCGCGACGCTCGCGACGATCCTCGCGGTCACGTGGCTCAACCCGCACGCGCTCGTCGAGACGACCGTCGTGCTCGGCTCGGTCGCGGCGACGCACGGGGATGCGCGCTGGTGGTTCCTCGTCGGCGGCATCACCGCGAGCACGCTGTGGTTCGTCGCGTTCGGGTACGGCGCCCGCTACCTCGCGCCGCTCCTGCGCACCGAGCGCGCGTGGCGCGTGCTCGACGGCGGCATCGCGGTCGTGATGGTCGGGATCGCGATCACGCTCGTCGCCGGCTGAGCCTCAGCGCGAGCGGACCCGCTCCATCCAGGCCTCGACGTCGTCGGCCGTGCGCGGGATCGAGCCCGAGAGGTTCACCGCGCCGTCGGCGGTCACGAGGATGTCGTCCTCGATGCGCACGCCGATGCCGCGCAGCTCCTCCGGCACCGTCAGGTCGTCCGCCTGGAAGTAGAGGCCCGGCTCGATCGTGAACACCATCCCCTCGTGCACGGTGCCCTCGTGGTAGAAGTCGCGCCGCGCCTGGGCGCAGTCGTGCACGTCGAGGCCGAGGTGGTGGCTCGTGCCGTGCACCATCCACCGGCGGTGGAGCTGCTGCTCGGGGTCGAGCGACTCCTCGGCGGAGATCGGCAGCAGGCCCCATTCGGCGGTCCTCCGCGCGATGACCTCCATCGCGGCGGCGTGCACCTCCTTGAACACGATGCCGGGCCGCACGACCGCGAACGCAGCGTCGGCGGCCTCGAGCACCGCCTCGTAGACGCGCCGCTGCAGCTCGGTGAAGCGGCCCGAGATCGGCAGCGTGCGCGTGATGTCTGCGGTGTAGAGGCTGTCGACCTCGACGCCCGCGTCGAGCAGGATGAGGTCGCCCTCCCGCACCCGGCCGTCATTGCGGGTCCAGTGCAGGTAGCACGCGTGGTGGCCCGACGCCGCGATCGTGTCGTAGCCCACGGCGTTGCCGTCGAGCCGGGCGCGGCGGTGAAACGCGCCCTCGACGACCCGCTCGCCGCGCTCGTGCCGCGTCGCCTCCCCGAGATCGGCGATGACGTCGTCGAAGCCGCGCGCGGTCGCGTCGACCGCCGCCTGCACCTCGGCGATCTCGTGCGCGTCCTTCACGAGCCGCAGCTCCGAGAGGTCGCGGGCGAGCACGTCGCCGTCGGGGTTCGCCCCCGCGACCATGGCCTCGACCGCGGGATCCGCGCCCGTGACGACGAGCGCATCCGCCGCATCGTCGCCCCCGGCCGTCAGCGCGGCCTCGAGCTCGCCGAGGTCGGCGGTCGCCAGGCCGAGGTCTGCGGCCACGTGCTCGAGCGACGGGCGCGGGCCGACCCAGAACTCGCCGATCGCCGGGTTCGCGTAGAACTCGGTCGTGCCGCGCCCGGCCGGGCCGCGGAAGTAGAGCGTCGCGCGGTGCTCGCCCTCGACCGGGTCGAGCACGAGCACGGAGTCGGGCTCCGCGTCCGAGCCCCAGCCGGTGAGGTACGTGAAGTCGGGGTGCGGGCGGAAGGGGTAGTCGGTGTCGTTCGAGCGCACCTTGAGCGAGCCCGCCGGGATCACGAGGCGCACGCCGGGGTGCATCGCCGCGATGCGCGCGCGGCGCTCGGCGGCGAACGCGGCGGCCGGGCGCGGCTCGGGGAGCGCCGCCGGGCGCTCGGCCCAGCCCTGCTGGATCTGCTCGGTGAACGCGGACCCGGTCGGCGTCGTGGACCGGTTCGTGGTGCCCTGCTGGGCCGTGCCCTGCGCTGCCGTGCCCTGCGCCGGGGCGCCCTGCGTCGTCGTCGACTCGCTCATGGCCCCATCCTCCCACCGTCGCCGGCCCCGCGGGACCGCCGTGCTCGCGCGCCGTCCGGCGTCCAGCGCCCCGCAGATCCCCAGGTGCGCGCGGCTACCCTGATCCGGTGCGCGTGCCGCTCCGATCGCTCGTCCCGCCCCGACTGCGCGACATCGACCCGATCGATCGCGCCGAGGTCGCGGTGTGGGCCCGCGACTACGCGTTCGCGGCGCGCATGCACCTGCGATCGACCCTCGACCCCTCGCGCCCGCCGCTGCTCGGCATGCCGGGCGCGCGGGTCCACGTCCTCTGCATCCCCGGCGTCGTCGAGCGCTGGCACTTCATGGAGCCGCTCGGCCGGCGCCTCGCGCGAGCGGGCTTCGCCGTCCACTTCGTGCCCGAGCTCGGCCGCAACCTGCTGCCGGTGCTCGACTCGGCCCCGATCGTGGGCGACGCCGTCGACCGCATCGCCGCCGCGCATCCGCTCGCCCGCATCGTGCTCGTCGGGCACTCGAAGGGCGGGCTCATCGGCAAGCGGCTGCTCGTCGACCGCGCGCTCCACCCCGACCGGCCGCAGCCGGACGGGCTCGTCGCCCTCGCGACGCCCTTCGCGGGCTCGAGCCGGGCGAGGCTGCTGCCCGGCCAGTACATCCGCGAGTTCGATCCGTCGAACGAGATGCTGGCGGCGCTGGCGGCCGAGCGGTCGGCGGATGCGCGGATCCGGGTCGTCCTGCCCCAGATCGATCCGCACGTGCCGAGGAACCGCGTGCCCGACGGGATGCGCGGCGTCCGGCTGCGGGAGAGCGGGCACTTCCGGCCGCTCGCGACGCCGGAGGCGGCCCGCGCGGTCGTCGCCGCGATCGACGAGCTCACCGGCGCGCACCGCGAGCGGTAGCCGAGCGGGTCCCCGGAGCCGGCCGGCGGATCAGCCCCGCTCGCGCAGCTGCACGACCACGGGGCGGTGGTCGGTGCCGACGCCGTCGAGGCCCGTGAGCACGCGCGCCGCCACGGGCTCCCAGTCGGGGGTCGCGACGACGTGGTCGATCTGCGCGCCGAGCCACGGGGGCGCCCACGTCGGCCAGCTGCCCACGGCGCCCGCGCCGACCGCGCTCGCGGCGTCGCGGCAGACGCCGAGGTCGCCGCCGTCCTCGCGGAACGACCACCAGTGGTCGAGCGTCGAGTTGAAGTCGCCGCCCATGATGACCGAGTCGGTGCCGTCGCAGAGCCCCGCGACGAACTCGAGGTCGGCGCGCCAGTTGCGCATCTGCTGCGGCACGGGGGCGACGGGGTGCGTCGAGACGAGCACGGGCCCGTCGCCGTCGTCGGGGCGCGCGACGATCGTCGGCAGCGTGCGCGTGCCGCCGACCGAGGGGTCGGTCGTGTACTCGCCGAGCTCGACCGAGATGAGCAGCGTCGTGTTGAGCGCGCCGTACTCGGGGGAGTAGCCGGTCGTGTGCACCCAGAACGGATTGCCGCGCTCGCGGAGGCGCTCGGCGACCCCGACGCCCAGCTCGAGCGTCGTCTCGGGCAGCATCACCGCATCCGCCCCCGTCTCGTCGATCACGCGGGCGATCTCGTCGGCGCCGGGCTCGTCGCCGAGCGTGTTCCACGTCAGCACGATGAGGTCGCCCGAGTCGCGGTCGATCGACTGCGAGTCGTCGAGGCCGCGCGAGGCGTGGATGCCGCCCGAGACGAGCGCGAACACGAGCAGCATCGAGACGACGCCGAGCACGAGCGGGCGCACGCGGCGCCAGCCGACGAAGCACAGCGCGACGACCGCGAGCACGAGCGCGATCCCGACGACGCCGACGCGCATCGACACGACCTGCGCGACGATCGGGGCCTGCTCGAGCCCGAGCGCCTGCGGCCACGCCGCGACCGCGAGGCACGCGCCGATGAGGAGGGCGGCCAGCCAGCCGAGGATCGCGAGCATCACGGGAAGCGTAGTCTGGCGACGTGGCAACCGACTGGGCGGCGCTCGGGCCGATCGACCTCCACGCGCACTCGCGGGAGTCCGACGGCACGGATGCGCCGGGCGACGTCGTGCGCGCCGCCGCGGCCGCGGGGCTCGGCGCGATCGCCCTCACGGACCACGACACCGTGAGCGGCTGGGCCGAGGCGAGCGACGCGGCGCGCGAGAGCGGCATCGCGCTCATCCCGGGCGTCGAGTTCTCGGCGCAGCTGGGGCCCGCGAGCGTGCACGTGCTCGGCTACCTGCTCGATCCCGAGTCGGCGGCGTTCGTCGGCGAGCGCGAGCGCATCCGGCTCGAGCGCGTCGAGCGCGCCGAGCGCATGGTGTCGGCGATCGGGCGCGACTACCCGCTCACGTGGCAGCACGTCGAGGAGCACTCGGCGCCCGGCGCGACCATCGGCCGGCCGCACATCGCCGACGCGCTCGTCACGCTCGGCATCGTGCCCGACCGCTCGGCGGCCTTCGAGGGCATCCTCCACTGGCAGGGCGGCTACTACCAGCCGCACCGCGCGCCGGAGCCGACCGCGGCGATCGGGATCATCAAGCAGGCCGGGGGCGTCGCCGTGCTCGCGCACCCCGCGGCGCGCGGCCGGCCGGTCATGCGGATGCGCGCCCTCGGCTCGCTCGTCGAGGCCGGCCTCGACGGCGTCGAGGTGTGGCACCGCGACAACGACGAGGCCGCGAGGCGCGAGCTGCTCGCCGACGCCGAGCGGCACGGGCTGCTCGTGACCGGCTCGAGCGACTACCACGGCCTCGGCAAGCCCAACCGGCTCGGGGAGCACACGACCGAGCCGAGCGTGCTCGCCGAGATCGTCGACCGCGCGACCGGCTGGGCCCCCGTGCTCCCCGCCTGACCCCGCCCGCGCTGCGCTCTCCGAGCGCAGCGTGTCGGCACGCTGCGCGACCCAGCCCGCGGGCGGGACGCGAACGGCCGCCCCGCGCGGTGCGGAGCGGCCGTTCGATCAGGAGCTGGTCAGGCCTGCGGGGCCTGCGGCGCGC
>NZ_JANQCH010000159.1 GCF_024723325.1 Agrococcus sp. HG114
GGCCGCGAGCACCGCGAGCACCGCCCACTCCCCGACGCCGGCCGCGAGACCGGCGACGAGCGCACCCAGCGCGGCCACCGCCGCGACCGAGCACGTGAGCCAGGTGAGGGGCGTCGCCGCGCGGTGCGTGCGCGCGTACGCGTCTGCGTCGGTGCGCAGCCGCCGCCCGGGCAGCCCCAGCGCGCCCACTGGAGCGACACGGCCGAGGCCGATCGCGTGCACGACGAGCGCGATCGCGATCGCTCCGAGGGCGAGCAGCAGCGCGCCCGCCGACATCGCCACCTGTTCCATGCGGTCATCCTCGCACGCGCCCGTGCCCCGCTCCCTGCGCGGGGCACCTCGCCCGCCAGGCGGGCTCAGCCCGTCTCGACGACCCGGTGCCGCTCCCCCGGGCCCGGCCACTCGAAGCCCGCGACGTACTCGCGCAGCGCATCGTCGTCGAGCACGACCGACTCCGGCCCGGGCTCCCGCTCGTGCAGCCGCTCCAGCAGCGCCTCGAGCGGGGCGCGGACGACGACCAGCTCGGGATCCAGTCCCATGGCGCCGCACCGCATCCGCCACCGGTCGCGCACCGCTCGGGTCGAGAGCGATGCGTCGAGCACGACGTCGCGCTCCTCGAGCACGGCGCGCTCGAGGCGGTGCAGGAAGTCCGCGTCGATCTGCTCGACGAGCTCGCGGCTCGGCCTCCCGTCGCGCACGCCGCGCGCCCACGCCTCGCGGTCGTACGAGAGCACGAGCGCGCCGGCGGCCTCGAGCTCGCGCGCGATCGTCGTCTTGCCCGCGCAGACCGGACCGCACAGCAGCGTCACGTGCGCCATGCGCGCGAGCCTACGGGCCGGCCGATCGAGCTGCCCCGGCCCGCGGCACCGAGGGACGACGGGTCGCGCCCACGCGGCACGACCCGTCGTGGCCCCTCACCGGAGATCGACCCGAATCACCGACCCGTCGCCCGACGAGACCGAGTCGACGGTCACGTAGGCCCAGTGGCCGTGGATCGCCACCCCGTAGGGCGCCGAGAGCCCGTCGACGACCGCCTCGTGCTCGGAGCCGCCCGGGATCACCTCCCGCAGCGACCCGATGTGCCCGTCGAAGAAGTTCGCGTCGTCGAGCTGCACGGCGTACAGCGTGTCGCCGCGCCAGGCGAGGCTCGTGACCATCGTGAGCCCCGTCGCGTACACCGACGCCTCCCCGTCCGCGGTGATCCGCCAGATCGACGAGCCGCCGGTCGGGAACGGGAAGCCGGTGAGCTGCGACACGTAGTACGCGCCGTCGGGGCCGATCGCGACATCCGTGGGCACCGCCTGCGGCGGGATCATCCCGGGGCCGAACGGGTTCGGCACCGGTTCGCCGTTCGGGAGCACCGCGATCGTGCTCTCGGCGCCGTCGCCCATCCGGAGCAGGGTGTTGCCGCCTGCGTCCACGATCGCCCAGCGGTCCCCGCCGAGGGAGGTGAACCCGACCGCGTTGCTGTCCGGCGGCTGGTTGCCGTCAGGGTTGACCTCCACCTCGTACGCGAGCGCATCCGCCTCCAGCGTCAGGTCTGCTCCGGTGAGCGGCGCCGCTCGGAGGTCGCCCGTGCGGAGCGTGCCGAAGGCCGCGTACTGCTCGGGCAGGCTGTCGCGCGCGGTCGACGCGGCGGCGAGGCCGCCCGTGAGCACCGCGATGCGGTTGCCTCGCACGGCGACGTCGGATGCGCCGATCACCTCGCCGCCGAAGTCCATGGTGGGCAGGCCGGTGACGACGCGCCGCTGGCCATCCCTCGACACCTCGGTCACCGAGCCGGTGAGCCCGCACACCTGGAACTCGGGGGGCGCACCGGGGATCGGCGTGCAGTCGGTCGCGACGCCCGCCTCGGCGATGTACAGCGCCTGACCCGGCCCGACCGAGAGCTGCCGCGGGTTGTTGAGGCCCGTCGCGACCGTGACGGTCTCGTCGGAGGGCGGCGCGGCGCCCGCCGGCACCACGCCGGCGGAGAGCAGCGCGATCCCGAGGAGCGCGCTGAGGGCTGCTGCTGTCGTCGTGGACCGGATCCTGCGAGGCATGGGACGCTCCTCATCGTCGAGTTCGACCGGCGGATCACCCGTCGCCGACAGCGTCGCCGATGCCGCACCGCTCGGCAAGATGCGAGTTCTGCGCGGCCGCCGCGCGTCCAAGGGCCGCTCAGACGCCAGGCCGCAGACGCCGCAGGCGTCAGGCGTCAGGCGTCAGGCGTCAGGCGTCAGGCGTCGAGCGTCAGGCCTCGCCGCCGAGCGCCGCGAGCCGCGCCTCCTCGTCGGCCGCGATGCACGAGTCGATCACCGGCTGCAGCGCGCCGTCCATGACCGAGTCGAGGTTGTAGGCCTTGAAGCCCGTGCGGTGGTCGGCGATGCGGTTCTCGGGGAAGTTGTAGGTCCGGATGCGCTCGGAGCGGTCCATGCCGCGGATCTGCGAGCGGCGCGCGTCGGACGCGGCCGCGTCGAGCTCCTCCTGCTGCTTCGCGAGCAGCCGGGCGCGCAGCACGCGCATCGCCGCCTCCCGGTTCTGCAGCTGGCTCTTCTCGTTCTGCATCGACACGACGATGCCCGTCGGCACGTGCGTGATGCGCACCGCCGAGTCGGTCGTGTTCACCGACTGGCCGCCGGGCCCGGACGAGCGGAAGACGTCGATCTTCAGGTCGTTCTGGTCGATCTGCACCTCTTCGGGCTCGTCGACCTCGGGGAAGACGAGCACGCCGGTCGTGGAGGTGTGGATGCGGCCCTGCGTCTCGGTCGCCGGCACGCGCTGCACGCGGTGCACGCCGCCCTCGTACTTGAGCGACGCCCACACGCCCTCCGCGGGGTCGTTCGACGAGCCCTTGATCGCGATCTGCACGTCCTTGTAGCCGCCCATGTCGGACGGCGTGGACTCGAGCATCTCGACCTTCCAGCCGCGGCTGGTCGCGTAGTGCGAGTACATGCGCACGAGGTCGGCCGCGAAGAGCGCCGACTCCTCGCCGCCCTCGCCGCCCTTGACCTCCATGATCACGTCGCGCCCGTCGTCCGGGTCGCGCGGGATCAGCAGGCGCCGGAGCCGCTCCTCCGCCTCGTGCGCCGCCGCCTCGAGCGCGGGCACCTCCTCGGCGAACGCGTCGTCCTCGCGGGCGAGCTCGCGCGCGGCCTCGAGGTCGTCGACGCCGGCGCGCCACCGCTCGTGCGCCGCCTTGATCTGGCTGAGCTCGGCGTAGCGCCGGTTCACCCGGCGCGCGCGCCCCGCGTCAGCGTGCAACGCCGGGTCGGCGAGCTGCGACTCGAGGTCGGCGTGCTCGGCCAGCAGGCCCGCGACCGACTCGAACACCTCAGTCCTTGTCGTGCTGGCCGGGCACCGACTTCGAGACCTTCATGAGGAACTCGACGTTCGACTGCGTCTCCTTCAGCTGCTTGAGCACGAGCTCGAGCGCCTGCTGCGTCTCGAGGCCCGCGAGCGCCCGGCGCAGCTTCCACATCACCTTGGTCTCCTCGACGCCCATGAGCATCTCCTCGCGGCGGGTGCCGGATGCGTTGACGTCGACGGCGGGGAAGATGCGCTTGTCGGCCATGTTGCGCGAGAGGCGCAGCTCCATGTTGCCGGTGCCCTTGAACTCCTCGAAGATCACCTCGTCCATCTTCGAGCCGGTCTCGACGAGCGCGGTCGCGAGGATCGTGAGCGAGCCGCCGTGCTCGATGTTGCGCGCGGCGCCGAAGAACTTCTTCGGCGGGTAGAGCGCGCTCGAGTCGACGCCGCCCGAGAGGATGCGGCCCGAGGCGGGGGCGGAGAGGTTGTACGCGCGGCCGAGGCGCGTGATGCCGTCGAGCAGCACGACGACGTCGTGCCCGAGCTCGACGAGCCGCTTCGCGCGCTCGATCGCGAGCTCCGCGACGATCGTGTGGTCCTCGGCGGGCCGGTCGAAGGTCGACGCGATGACCTCGCCCTTGACGGTGCGCTGGAAGTCGGTGACCTCCTCGGGGCGCTCGTCGACGAGCACGATCATCAGGTGCACTTCGGGGTTGTTCTCGGCGATCGCGTTCGCGATGGCCTGCATGATGAGCGTCTTGCCCGCCTTGGGCGGCGAGACGATGAGGCCGCGCTGGCCCTTGCCGATCGGCGAGACGAGGTCGATGACGCGCGTCGAGAGCTTGTTGGGCGTCGTCTCGAGGCGCAGGCGCTCCTGCGGGTAGAGCGGCGTGAGCTTCGAGAACTCGACGCGGTTCAGCGCCTCATCGCTCGAGAGCCCGTTGATCGAGTCGACGCGCACGAGCGCGTTGAACTTCTGGCGGCTCGAGTGCTGCTCGCCCTCGCGCGGCTGCTTGATGGCGCCGACGATCGCGTCGCCCTTGCGCAGCCCGTGCTTCTTCACCTGCGCGAGCGAGACGTAGACGTCGTTCGCGCCCGGGAGGTAGCCCGAGGTGCGCACGAACGCGTAGTTGTCGAGCACGTCGAGGATGCCCGCGACGGGCAGCAGCACGTCGTCCTCGCGGATCTCGGGCTCGGCGTCCTGCCCCTGCGTGCGGGTGCGCTCGCGGCCGCGGCCGCGGCCGCGCCGGGAGCCCTCGTCGGCCTGCTGCTGCGGCTGCTGGCCGCGCTGGCCCTGGCCGCTCTCGCCCTGGTTGCGGCCGTTCTGGCCGCGACCGCGGCCCCGGCGCGACTGCTCGTCGTCGTCGTCGCCGTCCTGCTCGTCGGCCTGCGCCTGCTGGCCGCCCTTGCCGCGCGAGCGGCGACGGCGCGAGGTGCCCTCGCGCTGCTCGCCCTGGCGCTCGTCGTCCTGGCGCTGGGCGCCCCTGGCTCTT
>NZ_JANQCH010000015.1 GCF_024723325.1 Agrococcus sp. HG114
GCGAGCGCCTCCGCGAGGTCGGCGACGCCGAGCATCGCCGCTCCCCCGTCGAGCATCGCGCGCGCCGCCGCGAGCGCCCCGTGCCCGTAGCCGTCGGCCTTCACGACCCCGCACACCGGCACGCCGGCGCGCGCGGCGAGCGCCCGCACGTTCGCCGCGATCGCGGCGGTGTCGACCTCGACGCGCATCAGCGCTCCGCGATCACGGTCGCCGTCGCGACGCCGCCGTCGTGGCTCATCGACACGTGCACGCGCGTCGCGCCGATGGCGGCCGCGCGCTCGGCCGCGGTGCCGCGGAGCTCGAGCGCCGGCTCGCCGCCCACCGCCTGCACGACGACGAGGTCGACCCACCGCATCCCCGCGTTCGCGCCGAGCGCCTTGATCGCGGCCTCCTTCGCCGCGAAGCGCGCGGCGAGCGAGTGCAGGCCGCGCTCGCCGCCGTCGGGCCGCACGAGCTCCTCGGGAGCGAACAGCCGCGGCTTGAGCGTCGGTGTGCGGGTGACGGCTCGCTCGAAGCGCGCGAGGTCGACGACGTCGACGCCGAGCCCCACGATCACGAGCCCACCCCGGTCATCCGTCGTCGCGGCTCACTCGACGGTGACGGACTTCGCGAGGTTGCGCGGCTGATCGACGTCGAGCCCCTTCGCGGTCGCGAGCTCGAGCGCGAAGATGTGCAGCGGCACGACCTGCAGCACGGGCTCGAGCATCGGGAGCGTGAGCGGCACGCGCAGCACCACGTCGGCGTACGGCAGCACCGCCGCGTCGCCCGCCTCGGCGACCGCGATCACGCGGGCGCCGCGCGCGCGGATCTCCTGGATGTTGGAGACGATCTTCGAGTGCAGCAGCGGCTCGTTGCGCGGGCTCGGCACGACGACGAAGACGACCTGGCCGGGCTCGATGAGCGCGATCGGGCCGTGCTTGAGCTCGCCGCCCGCGAAGCCCTCCGCGTGGATGTAGCTGATCTCCTTGAGCTTGAGCGCGCCCTCGAGGGCGACCGGGTAGCCCACGTGGCGGCCGAGGAACAGCACGGAGCGGCTGTCGGCCATCCAGTGCGCGAGCTCGTGGATCGCGTCCTGCTCGGCGAGCACCTGGCGGAGCTCCCCGGGGAGCTCGCGGAGCTCGGCGACGACGGCGGCGATGGCCTCGTCGGTCATCGTGCCGCGCACCTTCGCGAGGTGGAGGCCGAACAGCAGCTGGCCGATCACCTGCGCGAGGAACGCCTTCGTCGACGCGACCGCGACCTCGGGGCCCGCGTGCGTGTAGAGCACCGCCTCCGACTCGCGCGGGATCGTCGCGCCCTGCGTGTTGCAGATCGACAGCGTGCGCGCGCCCTGCGCGACGGCGTGCTGCACGGCCATCTTGGTGTCCATCGTCTCGCCCGACTGCGAGATCGAGATGACGAGCGTGCGCTCGTCGAGCACCGGGTCGCGGTAGCGGAACTCGTGCGCGAGGTCGACCTCGACGGGCACGCGCGCCCACGTCTCGATCGCGTACTTGCCGACGAGGCCCGAGTAGTTCGCCGTGCCGCACGCGACGATGACGATGCGGTCGATCCCGCGCAGGGTCTCGTCGTCGAGCACCCCGAGCTCGCCGAGGTCGACGCCGGAGTCGTGCAGGCGGCCGCGCAGCGTGTTCTCGACGGCCTCCGGGCCCTCCGAGATCTCCTTGCGCATGAAGGAGTCCCAGCCGCCCTTCTCGGCGGCCGACGCATCCCAGTCCACCTCGAAGCGCTTGGGCTCGACCGGGTTGCCGTCGAAGTCGGTGACGGATGCGCTGTCGGTCGTGATCGTGACGATCTGGTCGTTGTCGAGGGCGGCGGCGCTCGGCGTGAACTTCACGAACGCGCTCACGTCGCTGCCGAGGAAGTGCTCGCCGTCGCCGTAGCCGACGAGCAGCGGCGAGTTGTGCGAGGCGCCGACGACGACGCCCGGCTGCTCGGCGTGCACGGCGAGGAGCGTGAACTGGCCGTGCAGGCGGTGCACGACCTGCTGCATCGCCTTCGTCAAGTCGCCGGTCTCGCGGTAGGCGCGGCCGAGGAGCTTCGCGGCGGCCTCGGTGTCGGTCTCGCTCGCGAACTGCTCGCCCGCGGCCTCGAGCTCGGCGCGCAGCTCGGCGAAGTTCTCGATGATGCCGTTGTGGATGAGCGAGAGCCGGCCCTCGTCGCCGAGGTGCGGGTGCGCGTTCTCGTCGGTCGGGCCGCCGTGCGTCGCCCAGCGCGTGTGCCCGATGCCGGTCGCCGACTCGGGCAGCGGCGCGTGCTCGAGGCTGTCGCGCAGCACGGCGAGCTTGCCGCCCTTCTTCCGCAGCGCGATGCGGTCGCCGTCGAGCACCGAGACGCCGGCGCTGTCGTAGCCGCGGTACTCGAGCCGCGAGAGCCCCTCGAGCAGCACGTCGACCGTGCTGCGCTCACCGGTGTACCCCACGATCCCACACATGCCCCCGATCCTAGCGGCGGTAGAGTCGCGGGCGATGTCGCACCCCATCCACTCGCCGTTCGTCGAGATCGAGCGCGCCGACTGGGCGCGGCTCGCCCCGCACGTGCCCGACCCCCTCACCGAGGCCGAGGTGCGGCGCATCCGCGGCACGGGCGACCGGCTCGAGCTCCGCGAGGTCGCCGAGGTGTACCTGCCGCTCTCGCGGCTCATCAGCCTCTACCGCGAGTCGGCCGCCCGCCTGCAGCGCGAGACGACCGAGTTCCTCGGCGCCCCCGCGCATCCGACCCCCTTCGTGCTCGGCGTGGCCGGCTCGGTCGCGGTCGGCAAGTCGACGACCGCGCGCCTGCTCAAGGAGCTCCTGGGCCGCTGGGAGGGCGTGCGGGTCGACCTCGTGACGACCGACGGGTTCCTGCACCCGAACCGCGTGCTCGAGCAGCGCGGGATCATGGGGCGCAAGGGCTTCCCCGAGTCGTACGACCGGCGCGCGCTGCTGCAGTTCATCACGCGCGTGAAGTCGGGCGAGGCCGAGGTGCGGGCGCCGGTGTACTCGCACCTCGTGTACGACATCGTGCCGGGCGAGGAGATCGTCGTGCGCCGCCCGGACATCCTCATCGTCGAGGGGCTCAACGTGCTGCAGCCGCCGCCGACGGGGTCGCACCTCGCGGTGTCGGACCTGTTCGACTTCTCGGTCTACGTGGATGCGCGCACGCGCGCGATCCGGGAGTGGTACGTCGAGCGGTTCCTCACGCTGCGGGAGACCGCGTTCCAGGACCCGCTGTCGTACTTCCACCGCTTCGCCGACATGACCGACGCCCAGGCGCGCGCGTACTCGTCGGACATCTGGGACTCGATCAACGGCCCGAACCTCGTCGAGCACATCCTGCCGACGCGCTCGCGCGCGGACCTCGTACTGCGCAAGGACGACGACCACACGATCCGCTCGGTCCTGCTCCGCAAGCTCTGACGCGCCGCGCGCCCCGCGATCGAGTGGCGCCTCTGGCGTGTGAGTGGCGCCTCCCGCGATCGAGTGGCGCCTCCCGCGCTTGAGTGGCGCCTCCCGCGCTTGAGTGGCGCCTCCCGCGCTTGAGTGGCGCCTCCCGTGCTTGAGTGGCGCCTTCCGCGCTCAACTGAGTTCTGCTCCGGGCCGGGTCCGAAGGCCGCAGTCAGATCCCGGAGGCGCCACTCACGTGCCCGAGGCGCCACTCACGTGCCCGAGGCGCCACTCACGTGCCGCAGGCGCCGCTCAGGGCGCGGGGACGCCCTCGACCGCGTTCGGCGAGCGCGCCGCCTGGGAGCGGCCGCTCTGCCCGAAGCGCACGAGGACGACCCCCGCGATGATCGCCGCGGCGCCGAGCCACTGCACCGGGGTCGGCAGGATCCACAGGAGCGCGGCCGTCCAGAGGATGCCGAACATCGGCTCCGAGTAGCCGACGAAGCTCGAGAGCGTCGCGCCGAGCCGCCGCCCGCCGAGGATGCCGAGCACGTACGCGGACGCGGTCGCGATGAGCACGAGCAGCGCGAGCACCGCGAGGGCGGGCAGCGGCTGCCCGGCGAGCACGACCGTGTCGAGCGTCGCGCGGAACGGCAGCAGCCCGGTCGCCGAGGCCGCCCCGAGCACGAGGGCGCCGACGATCAGCCCGAGGCCCGCGAGCGCGATGGGGTGGAGCTCCGAATGCTTCGACGCCGCGACCCAGTACGCGGCGTTGCCGACCGCCGCGCCCAGCGCGAGCAGCACGCCGATCGGGTGGAGCGCCTCCCCGCCGATGCCCGAGACGAGGCCGAGCCCCACGAGCGCGACGCCGGCGCCCGCGAGCGTGAGCCACGCGGGCGCGCGCCGCGAGACCGCCCACGTGAAGAAGACGAGCAGCACGGGGCCGAGGAACTCGATGAGCAGCGCGAGGGACGGCTCGATGTAGGCGACCGCGCTGAAGAAGGCGAGCTGGCAGAGCGCGACCGCGAGGAGGCCGAGCACGAGCACCTCCTTCCACGACCGCAGCACCGCATCCCACCGGCCGCGGAGGAGCCACAGCGTCGGGCCGAGCAGCACGAGCGCGCCGCCGCCGATCCGCACCGTCGTGACCGCGCCCGAGCTCCAGCCGCTGTCGAGCAGCGCCGACGCGAAGATGCCCGAGAGGCCGAACGACGCGGAGCTCGCGAGGGCGAAGGCGAGGCCGAGCGGACGGCGTGACTGCATTGACGGCTCTCCGTGCTGGGCTAGCATCGTGCTCACCTCGGCGGCACGTGTCATGGCCGTCGGGCCAGACAGTCGCGATCCTAGCCGAGGTGCACGCATGGCGCCGCCGTATCCCCGAGAGCTCGTCCGCTCGCTCGAGTTCATCGCCGACGTCTGCAACCGGCGTCGCGAGGGCGAGCTCACGACCGCGGCGAGCCTGCGCCGGCTGTGCGCCGAGTGGGGCTTCCCCGGCACGAGCACCGTGACGAAGGCGGATGCGGAGGCGACCTGGGCGGTGCTGCCCACGATCGAGCGCATGTGGGACGCGGACCGCGACACCGTCGCCGCCCTCGTGAACAGGGTGTTCGAGCAGTCCGACGCGCGGCCCCGGCTCGCGCGCCACGACGACTCCGACTGGCACCTGCACGGCCTCCCCGCCGGCGCACCGCTCGCCGACGTCATCGCGGTCGACGCGGCCATGGCGCTCGCCGACCTCGTGCGGCTCGACGACCTCGCGCGCTGCAGCCGCTGCGCCGACGACCGCTGCGAGCGCATGTTCTTCGACCTCTCGCGCAACCGGTCGCGCCGCTTCTGCTCGACCCGGTGCCAGTCGCGCACGAACGTCGCGGCGTTCCGGGCCAGGCACCCGTCCGCGCCGCGCGACGCGGCCGCGCGCGACTGACAGCGGCAGCGCCCGCTCGCGGCGGACGGCCGGAGCGGGCGGCCGCTGTCGCCTGCTACGCGCTGACGGCGAGCTCGGAGCGCACGAGCTCGGCGAGCTCCTCGGCGATCGACTGCGCGATGTGGCGCTCGTGCGCCTCGACCATGACGCGCACCATCTTCTCGGTGCCCGACGGCCGCAGCAGCACGCGCCCGTTCGACCCCAGCTCGGCCTCGGCGCGAGCGACCGCGTCGGCGATCGGCTGGTTGCCGCGGAGGCCCAGGCGGTCGACGCCGGGCACGTTGACGAGCACCTGCGGGTAGACCTCCATGACCGCCGCGAGCTCGCCGAGCGGCTTGCCCGTGCGCGCCATCTCCGCGGCGATCTGCAGACCGGTGAGGATGCCGTCGCCGGTCGTCGCGTAGCGGGAGAAGATGATGTGCCCCGACTGCTCGCCGCCCAGCGCGAGCCCGTACTCCCCGAGCGCCTCGAGGACGTAGCGGTCGCCGACGGCGGTCTGCACGAGGTGGATCCCGTGCTGCTCCATCGCGACCCGCAGGCCGAGGTTCGACATGACGGTCGCGACGAGGGTGTCGTCGGTGAGGCGGCCGCGGCGCTTCCCGGAGAGCGCGAGGATCGCCATGATCTGGTCGCCGTCGACGACGTTGCCGTCGGCGTCGATCGCGAGGCAGCGGTCCGCGTCCCCGTCGTGGGCGATGCCGAGGTCGGCGCCGGACGAGAGCACGAGCTCGCGCAGCTGCTCGAGGTGCGTCGAGCCGACCTCGCGGTTGATGTTGAGGCCGTCCGGGTCGTTGCCCATGACGGTGACCTTCGCGCCCGCGTCGGCGAACGCGCGAGGGCTCACGCCCGCCGCGGCGCCGTGGGCGCAGTCGAGGGCGACGTGGAGGCCCTCGAGACTGACGTCGAGCGTGCCGAGCAGGTGCACGAGGTAGCGGTCCTCGGCGTCGGCGAAGCGACGGATGGTGCCGACCTCGGCGCCGATCGGGCGCAGCGGCGGCTCGGCGATCGCCGCCTCGATCTGGTCCTCGACCGCGTCCGGCAGCTTGCGCCCGCCCCTCGCGAAGAACTTGATGCCGTTGTCGGGCGCCGGGTTGTGCGATGCGGAGACCATCACGCCGAAGTCGGCGTCGATGTCCTGCACGAGGTAGGCGGCGGCCGGCGTGGTGATGACGCCGGCGTCGAGCACGTCGACGCCGCTCGAGGCGAGGCCGGCCGAGACCGCCGCGGCGATGAACTCACCGGAGATCCGCGGGTCCCGCGCCACGACGGCGACAGGGCGCCGCGACTCCTGCCGGGCGGTTCGCCCGAGCACGAGTGCGGCGCCCTGTGCCAGCGCCAGCGCCGATTCTGCCGTGATGTCGAGGCCTGCGAGACCCCGAACCCCATCCGTGCCGAAGAGGCGCGACATCGATCAGCGCTTCGAGTACTGCGGTGCCTTGCGGGCCTTCTTGAGGCCGGCCTTCTTGCGCTCGATGACGCGAGCGTCGCGCGAGAGGAAGCCGGCCTTCTTGAGCTCCGGGCGGTTGTTCTCGACGTCGATCTCGTTGAGCGCGCGGGCGATGCCGAGGCGCAGCGCGCCGGCCTGGCCCGAGGGGCCGCCGCCCGAGATGCGGGCGATCACGTCGTACGAGCCCTGCAGCTCGAGGAGCGTGAACGGGTCGTTGATGAGCTGCTGGTGCAGCTTGTTCGGGAAGTAGTCCTCGAGCGTGCGGCCGTTGACCGTGAACGAGCCGGAGCCCGGCACGAGGCGCACGCGGGCGATGGCCTGCTTGCGGCGGCCGACGGCCTGGCCGCCGATGTTGACGACGCGGGGCGCGCGGGGAGCCTCAGCGGCCGGCGTCTCGGTCGAGAAGCTCTCGGGAGCCTCGATGGAGTCTGCGATCTTCGCCATGTCTGGTGTCTCCTCGCGCCCTACTGGGCGACCTGGTCGAACGTGTAGGGGGTCGGCTGCTGCGCCGCGTGCGGGTGCTCGGGGCCGGCGTAGACCTTGAGCTTCTTGATCTGGGCGCGGCCGAGCGAGTTCTTCGGGAGCATGCCGCGGATCGCCTTCTCGACGGTGCGCACGGGGTAGCGCTCGAGCATCTCCTCGTAGCCGGTGGCCTTGAGTCCGCCGGGCTGGCCCGAGTGGCGGTAGGCGACCTTCTTGGCGAGCTTCTGCCCCGTCAGTGCGACCTTCTCGGCGTTGACGACGATGACGTAGTCGCCCATGTCCATGTGGGGGGCGAACGTCGGCTTGTGCTTGCCGCGGAGCATCGCGGCGGCGTGGCTGGCCAGGCGGCCGAGCACCACGTCGGTGGCGTCGATGACGACCCAGCCGTGCTGGACGTCCGCCGCCTTGGGCGTGTACGTGCGAGTCATGTGTGCCTCACTGATCGAATGGATGGTCGTGAATCCCACTCCGAGGTGTTGCGGGCGATGCCGGGCAACGATCCGGTGGAGGGCTCATTCGGGCGGGCACAGGCTGTGCGCACCAAGGATCGAGCATAGCCGTTCCGCAGCCGCTCGGTCAAGCGAGGGCCGGCGGCGCGGCGGTCAGCGGTCGATCGAGGGGTCGTACTCCTCCTCGTCCTCGTGCCAGACGACGTCGATCACCTGCTCTGTCGTGGCCTCCTCGGCCGGCTCGTCGTCGATCGCCTCGGCCTCGACGGGCTGCTCGAGCACGAGCCCGTCGAGCGGGTCGACGTCGGGGGCGGATGCGGTGAAGGCGTCGGGCACGACGGCCCGATCCTCGGCGGCGACGGCGGGCAGCGCCGAGGGCGACGACTCCGGCTCGTCGCCTGTCGCCGCCTCGGCCCCCGCGGAGCTCCACGTGCGCGGGTCGGCGGCGTCGGCGACGTGCATGAGCGACTGCACCTCGGCCATGAAGCCGGTCAGCTGCGTCTGCTGGTAGCGCAGGCCGCGCGCGCGGTCCTCGGCGTCGCGCAGCACGTCCTTCGTGTGCTTCGTGACGGTGTCGACGATCGCCTGCGAGCGCTGCCGCGCCTCGTCGAGCATCGCCGACGCGCGGGCCTTGGCGCTCGCCTCGACCTGGGCGGCCTGCGCCTTCGAGAGCTGCTCGTACGCCTCGGACTGCTCGGCGACGTGCTTCGCGTGGGCGAGCGCGGAGGCGACCTTCTCGTTCGCGTCGGCGGTGATGCGCTCGGCGTGCGCGACGGCCTGGTTGTGCAGCCGCAGGAACTCCTGCTGCGCGTCGTCCTGCCGACGGGTGAGCGCGGCGTCGAGCTCGACCCGGCGCGCCTTCGCCTCGCGCACGATGCGGTCCGCGTCGAGCTTGAGGTCGTCGGTCTCTCGCGTCACCTGGGCGCGGAGCGCCGCCGCGGCGCGCTCCGCCTCGCCGAGCAGCACCTGCGCCTCGCGGTCTGCCTGCGCGACCTTCTCGCCGAGCGAGCCCAGCTCGGTCTCGATGCGCGCGCGGTGCGCGGTCTGCTCGGTCTCGCTGCGCCGGCGCGTGAGCTCGGCCTCGTGCTGGGCCTCCTGCAGCACCCGCGCGGCCTCCTCCTGCGCGTCGCGGCGGATGCGGTCCCGCTCCGCATTCGCGTCGTCGAGGATCCGCTGCGCGGCGGCGGACGCGTTCTCGACGAGCGACGACGCCTGGTCCTCGGCGACCCGCAGGATCTCGGCGAAGCGCACGCGCGTCTGGCGGCCGTCCTTCGAGTCCTCCTCGCCCTCGGCCGCCTCGTCCTCGTCGAGCGTCTGCACCTGCTGCGCGAGGCGCAGCATGCGCGCCTCCGCCTGGTCGGCGCGCGCGACCGCCGCGTCCAGGTCCTCGCTCAGGTGCTGCGCGCGGGCCTCCGCCTCGAGGCTGCGCGCCTCGCTCGTGCGCCGCAGCTCGTCGATCTCGCTCCGCAGCGCGGCGACCGCGCTGTCGACCTGCTCCCGGTCGTACCCGCGGAAGACCTGATCGAACGACGCCTGCTCCGACATGACCACTCCTGATCGCTCTGTGCCGGCGCTGCCCGGCAGCGCCGCCGAGCGCCCGAGCCCGGCGCTCGATCCTACGACGCGGGCGGACCCGCACGATGGGGGACGGCCGCGCCTGGGAGACTGGGTGGACATGACTCCCCGCGGCATCGTCTTCGACCTCGACGGCACCCTCACCGACTCCCAGCGCGGGCTGCTCGCGAGCCTCCGCCGCATGCACGAGCACGTCGGCTGGGCGGTGCCCGACGACGACGAGCTGCTGCGCTGGCTGGGCCCGCCGATCGGCACCGTGCTCGCCGAGGCCGGGCGCAGCCCCGAGGAGGTCGAGCGCGCGCTCGCGGCCTTCCGCGCGACGATGGCCGACGGCGGGCTCCTCGACTCGACGCTCTACCCCGGCATCGAGGCGCTCGTCGCGCGGCTCGATGACGCGGGCGTGCCGCTCGCGGTCGCGACGCACAAGCTGCAGCGCGACGCCGAGGCCGTCGTCGAGCACTACGGGCTCCGTCACCGCTTCCGGGGCGTGCACGGGCGCATCGAGGGCGAGGCGAGCCACTCTAAGGCCGCGGCGATCGCCCGAGCCGTGGCGTCGATCGGCCTGCCCGCGGCCGAGCTCGTGATGGTCGGCGACCGCGTGCACGACATCGCGTCGGCGCGCGAGCTCGGCATGCCCTCGATCGGCGTCGCGTACGGCTACGGCGGCCGCGCCGAGCTCGAGTCCGCCGGCGCGACGCGCATCGTCGACAGCGTCGACGAGCTCGCGTCGCTGCTCGCCGCCTGATCGGGACAGGCCTCAGGCGTCGTCGAGATCGGATGCGCTGCGTCGCGCCCGGGCGCGCTCGGCCTGCTGGGCGAGCAGGTCGTCGGGCGGGTACCCGACGCCCACGAGCGTGAGCCCGTGCGCGGGCATGAGCCCCGTGAGCGGGGAGCGCCGGCGCTCCTCGAGCAGCGCCGCGGCCTCGGCGAGGCCGAGGCGGCCCTCCCCCACCCGCACGCACGCCGCGACGAGCGCGCGCACCATCGAGTGGCAGAACGCGTCCGCGGTGAGCGACGCGGTGAGCACCTCCCCCTCGAGCGCCCACGAGAACGCGCGCAGCTCGCGGATGGTCGTCGCGCCCTCCCGCGGCCTGCAGAAGGCGGCGAAGTCCCGCAGGCCCACGAGCGCCTCGGCGCAGCGGCGCATCGCGTCGACGTCGAGCGGCCGCGCCACGTGCGCTGCGGTGCGGCGCTCGAGCGGGTCCGGCGTCGGGCTCGCGACGATCCGGTAGCGGTAGGAGCGGGAGATCGCCGAGAAGCGCGCGTCGAAGCCCGGCGCGGCGATCGCGATCGAGCGCACCACGAGGTCGCCCTCGCGCGCCGCGAGCCGCGACAGCCGGTTCGCGAGCTGCGGCACGACCTCGAGCGACTCGGGCACGTCGGCGTGCGCGACCTGCCCGCTCGCGTGGACGCCCGCGTCGGTGCGCCCCGCGACCGTCACGCGCACGGGTTCGCGCGCGATCGTCGACAGCGCGCGCTCGATCTCGCCCTGGCACGTGCGCAGCCCCGGCTGCGCCGCCCATCCCGAGAACCCGCCGCCGTCGTAGGCGAGGTCGAGGCGGAGGCGCGGCATGCGCACCAGCCTATGCACGCGCATCCGCCCGGCCTGGCGCGCGCCGCGATCGATCGCGCGCGGCCGCGGTGGCCCGCATCGACGCGACGTCGAGGTCAGGTCGGTAGCCTCCCGCCATGCACGCCCCGGCGCATCCGCAGCCCATCGACGACTACGCCATGATCGGCGATCGATCGACCGCGGCGCTCATCGGCCGCGACGGCTCGATCGACTGGCTGTGCCTGCCGCACTTCGACTCGCACGCGTGCTTCGCGGCCCTCCTCGGCGACCGCCGCAACGGCCACTGGCGCATCGGCCCGACCGGCGAGGCGACGTCGACGCGGCGCTACCTGCCCGGCAGCCTCGTGCTCGAGACGACGCACGAGACCGCGACGGGCACGGTCCGGGTGACGGATGCGATGCCGACGTCCGACGGGCGGGCCGACGTCGTGCGCATCATCGAGGGCGTGCGCGGCGAGGTCGAGCTCGAGCACGAGCTCGTCGTGCGCTTCGGGTACGGGGCCGTGCCGCCGTGGTTCCGCCGCGTGCAGGACCGGGGGCAGGAGGTGCTCGTCGCGATCGCGGGCCCGGACCGGCTCGTGCTGTGGGCCGACCCGCTGCCGCGCGCGGCGGGGCACAGCCACCGCTCGACGCTCGCGGTGCGGGAGGGCGACCGGTTCGTGTTCGAGCTGTGCTGGCAGCACTCCTGGCGCCCGATCGCCGAGCCCATCGGCGAGGCGACCCTCGTGCGCACGACCGTCGAGGAGTCGGCGGAGTGGCTCGCGGAGCTCGACTACGAGGGCCCCTACCTCGAGGCCGTGCAGACGAGCGTGCTCGTGCTGCGCGCGCTCACCGATGCCGAGACGGGCGGGATCCTCGCCGCCCCCACGACGTCGCTCCCCGAGGACCCGGGCGGCATCCGCAACTGGGACTACCGGTTCACATGGCTCCGCGACGCGTCCCTCACGGTCGACGCGATGCTCGCCGTGCGGCTCGGCGGGCGCGTGCGCCTGTGGCGCGACTGGCTCCTGCGCGCGATCGCGGGCGACCCCCAGGACATGCGCATCATGTACCGGCGCGACGGGGGGCGCGACCTGCTCGAGCGGGAGCTGCCGCACCTGCCCGGATACGGCGGCGCCCGGCCGGTGCGCATCGGGAACGGCGCGGCCGACCAGCGGCAGCACGACGTGCTCGGGCAGGTCATGCTGACGCTGCAGCGGCTGCGCGAGGTCGGCCTCGAGGACGACCAGGACTCGTGGCACATGCAGCGCGCGCTGCTCGACGAGCTCGCGTCGCACTGGCAGGAGCCCGACCACGGCCTGTGGGAGATGCGCGGGGCGCCGCAGCACTTCACCCACTCGCGCGCGATGATGTGGGCCGCGTTCGACTGCGGCGTGCGCGCGGTCGAGGCGGGGCACGACGGCGACCCGCACCGCTGGATCGAGCTGCGGGATGCGCTGCGCGAGGAGGTGCTCACGCGCGGCTTCGACGAGTCCACCGGCTCGTTCCGCCAGCACTACGGCACGAGCGAGGTCGACGCCTCGCTGCTCCAGCTCGCGACGATCGGCATCGTCGAGCCCGACGATCCGCGCTTCCTCGGCACGATCGCGCGCATCGAGCGCGAGCTGCTCGTCGACGGGCTGCCGCTGCGCTACCGCACGACCGGCGTCGACGGCCTCGCGGGCGACGAGCACCCCTTCGTGCTGTGCGGCTTCTGGCTCGTCATCGCCTACGCGCAGTGCGGGCGGCTCGACGACGCGCGCGCCCTCATGGACCGGCTCGTCGCGCTCCGCAACGACGTCGGGCTCCTCGCGGAGGAGATCGACCCGGCGACCGGCCGCCACTGGGGGAACTTCCCGCAGGCGTTCTCGCACCTCGGGCTCGTGCTCGCCGCCGCGGAGATCGCCGCCGCCGAAGAGCGCACCGCGGCGCTCAGCGCGCGCCGCTGACGCACGACGAAGGGCCCCGCCGGAGCGGGGCCCTTCGAGCAGTCGTCCTGGACTACTGGTTCTCGCGCGCCTGCGCCTCTGCCTGGGTCGCGGCGTCCTGCGTCGCGTCCTGGGCCTCGACGGCCTCGGCGTCGGCAGCCTCGGCCGCGACCTGCTCGCCCTCGGCGGTCGCCTCCTGCGCCTCGGCGGCGTCGGCCTCGACCGACTCCTCCTCGGCCTCGGCGGCCTTGGCCTCGGCGGCCTTGGCCTCCGCGGCCTCCTGGTCGGCGGCGGCGGTCGACGCGGCAGCTGCGGCCTTCGACTTCGACGGCTTCTTCGAGACGGGCTCGAGCACAAGCTCGATCTGCGCCATCGGGGCATTGTCGCCCTTGCGGAAGCCGAGCTTCGTGATGCGCGTGTAGCCGCCCTCGCGCTCGGCGACGAGCGGAGCGATCTCGGTGAACAGCTCGTGCACGACGCCCTTGTCGCCGATCACGGCGAGCACGCGACGGCGCGCGTGCAGGTCGCCGCGCTTGGCGAACGTGATGAGCCGCTCGGCGATCGGGCGGAGGCGCTTGGCCTTCGTCTCGGTCGTCTTGATCGACTTGTGCGTGAACAGCGCGGCCGCGAGGTTCGCGAGCAGCAGGCGCTCGTGCGCCGGACCGCCTCCGAGGCGGGGACCCTTGGTGGGCTTGGGCATGGTTCTCTAGTCCCTCTAGTTGTCAGTCGGCCCGCGTCAGCGAGCGTCCTCGTCGTAACCGCTGTAGAAGTGCGCGCCGTCGAAGCCGGGCACCGCGTCCTTGAGCGAGAGGCCGAGCTCGGTGAGCTTGTCGCGCACCTCGTCGACCGACTTCTGGCCGAAGTTGCGGATGTTCATCAGCTGCGTCTCGCTCAGCGCCACGAGCTCGGAGACCGTGTTGATCCCCTCGCGCTTGAGGCAGTTGTACGAGCGCACCGACAGGTCGAGCTCCTCGATGGGCGTCGCGAGCTCGCCCGAGCCGATCGCCTCGGCCGGCGCCTGCCCGATCTCGATGCCCTCTGCCTCGGCGTTCAGGTCGCGCGTGAGGCCGAACAGCTCGACGAGCGTGCGGCCCGCCGACGCGATGGCGTCGCGCGGCGAGATCGCCGGCTTCGTCTCGACGTCGACGACGAGCGAGTCGAAGTCGGTGCGCTCACCGGCACGCGTCGCCTCGACGCGGTAGGTGACCTTGAGCACGGGCGAGTAGATCGAGTCGACGGGGATGACGCCCGCCTCGGCGAACTCGTCGCGGTTCTGCGCTGCCGAGACGTAGCCGCGGCCGCGCTCGATCGTGAGCTCGAGCTGCAGCTTCGCCAAGTCGTTGAGGGTCGCGAGCACGAGCTCCGGGTTGTGGATCTCCACGCCCGCGGGGGTCGTGATGTCGGCGGCCGTCACCGTGCCCGCGCCCTGGCGCGAGAGGTAGGCGACGACGGGCTCGTCGTGCTCCGACGAGACGACGAGCTGCTTGATGTTGAGGATGATCTCGGTGACGTCCTCCTTGACACCGGCGATCGTCGAGAACTCGTGCAGCACGCCGTCGAGGCGGATGCTCGTGACGGCGGCGCCGGGGATCGACGACAGGAGGGTGCGGCGGAGGGAGTTGCCGAGGGTGTAGCCGAAGCCGGGCTCGAGCGGCTCGATCGTGAACCGCGAGCGGTGCTCGGCGATGGACTCCTCGGAGACAGTGGGGCGCTGGGCGATCAGCACGTGTCGGTTCCTTTCGGTCGCGAGTCCGCTATATGACTCGCGTGTTCAGTGACGGCGGAATGCCGGGCAGGCGCGGACCGCCTGCCCGGCAGGAGCGACTAGTTGCGGCGGGGCTTCGGCGGGCGGACGCCGTTGTGCGCCTGCGGCGTCACGTCGTGGATCGCGCCGATCTCGAGGCCGGCGGCCTGGAGCGAGCGGATCGCCGTCTCACGGCCCGAGCCGGCACCCTTCACGAAGACGTCGACCTTCTTCATGCCGTGGTCCTGCGCCTGGCGCGCAGCCGACTCCGCGGCGAGCTGCGCGGCGTAGGGCGTCGACTTGCGCGAGCCCTTCATGCCGACCGCGCCGCCCGAAGCCTGCGTGACGACGGCGCCGGTGATGTCGGTGATCGAGACGATCGTGTTGTTGAACGTCGACTTGATGTGGGCCTGGCCCACGGCGATGTTCTTCTTGTCCTTCTTGCGCGGCTTGCGGACCGCGGACTTGGGAGCTGCCATGTTTCTCTACCTCCACGCGGCCTAGCGGCCGGCCTTCTTCTTGCCGGCGACCGTCTGCTTCTTGCCCTTGCGGGTGCGCGCGTTCGTCTTCGTGCGCTGACCGCGCACGGGGAGGCCGCGGCGGTGGCGGATGCCCTCGTACGAGCCGATCTCGACCTTGCGGCGGATGTCGGCGGCCACCTCGCGGCGCAGGTCGCCCTCCACCTTGAACGTGCCCTCGATGTGGTCGCGGAGCGCGACGAGCTGGTCGTCGGTCAGGTCCTTGACGCGCGTGTTGCGGTCGATGCCGGTGGCCTCGAGCGTTGCGATCGACCGGGTGCGGCCGACGCCGTAGATGTACGTCAGTGCGATCTCCACGCGCTTCTCGCGCGGGATGTCGACACCTGCGATGCGTGCCATCGTGTGTCTCCTCAGGAGTGTGAGAGGTGTGGAGCAGCGGAGGTGCCTGGGCCTCTCCCCAAGGTGTCGCTCGCGTGGAGCTCTTACCGCTGCAGGTTCGTGTTCAGTTGTGCTCGTCGCTCACGCAGGTGAGCCGGGGGCTCAGCCCTGGCGCTGCTTGTGACGGGGGTTGTCGCAGATGACCATCACGCGACCGTGCCGGCGGATGACCTTGCACTTGTCGCAGATCCGCTTGACGCTGGGGTTGACCTTCATGTTGCTTCCTCGCTGGCCTCGTGCACGCGCGATCTGCGCGAGCCGTTCCTTGTCCAGCAGCCGGGATTACTTGTAGCGGTAGACGATGCGGCCGCGGGTGAGGTCGTACGGGCTGAGCTCGACGATCACCCGGTCCCCCTGGAGGATGCGGATGTAGTTCTGCCGCATCTTGCCGGAGATGTGGGCGAGCACGATGTGCCCGTTCGAGAGCTCCACGCGGAACATCGCGTTGGGGAGCGCCTCGCTCACCGAGCCTTCGATCTCGATGACGCCGTCTTTCTTGGCCATATCCTCTTCTACAAGTCCTGGTTGCCGGTCATGCGAGTGTCGCGCGCAGAGGGCGCACGACACCAACGATCAAGCCTACGCGTGCTCGCACGCTCTGCGCAAGCCGGGCGTGTCGCACTGGCGGGGGAAGCGGCGCGGTGGCCCTAGGGCTCCACCGCGCGGTGCACCACGATCGAGCCCCACAGCATCGCCCGATCGCGGCGCGCGCGCTTCGCGGCCTCGTCGTCCATCGTGGTGGCCAACGAGCGCGCGATGAGGGGCCCGCCCGGCACGAGCGCGCGCATGGCCGCCTTCCGGAGGTCCCGCACCCAGCGCTCGTCCGCGCCGTCGATGACGTTGGAGATCGTGATCGCGTCGTACGCGCCGCGCTCGGCGCGCTCGAGGTGGTCGAGCAGGGGCTCGTCGATCCAGCGGATCGCGTCGGGCGCGACGGCCGGCAGGCGGTGCCCGGGCCACTCCTCCCCGAGCAGCAGCCGCCACGCGAACGGGTTGTCGCTCGGCGCGTGCTTCCGCAGCGCGCGGCCGATGCGCCCGCGGATCGCCTCGTCGAAGTGCGGGGGCAGCGGGGTCGCGAAGTCGCGCAGCACGAGCGCCGTGAGCGTGCCCGCCGGTCCGAGCATCGTCTTCAGGATCGATGCGAGCGTGCGGTTGTCGAGCCGCGCCTTCCAGTGCTCGGCCGCGCGCAGCGGGTCATCCTCGTGCAGGAACTGCCGCACCCGCCTGCGGCTCCACGCGGGGCTCGCGGCGCGGATCATCCCCCGCCCCAGGTCGAACAGCCGCTCGGCGGCGCCGGGCTCGAAGGGCCCGCCGGCGACGCGGCGCCTCGCGTAGTCGAGCTGCGTGCGGTTCGAGGCGATGGCCGAGACGGTGTGACCCGCGGCGGCGAGCGCCGCGACGACCTCGCCCGCGCCCGCCGAGGCGAGCACCCGGGTCCCCGGACGCAGCTCCTCGAGCTCGATCCGCACATCCGCCCAGTCCCACCCGTGGAGCAGTCGCTGCCGGGGGTGCGCGCTCGCGCGCCCGCGCTCCCTCCCCCGGCTGCTCAGCACGGCGTCGCCCGCTCGATCGTCACGCTGCCATTCTGGCCGACCGCTCGGCGCGAGGCGGCCGGGTCACGCGTCGTGGTCGATCGAGAGCAGCTGCTCGAGCTCGTCGAGCGCCGCCTCGTCGTCGGAGGCGATCGTCACGGTCTCGCCGCGGTCGACCCCGAGCGAGAGCACCGAGAGGATGCTCGCGGCGTTGACGCGCTTGTCGCCCGCGGCGACGGTGACGGGCGCGGATGCGCGTGCCGCGGCCTGGGCGAACAGGGCCGCCGGCCGGGCGTGCAGGCCGTGGGCGGACGCCACCACGACGGTGCGCTCACCCACCGCTGCTCCCCTCGCCGACGGGCCCGGCGCCGCGGGAGGCCCTGAGCCGTGCTCGGGGCGGGCCGGATCGGCCCCACGCTACCACCGGGGCAGCGCGTCGGATCCGGTCAGCGGTCCGGGATCGGGACGGGCACGACGCCGAGCGGCGCGAGGCGCTCGGCGCCCCCGTCGAGCGCCGTCAGCACCCAGATGCCGCCCGAGTGCACGGCGACCGAGTGCTCCCACTGGCACGCGTCCGCGCCGTCGGCGCTGCGCACCGTCCAGCCGTCCGCGTCGACGGTCGTCTCGATCCCCTTCGCGTGGATGATCGGCTCGATCGCCACGCACAGGCCCGGCTTGACGGCGGGCCCCATCACCCGGGTGCGGTAGTTGAACACCGGCGGCTCCTCGTGCATCGCGCGCCCGATGCCGTGGCCGATGTAGTCCTCGCTGATGCCGAAGTCGCTGTTCGCCTCGATGTGCTCCTCGATCGCGGTGCCGACCTCGCCGAGCTGCTTCGCGCGCGCGAGCGCCGCGATGCCGGCCCACAGCGCGTCGTGCGTGACCTCGCTGAGCCGCGCGCGCGCCTCCGCGACCGCCGGGTCGCCGCCGGGCACGAGCACCGTGATCGCCGCGTCGCCGTGGAAGCCGCCGCTCGTCGCGCCGCAGTCGATCGTCACGAGGTCGCCGGGCCGCAGCGGCGTCGCGCTCGGGATCCCGTGGACCACGACGTCGTTCACGTTGGTGCAGAGGGTGTGCTCGTAGCCGGGCTCGAGCTGGAAGTTCGGCACCGCCCCGTGCTCGCGGATCGTGCGCTCGGCGATCGCGTCGAGCTCGAGCGTCGTGACGCCCGGTGCGACCGCCGCAGCCACGGCCTCGAGCGCGAGGGCGGTGATGCGGCCGGGCTCGCGCATCGCGGCGAGCTCGCGCCGCGACTTGTAGGGGCCGCGGCCGCGCATCAGGCGCGGATGCCGCGCTCGGCGAGCCCGGCGAGGATGCGCTCGGTGACCTCGTCGACCGCGCCGATGCCGTCGACCTCGACGACGAGGCCGCGCTCCTCGAAGATCGCGATGAGCGGCGCCGTCTCGCGCTCGTAGACGTCGAGGCGGTGGCGGACGATCTCCTCGGTGTCGTCGCTGCGGCCCTGCTCGACCGCGCGCGCGAGCAGCCGGCGCACGACCTCGTCGGTGTCGGCCAGCAGGCGGATGACCGCGTCGAGCTGCTCGCCCCGGCGCAGGTTCACGCCGTCGAGGTACTCGACCTGGCCCGCGGTGCGCGGGTAGCCGTCGAGCAGGTAGCCCTGCTCGGCGTCGGGCTGCGCGAGGCGGTCGTCGACGAGCTCGTTCGTGAGCTCGTCGGGCACGTACTCCCCCGCGTCGAGGATGGCCGTGACCCGCTTGCCGAGCTCGGTCTGCTCCTTGATGTTCTGGCGGAAGATGTCGCCGGTCGACACCGCGGGCACCTGCAGCGCCGACGCGATCCGAGCGGCCTGCGTGCCCTTGCCCGCTCCGGGCGGGCCGACGATGAGGAGGTTCGCCATTTAGCGGATGAGCCCTTCGTAGTGGCGCTGCTGCAGCTGCGCGTCGATCTGGCGGACGGTCTCGAGGCCGACGCCGACGATGATGAGGATCGATGCGCCGCCGAACGGGAAGTTCTGGTTCGCGCCGACGGTCGCGAGCGCGATGAGCGGGATGAGCGCGACGAGCCCGAGGTAGATCGAGCCGGGGAACGTGATCCGGGTCAGCACGTAGTCGAGGTACTCGGCGGTCGGCCGGCCCGCGCGGATGCCGGGGATGAAGCCGCCGTACTTCTTCATGTTGTCGGCGACGTCCTCCGGGTTGAAGGTGATCGCGACGTAGAAGTAGGTGAACCCGACGATGAGGAGGAAGAACACCAGCATGTAGAGCGGGTGGTCGCCGGTCGTGAAGTTCGCCTGCACCCACAGCACCCAGTCGGCGGGGGCGGTGCCGTCGGCCGGCATGTTGAACTGCGCGACGAGCGCCGGGAGGTACAGCAGCGACGAGGCGAAGATGACGGGCACGACGCCGGCCATGTTGACCTTGATCGGGATGTACGTCGACTGCCCGCCGTACATGCGCCGGCCGACCATGCGCTTCGCGTACTGCACGGGGATGCGGCGCTGGGACTGCTCGACGAACACGACGAGCGCCATGATGAGGACGCCGGTGAGCAGCACCATGATGAAGGTGCTGAAGCCCTGCGTCTCGAAGATGATGCCGAGCGCGCCGGGGAAGGTCGCGGCGATCGACGTGAAGATGAGCAGCGACATGCCGTTGCCGACGCCGCGCTCGGTGATGAGCTCGCCGAGCCACATGATGAGGCCGGTGCCGGCCGTCATGGTGATGATCATGAGCGCGATCGACCACCACGAGTCGTTCGTCAGCAGGTTCTGGCACTGGGGCAGCGCGGGGCCGCCCGTCGCCGAGAAGAGCGCGCCCGAGCGCGCGACGGTGATGAGCGTCGTCGACTGGAGGATGCCGAGCGCGATCGTGAGGTAGCGCGTGTACTGCGTGAGCTTCGCCTGGCCCGACTGGCCCTCCTTGTAGAGGGTCTCGAAGTGGGGGATCACCACGCGCAGCAGCTGCACGATGATCGCGGCGGTGATGTAGGGCATGATGCCCAGCGCGAAGATGCTCAGCTGGAGGAGCGCGCCGCCGGAGAAGAGGTTGACGAGCTGGTAGAGGCCGGTGGCCTGCGAGTTCGCTGCGATGCACTGCTGCACGTTGCTGTAGTCGACGAACGGCGCGGGGATGAACGACCCGAGCCGGAAGATCGCGACGATCGCGAGCGTGAAGAGGATCTTCCGACGCAGGTCGCGCGTCTTGAAGATGCGTGCGATGGCACTGAACACGTGCAGCCTTCCGAGAATGGCAATCGGGGCGGTCCGCGCACGGACCGCCCCTCAGCCTACTTACTTGACCGAGCCGCCAGCGGCCACGATCTTCTGCTCCGCGGCCGCCGACACCTTGTCGACGTCGATCGTGAGCGCGACCGAGAGCTCGCCGCCGGCGAGCACCTTGACGAGCTCGTTCTTGCGGACGGCGCCCTTGGCCACGAGGTCGGCGACGGTGACGTCGCCGCCGTTCGGGTACAGCGACTGCAGCTGCCCGACGTTCACGACCTGGTACTCGGTGCGGAACGGGTTCTTGAACCCGCGCAGCTTCGGAGCGCGCATGACGCTGTTCAGCTGGCCGCCCTCGAAGCCGGCGCGCACCTGGTAGCGGGCCTTGGTGCCCTTCGTGCCTCGACCGGCCGTCTTGCCCTTCGACGCCTCACCGCGGCCGACGCGCGTGCGGGCGGTCTTCGCGCCCGGCGCGGGCCGGAGGTGGTGCACCTTGAGCGACGGCAGCTCGGCCGACTCGTTCTTCTCAGTCATTCTGGATCTCCTCGACCTTGACGAGGTGCCGAACCGTGTTGACGTAACCGCGGTTCTGCTCGTTGTCCTCGCGCTCGACCGACTGGCCGATGCGCTTGAGGCCCAGCGAGCGGAGCGTCTCGCGCTGGTACTGCTTCTCGCTGATCACCGACTTGACCTGCGTGATCTTCAGCTTGCTCACTTCGATGCCGCCTTCGCGATCTCGGCCTCGTGCTTCGCGAACTCCGCCTCGATGCGCTGGAGCCGCTCGGGCACCACGCGGTCGACGTCGAGCCCACGACGGGCGGCGACGGCGCGGGGCTCCTCGAGCATCCGCAGGGCGGCCACGGTGGCGTGCACGATGTTGATGGAGTTCGACGAGCCGAGCGACTTGCTCAGCACGTCGTGGATGCCGGCGCACTCGAGCACGGCGCGCACGGGACCGCCCGCGATGACACCGGTACCGGCTGCGGCGGGGCGCAGCAGCACGACGCCTGCGGCGGCCTCGCCCTGCACGGGGTGCGGGATCGAGCGGCCGATGCGGGGGACGCGGAAGAAGTTCTTCTTCGCCTCCTCGACGCCCTTCGAGATGGCCGTCGGGACCTCGCGCGCCTTGCCGTAGCCGACGCCGACCATGCCGTCGCCGTCGCCCACGACGACGAGCGCCGTGAAGCTGAAGCGACGGCCGCCCTTGACGACCTTCGAGACGCGGTTGATCGTGACGACGCGCTCGAGGAACTGGTTCTCCGTGCGGTCGTCGCGGCGGCCGCGCTCGTTGCGGGTGCCGCGGTCGCGGCTGCCCCGGCGCTGCTCGCGCGGCTCGTCGCGGTGGTCGGCCGTCGAGGCGGCCTCAGCAGCAGGCTGCTGCGTGGTGTCCGTCACCTGCGTGTCCTTGTTCTCTTCGCTCACAGTCCCAGCCCTGCCTCTCGTGCGCCGTCGGCGATCGCCGCGACGCGGCCGGCGTAGCGGTTGCCGCCGCGGTCGAACACGACCGACTCGATGCCGGCAGCCTTCGCGCGCTCGGCGACGAGCTCGCCGACCCGCTTGGCCTTCGCGGTCTTGTCGCCGTCGAAGCCGCGGAGGTCGGCCTCCATGGTCGACGCCGACGCGACGGTGATGCCCTTCGAGTCGTCGACGACCTGCACGAACACGTGGCGTGCCGAGCGGGTGACGACCAGGCGCGGCACCGATGCGGTGCCGACGATCTTCTTGCGCAGGCGTGCGTGACGACGACCGCGGGCAGCCGACTTGCTCTTGCCTCGGGTACCGATGCCCATCACTTACCAGCCTTTCCAGCCTTGCGGCGGATCTGCTCGCCCGCGTACCGCACGCCCTTGCCCTTGTACGGCTCGGGCTTGCGCAGCTTGCGGAGGTTCGCGGCCACCTCGCCGACGGCCTGCTTCGAGATGCCGCTGACGGTGACCTTGTTGTTGCCCTCGACCGTGAGCGTGATGCCGGCGGGCGGCTCGACGCTGATCGGGTGCGAGTAGCCGAGCGCGAACTCGACCCCGGTGCCCTTGGCCTGCACGCGGTAGCCGGTGCCGACGACCTCGAGGGCCTTGGAGTAGCCCTCGGTGACGCCGACGATGTCGTTGGCGATCAGCGTGCGGGTGAGGCCGTGCAGCGAGCGCGACTCGCGCTCGTCGTCGGGCCGGGTGACCTGCACCTGGCCGTCGGCGACCTCGACCTGGATCGGCTCGGCGATCGTCAGCTGCAGCTCGCCCTTGGGGCCCTTGACGGTGACGACGCCGTCGTTCACCGTGACCTCGACACCCGCGGGGATGTCGATGGGGAGACGTCCGATTCGTGACATGTCAGCTCACCACACGTAGGCGAGGACTTCCCCGCCGACGCCCTTCTGCTCGGCCTCACGGTCCGTGAGGAGGCCCGAGCTCGTGGACAGGATGGCGACGCCGAGGCCGCCGTGCACCTGGGGGATCTCGGTCGAGCGCGCGTAGACGCGCAGACCCGGCTTCGAGACCCGCTTGATGCCCGAGATCGCGCGCTCGCGGTTCGGGCCGAACTTGAGGCCGAGGGTGAGCGTCTTGCCGACGCGTGCGTCCTCGACCTTCCAGCTCGAGATGTAGCCCTCGCGCTCGAGGATCTCGGCGATGCTGGCCTTGAGGGTCGACGACGGCAGCGTGACCTCGTCGTGCATCGCCGTGTTGGCGTTGCGCAGACGCGTCAGCATGTCGGCGACCGGATCGGTCATCGTCATGGGTGGTTCTCCGTTCTGGTTTCGCTGCCCGTTCCGCGGACAGCGACCTTGAAGCTGCTCGGCGCCGGCGGCGCCGATGGGGTCAGGACTTGAAGGGGAAGCCGAGCGCCTTGAGCAGCGCGCGACCCTCGTCGTCGTTCTTCGCCGTCGTGACGACGGTGATGTCGAAGCCGCGGACGCGGTCGATCTTGTCCTGGTCGATCTCGTGGAACACGGACTGCTCCTGGAGGCCGAAGGTGTAGTTGCCGTTGCCGTCGAACTGCTTCGGGCTCAGGCCGCGGAAGTCGCGGATGCGCGGGAGGGCGAGCGTCAGCAGACGGTCGAGGAACTCCCACATGCGGTCGCCGCGGAGCGTCACGTGCGCGCCGATCGGCATGCCCTCGCGCAGCTTGAACTGCGCGATCGACTTGCGGGCGCTCGTGACCATCGGCTTCTGGCCGGTGATCTGCGTGAGGTCGCGGATCGCGCCCTCGATCACCTTCGAGTCGCGCGCGGCCTCGCCGACGCCCGTGTTGACGACGATCTTGGTCAGGCCCGGCACCTGCATGACGTTGCCGTAGCCGAACTCCTCGCGGAGCGCGGGCACGATCGTCTCGCGGTACTGCTGCTTGAGCCGCGGAAGGCGCACAGCGGTGTCAGTCATTGCTCTTGATCTCCTTGCCCGACTTCGTCGCGACGCGGACCTTGGTCGTGGTCGTGACGCCGTTCTTCTCGACGCTCTTGACCTCGCGGCGCACGCGCGTGGGCTTCTTGGTCTCGGGGTCGACGAGCGCGACGTTCGACACGTGGATCGGGGCCTCGTGGGTCTCGATGCCGCCCGTGCGGGTGCCGCGGCTGGTCTGCCCGACCTTGATGTGCTTGGTGACGAGGTTGACGCCCTCGACGATGACGCGGTCCTGCTCGGGCAGGACCTCGATCACGCGACCGGTCTTGCCCCGGTCACCGCCGCGCGACTCGCGCGCGCCGGCGATGACGACGACGAGGTCGCCCTTCTTGATGCTGGCCATGGGTCAGATCACCTCCGGTGCGAGCGAGACGATCTTCATGAAGCGCTTGTCGCGGAGCTCGCGACCGACGGGACCGAAGATGCGGGTGCCGCGGGGGTCGCCGTCGTTCTTCAGGATGACCGCTGCGTTCTCGTCGAACTTGATGTACGAGCCGTCGGCGCGGCGCGTCGACTTCACGGTGCGGACGACGACGGCCTTGACCACGTCGCCCTTCTTGACGTTGCCGCCGGGGATGGCGTCCTTGACCGTGGCCACGATGGTGTCACCGAGGCCGGCGTAGCGACGGCCGGAGCCGCCGAGCACGCGGATGGTCAGGAGCTCCTTGGCGCCGGTGTTGTCGGCGACCTTGATGCGGGATTCCTGCTGGATCATGTCTGGATCTCCTTCGAGGCCGAGGCCTACTTGGCCTTCTCGAGGATCTCGACGATGCGCCACCGCTTGGTGGCGCTCATCGGGCGGGTCTCAGCGATCAGCACGCGGTCGCCGATGCCGGCTGCGTTCTGCTCGTCGTGCGCCTTCACCTTCGAGGACTTGCGGATGACCTTGCCGTACAGCGGGTGCTTCACGCGGTCCTCGACCTCGACGACGACCGTCTTCTCCATCTTGTCGGAGACGACGTAGCCGATGCGCGACTTGCGGTAGCCGCGCTGGACGGTCTCGTCCTTCTGCTCGGTGGCCATCAGTTGTCCTCAGCCTTCTCGGCCTCGTCGGCCTTCTTCGACTTCTTCTTGTCCGCGGCCTTCTCGACCGGCGCCGGGGAGGCGCTGATGCCGAGCTCGCGCTCGCGGATCACGGTGTAGAGCCGGGCGATGTCGCGCTTGACGGCGCGCAGCCGGCCGTGCGAGTCCAGCTGGCCGGTGGCCGACTGGAAGCGCAGGTTGAACAGCTCCTCCTTGGCCCGCTTCAGCTCGACGACGAGTCGCTCGTCGTCCATGGTGGCGAGCTCGGCGGGCATGAGCTCCTTGGAACCGATCGCCATTATGCGTCAGCCTCCTCGCGCTTGATGATGCGTGCCTTGAGCGGCAGCTTGTGGATGGCTCGCGTCAGCGCCTCGCGCGCGAGCTGCTCGTCGACACCGGCGACCTCGAAGAGGACGCGACCCGGCTTGACGTTGGCGACCCACCACTCGGGCGAGCCCTTGCCGGAGCCCATGCGGGTCTCGGCGGGCTTCTTCGTGAGCGGGCGGTCGGGGTAGATGTTGATCCACACCTTGCCGCCGCGCTTGATGTGGCGCGTCATGGCGATTCGGGCCGACTCGATCTGCCGGTTGGTGACGTACGCAGGCGTGAGCGCCTGGATGCCGTACTCGCCGAAGCTGACCTTCGTGCCACCGGTCGCCTGACCGGTGCGCTTCGGGTGGTGCTGCTTGCGGTGCTTGACTCGACGGGGGATGAGCATGGTTACGCCTCGACTCCTGCTGCGGCCGGCGCGTCGCGACGGGGGCCCCGACGCTCGCGCTGCGGCTTCTGGTTCGCCTGCTCGCGAGCGAGCTCGCGGTTGGTCAGCTCACCGTTGTAGATCCAGACCTTCACGCCGATGCGGCCGAAGGTCGTCTTGGCCTCGTAGAAGCCGTAGTCGATGTTCGACCGGAGGGTGTGCAGGGGCACGCGGCCCTCGCGGTACGACTCGCTGCGGCTCATCTCGGCGCCGCCGAGGCGGCCCGAGACCTTGATCTTCACGCCCTTGGCGCCCGCGCGCTGCGCGGACTGCAGGCCCTTGCGCATCGCGCGGCGGAACGCCACGCGAGCGCTGAGCTGCTCGGCGATGCCCTGCGCCACGAGCTGCGCGGAGGCCTCGGGGTTCTTGACCTCGAGGATGTTCAGCTGGATCTGCTTGCCGGTGAGCTTCTCGAGGTCGGCGCGGATGCGCTCGGCCTCGGCGCCGCGGCGGCCGATCACGATGCCCGGACGGGCGGTGTGGATGTCGACGCGGACCCGGTCGCGGGTGCGCTCGATCTCGATGCGGGCGACGCCGGCGCGGTCGAGGCTCGTCTGCAGCATCTTGCGGATGCGGACGTCCTCAGCCACGTAGTCGGCGTAGCGCTGCCCCGGCTTCGTCGACTCGGCGAACCACCGCGACACGTGGTCGGTGGTGATGCCGAGGCGGAAGCCGTACGGGTTGACCTTCTGTCCCATTACTTCTCGTCCTCCGTGGTCGGCGTCGCGAGCACGACGGTGATGTGGCTCGTCCGCTTGTTGATGCGGAACGCGCGACCCTGTGCACGCGGCTGGAACCGCTTGAGCGTGGTGCCCTCGTCGACGAACGCGCGGGCCACGTAGAGGTCCTGCTCGTCGAGGTACTCGTTCGCCTGGTCGGCCTTGACGCGGGCGTTCGCCATCGCCGAGGCGACGAGCTTGAACACCGGCTCCGAGGCGCCCTGCGGGGCGAACTTCAGGATCGCGAGGGCCTCTTCGGCCTGCTTGCCGCGGATCATGTCGACGACGCGGCGGGCCTTCTGAGGGGTCACGCGGATGTGACGAACGCGAGCGATCGACTCAACCATTGCCTTCTCCTTCTTCCGTCGCCGCGTCAGCGGCGACGGCCCTTCTTGTCGTCCTTCACGTGACCGCGGAAGGTGCGGGTGGGCGCGAACTCGCCCAGCTTGTGGCCGACCATCGTCTCGGTGACGAAGACCGGGATGTGCTTGCGACCGTCGTGGACGGCGATCGTGTGGCCGAGCATGGCCGGCACGATCATCGAACGGCGCGACCACGTCTTGATGACGTTCTTGCTGCCGGCCTCGTTCTGGCGAACCACCTTGGTGAGGAGGTGGTCGTCGACGAACGGACCCTTCTTGAGGCTGCGGGGCATCGGACTCTCCTACTAGCGCTTCTTCTTGCCGGTCGGCCGGCGACGGACGATGAGCTGGTCGCTCGGCTTGTTCGGGCGGCGCGTGCGGCCCTCTGCCTGGCCCCAGGGGCTGACGGGGTGGCGACCACCGCTCGTCTTGCCCTCGCCACCGCCGTGCGGGTGGTCGACCGGGTTCATCGCGACACCGCGGACGGTCGGGCGGACGCCGAGCCACCGCTTGCGGCCGGCCTTGCCCCAGTTGATGTTCGACTGCTCGGCGTTGCCGACCTCGCCGATCGTGGCGCGGCAGCGCGCGTCGACGTTGCGGATCTCGCCCGACGGCAGGCGGAGCTGCGCGTAGGGGCCGTCCTTGGCGACGAGGCGCACCGAGGCGCCTGCCGAGCGCGCGAGCTTCGCGCCGCCGCCGGGGCGGAGCTCGATCGCGTGGACGACGGTGCCCGTGGGGATGTTGCGCAGCGGCAGGTTGTTGCCCGGCTTGATGTCGGCGCCGGCGCCCGACTCCACGACGTCGCCCTGCGAGAGCTTGTTCGGGGCCAGGATGTAGCGCTTCGTGCCGTCCTCGAAGTGCAGCAGCGCGATGCGCGCCGTGCGGTTCGGGTCGTACTCGATGTGCGCGACGCGGGCGTTCACGCCGTCCTTGTCGTTGCGCTTGAAGTCGATGACGCGGTACTGGCGCTTGTGCCCGCCGCCGATGTGGCGGGTGGTGATGCGACCGGTGTTGTTGCGGCCGCCGGTCTTGGGCAGCGGGCGCAGCAGCGACTTCTCGGGCGTCGACCGGGTGATCTCAGCGAAGTCGGCGACGGACGAGCCGCGACGACCGGGGGTCGTCGGCTTGTACTTGCGAATGGCCATGGTGTTGTTCCTTCCGTCCTCAGCCGACAGCCGTGAAGATGTCGATCGAGCCGGACTTCAGCTTCACGATGGCGCGCTTGGTGTCCTTGCGCTTGCCGATGCCGAAGCGGGTGCGGCGCGTCTTGCCGACGCGGTTCAGGGTGTTCACGCGCGCGACCTTGACGCCGAAGATCTTCTCGATCGCCAGCTTGATCTCGGTCTTCGACGCGCGGGGGTCGACCTCGAAGGTGTAGCTGCCCATGTCGATGAGCGCGTAGCTCTTCTCGGACACGACGGGTCGGATGATGACGTCGCGAGGGTCCTTGTTGTACCCGCTCATCGGTTCTCGTCCTTCTCTGCGTCAGCGGCCTCGTCGGCCGTGGCGGGCGCCGAGGCGGCCCCGCCCTTGGTCTTCGCCGCGACGAACGCCTCGAAGGCGGACTTCGAGAAGACGATGTCGTCGCTCACGAGCACGTCGTAGGCGTTCAGCTGGTCCCACGCGAGCACGTGCACCTCGGGCAGGTTGCGGACCGACAGGAACGCGTTCTCCTCGGTGCGGTCGAGCACGACGAGCACGTTCTTGACGGTGCCGAGCGCGCCGAGCATCTCGACCGCCGCGCGGGTGCGCGGGGCCTCGCCGGCGGCGAAGGACTCGACGACGTGCAGGCGGCCGCCGCGAGCGCGGTCGGAGAGCGCGCCGAGGAGCGCCGCGGCGATCATCTTCTTGGGGGTGCGCTGCGCGTAGTCGCGCGGCACCGGCCCGTGGACGATGCCACCGCCGCGGTGCTGCGGCATGCGCACCGAGCCCTGGCGGGCGCGGCCCGTGCCCTTCTGCTTGAACGGCTTGGTGCCGGAGCCGGAGACCTCGCCGCGACCCTTGGTCGCGTGCGTGCCCTGGCGCGCCGCGGCGAGCTGCGCCACGACGACCTGGTGGATCAGCGGAACGTTCGTCTGCACGTCGAAGATGCTCGCGGGCAGCTCGACCGAGCCCGCCTGCTTGCCCTCGGCGTTGACGATGGCGACCTGTGCGGTCATGCTCAGGCTCCCTTCACAGCGTTGCGGACGAACACGAGTCGGCCGCGAGCGCCGGGGACGGCGCCCTTGACGAGCATGAGGCCCTGCTCGACATCGATCGAGTGGACCGTGAGGTTCAGCACCGACACGCGGGCGCCGCCCATGCGACCGGCCATGCGCGTGCCGCGGAAGACGCGGCTGGGCGTGGCCGAGGCGCCGATGGAGCCCGGCTTGCGGTGGTTGCGGTGCGCACCGTGCGATGCGGAGACGCCGGCGAAGTTGTGGCGCTTCATCACACCGGCGAAGCCCTTGCCCTTCGACGTGCCGACGACGTCGATCTTCTGCCCGGGGGCGAAGAGGTCGACCGAGAGCTCCTGGCCGAGCTCGTACTCGGCGGCGTTGTCGGTGCGCACCTCGGCGAGGTGGCGGCGCGGCGTGACGCCGGCAGCGGTGAAGTGACCGGCCGCGGGCTGGTTGACCTTGCGCGGGTCGATCTGGCCGGCGGCGATCTGGATCGCGGCGTAGCCGTCCTTCTCGGGCGTGCGGATCTGCGTGACCACGTTCGGCGTGATCTCGAGCACCGTGACGGGGACGAGCTTGTTCTGCTCGTCCCAGACCTGGGTCATCCCGAGCTTCGTGCCGAGCAGGCCCCGCGTCGTCATGATCTTCGACATGGCGTTCCTTAGAGCTTGATCTCGATGTTGACGTCAGCGGGCAGGTCGAGGCGCATGAGCGAGTCGACGGCCTTCGGCGTCGGGTCGATGATGTCGATGAGACGCTTGTGCGTGCGCTTCTCGAAGTGCTCGCGGCTGTCCTTGTACTTGTGGGGCGAACGGATCACGACGACCACGTTCTTCTCGGTCGGCAGCGGCACCGGGCCCACCACCGTCGCGCCCGCACGGGTCACGGTGTCGACGATCTTCCGCGCCGACGAGTCGATGACCTCGTGGTCGTACGACTTCAGTCGGATGCGGATCTTCTGTCCCGCCATGGCTGACTCTCTTCCTGTCGACGCAGCGTTCTCACGGCTGCTCGCAACGCACCTGTCAGTGCACCGCTGTTCTTCTGTCAATGCCCGCGAGGGGCGCGCACCGCCGCAGAGCACGGACGTGCCATGCTCTGCTTCGGCGAAGTTCTTTCGTTGGGCTGCCCGCGGCCCAGGATCGTGGTCGTCCTGTGCACTGCAGGGCAGTGAGCGGCGAGCGCCGCGTTTGCAACCTCACGATTCTCGCACGGATGCGAACGTCCGTGCAACCCGGGCGTGTCGCGTCGCATCCCGCGCCGTTCCGCGGTTTCTCGACCCTCGCGGCGGGCATCGGCTTGCTAGCGTCGCGGCCATGACGACGACGCCGACGCTCCCCCACGACCCGCTCTGGCCGCGCGCGGGCGCGTGGCCCGAGCTCCGCGAGGGCGATCGCGCCGACGCGGTGCTCGTCGGGCTCGGCACCCACGCGACGTCGCTCAGCCCGACGAGCGCGCACGGCACCCCGGCGGCGGTCCGCGCCGCGCTCGCGCGCTTCTCGGCGCACGCGCCGGGGAGTGACCTCGCGGCGCTGCGCGTCGTCGATGCGGGCGACGCGGCCGATCCCGACGGCGACGAGCGCGCGGCGATCGCGCTCGTCGCGTCCGCGGCCGCGCGCGCTCGGCTCGGC